>CAYUCV010000006.1:0-54418 GCA_964443545.1 uncultured bacterium
GTCATCGGCCAGCCGGATATGACCAGCAATTCGGCAAATCAAACTACCACGTGGACAAGATCAAATACAATGGCCCAGCCTCGCTTTGTGGCGTTTGCCGGGTCAAAGATGCTCGTTTCGGAGTACACCAACAACCGCGTCTTGATCTACAATTCCATTCCGACGGGCAATAACGCGGCTGCCGATCTTGTTATCGGCCAGCCCGGTATGACAACAGGAGAAGCAAATAACGGCGGGGTTTCCGCGTCAAGCCTTTCATGGCCCGAAGCGATATGCTGCGCGGCGGGTAAGCTGTTTGTTTGCGATAGGCTCAACAACCGTGTCCTTATTTTTAATTCGCTTCCATCCGCGAACCATGCTGCTGCCGACGTTGTGATCGGTCAGGCGGACATGAACTCCAATTTGATCAATGCAGGTCTTGGCGCGTCAAGCTGCGCCGCAAATACGTTGTATACTCCATCAGGTCTCTACTGTGACGGGACAAGGTTGTTTATCGCGGATATCAATAACAACAGGGTCCTGATCTTTAACACGATCCCATCCGCCAACAACGCTTCCGCGGATATTGTGATCGGCCAGCCCGATATGACCTCTAACACTGCCAATAACGGCGGATTATCCGCAAAAAGCTTATATACTCCGACCGATGTGTTTTTTGATGGGACCAAACTATTCATAGCGGATTACCGTAACAATCGGATCCTAATATATAATTCACTGCCCACAGGCAATAACTCTCCAGCTGATCTTGTGATCGGCCAGCCTGATATGACCTCAAATTCTGGTAATCAGGGCGGAGCTGCTTCTTCGAGAACATTATTACATCCCGCATTTTTGTGGATTGACGGTTCAAGAATATTTATTTCGGATGAGAGTAATCACAGAGTACTGATCTATAACAACATACCCGCAGGCAACAATCCGGATGCTGATATTGTAGTTGGACAGCCTGATATGATCTCCACATCGATCAACCAGAACAATAATCTTTCCGCGTCCACGATTAATTATCCAACAGGGGTAAGCGTCAATGATAGCAAGCTTTTTGTGTGTGATTCCGAAAACAACCGCGTCCTCATCTACGACCTGAACACCACCAAACCCGTTATCTCTGATGTCAAGATAAACGAGGCAGGAGTGGTGTCAGGAGACACAATAAACTCTATCCCGACAATTAAAGCAAAACTATCAGGGTCAGATACTGTTGGAGGAGTGTATATAGATAATCTTAAGATAACCCTTGGCTCAACATTGTATACATATGCCTCATTTGATGCTTCTACCGATTCATACAATTCAACCACAGGGGTATTCACCTTTAAGACCAAGAACGAACTGGTTCCGGGCAAGTATGATCTAAAGATAGAGGTATCTGATTATCTTGGTAACTGGGCAACATATGAGGCAACCGACCTTGAGGTAAGAGCAGGGTCTGAGGCAGAGATAATAGGGACGCCGCTCAACTATCCTAATCCATTCAATACAACAACAGGAGCAACAAAGATAACATATAACCTTACAGTGGACAGCAATATACTGGTCTATATCTTTGATGTAAGAGGAGCGCTGGTGTGGAAGAGGAGCTATACAACCGGAAGTATGGGAGGCAAGGCTGGGTATAACGAGGTTGAATGGGACGGCAAGGATGACTTTGGCAGTACAGTCGGAAATGGGATATACCCGTTCAGGATCGTTGCAGGGGCTAGAGTATTGGGACGGGGGAAGATAGCGGTGCTGGACTAAAAGCCTATTGACAAGCTAGTTCCGCGGATGTAAAATAAAAGTGTTCTGAAAAAGGACCGACCTCGCAGAATTTCCAAAGTTTTTGGAAGCGGAGGATATTTGTGCGCGGGGTATTTTTGTCTTTGATAAAGAAGGAATGTGAGCCAAAGTCATGAGAGAAATAATCACACTGTCGTGCGGGACCTGCAAACGGAAAAACTACGCCTCAACCAGGAACAAAAAACCGGGCTCGGAAAAATTAAGCATAAAGAAGTACTGTCCGTCGTGCAGAAAAAGGACTTTGCACAAGGAAGAGAAATCGTAAGACAGGTGGTTTGGGATTTGGAGAATTGGATTTGTGATTTCCCGCCGCGATTAAAGGTGGGTAGCTCAACTGGCAGAGCAGCGGTCTCCAAAACCGCAGGTTGCAGGTTCGATTCCTGTCCCACCTGTCCGGAAATAGAATGAATAAGATAAAAGAGATAGCGGAAGCGGTAAAGAAATATTTAAAGGAGACCGAGGCGGAAGCAAAGAAAGTCGTCTGGCCGGACCGCAGGTATGTTACAACGGCGACCGTGATAATACTTGTGATAGTGGCTTTGTCGGCGGTCTTCATAACTCTGGTCGATGTTTCGTTCGTCAAGATCTTTAAATTCTTGACCGACAATATAAATATAAGGTTGTGAGCATGGAAGAGAATTTGGCCGGAGCAGAAATAGAACAAACTGGGACTGCTGAGCAGCAGGCTCAGGTTCCGGAGGCTCCGGTGACCCCCGAACAGGGTCCCGTGCAGGAGGCTTCTGCCCCTGCCGTAGAAGAGGCCCCTGTCGAAACTGCGGCAGCTCAAGCCCAGGAGCCCGAAGCCGAGTCTAAGCCTTCCGAGGCTGGGGCTCCGGCGGCTGAAACGCCTGTTACTGAAGAGCCTAAACCGGTTCAGGAGCCAAAGTGGTATATCGTTCAGACCCTTACCGGGATGGAGGACAGGGTAAAGGCCAAGATAGAAAATGAGATACAGACCCGCGGCTGGAGCGGCAAAGTGTTCAGGGTCCTGGTCCCGGAAGAAGAGACGGTGGAAGTAAAGGGCGACAAAAGGGTGGTCCGCAAAAGAAAGATGTACCCGGGCTACGTTTTTGTCGAGATGATCATGGACGAGGAAGTGTGGTTCGAAATTAGGCAGACCCAGGGAGTGGCAAGGTTCATCGGCGGAAAGATCCACCCGGTCCCTGTTACGGACAGAGAGATGCAGAGGGTTTTAAAGCAGATAGGCATCAAGGAAAAAGAGGTCACCGTCGAGTTCGAGGTGGGAGAGCCGATAAGGATAATCAGCGGCTCCTTTAGGGGATACACGGGTTCGGTTTCCGAAATAAATGCGGGCAAGTCCAAATTGAAGGCGATGATAAACATCTTTGGAAGGGACACTTCGGTCGAGGTCGATTTTGACCGGGTGGAAAAAATAATATAAAAATGGCAAAAGCTCTTAAGACAAAAGTAAAACTCCAGATACAGGCCGGCAAAGCTAATCCGGCCCCTCCGATAGGCCCGGCCCTTGGGCAGCACGGTGTCAACATTATGGAATTCTGCAAGGCATATAATGCTCAGACCCAGGACAAAGGGGATATGACCATCCCTGTAGAGATATCCATATACGAGGACAGGTCCTTTACCTTTGTCCTCAAGACCCCCCCGGCATCTACCCTGCTCACAAAAGCGGCAGGAGTGGAAAAAGGCTCCGGGGAACCCAACAGGAACAAGGTCGGGTCCGTAACAAAAAAACAGGTCGAGGAGATAGCGCAGATCAAACTGCCGGACCTAAATGCCCGGGACATAGAGGCTGCCAGCAGGATAATCGAGGGAACGGCAAGAAATATGGGAATAGAGATAAAAGGATGAAAACAGGAAAAAAGTATGCCGAAAAAGCAAAGCTTGTTGACAGGAACGCCCTATACATTATAGAGGAAGCGGTTGAACTGCTCAAAAAGACCGCCCCGGCAAAATTTGACGAGACCATAGACTTTTCGATAAGGCTGGGGATAGATCCCAAAAAGACCGACCAGAATGTGAGAGGAACGGTAGCTCTTCCCGGAGGAACAGGTAAAAAGGTGACGCTGGCAGTTCTTGCAAAGGGCGAAAAGTATAAAGAAGCCCAGGAGGCAGGCGCCGACCATGTGGGAATGGATGACCTGGTGGAAAAAATAATGGGCGGCTGGACAGAATTTGATCTTCTTCTTGCAACCCCGGATGTTATGGCCTCTGTAGGCAAGCTCGGCAAAGTCCTTGGCAAAAAAGGACTTATGCCTAATCCCAAGGCCGGTACCGTTACAAATGATATTTCAAAAGCCGTCAAGGATTTTAAGGCGGGCAAAGTAGAGTTCAAACCCGACAAATCCGCCGTGATCCACCTCGGGATCGGCAAAGTGTCTTTTGACGCAAAGGCGATATCCTCAAATATCATGGCAGTATTGGAAGCCGTTAACAAAGCCAGGCCCAGCGCTTTCAAGGGCCTGTATTTTAAGTCGGCTTATATCTCTTCTACCATGGGGCCGTCAATTAAACTCAATGTGCAAAAGGCGCTTAAGAGCGCACAGGAGGCTGACTGATCATGATCAAGGAAGCAAAAAAGGCTGTTAAGGAGCCGAGGCCCGAAAAGGTATCCGCAGTGGCCGAGATCAAGGAAAGCATAAGCAAAAGCAGCATAATAGTTTTTACGGACCACAATGCTCTTACCGTGGCGCAGATGACCAAGTTGCGCAACGAACTCTGGAAAGAAAAGGCGGTCTATAAGGTAGTAAAGAACACTTTGGCGGAGCGATCCTTTGAAGGCGATAATCTTGAAAAGATAAGGCCGATACTTGCGGGCCCGACATCAGTTATTTTTGGCTATGGGGACCCTGTTCAGCCGGCAAAGATACTTTCCAAATTCCTGAAAGAGAACGAAAAGCCCGCGGTCAAAGGGGCCGTCATGGAAGGCAGATTTGTCGATGCCTCTATGGTCAAAAAGATAGCAGCTCTTCCCGGAAGGGAAACACTGATCGCAATGGCCCTTGCGGGCATGAAGAGCCCGATAAGCGGCTTTGTGAATGTATTGTCCGGGCCCATGAGAAAACTGGTCTATACGCTTGATGCTATTTCAAAAAAGAAGGGAGGCTGAGTTAAGTGGCTAATTTAGAGGAGATGATGACGACGATCGAAGGGATGACTGTGCTGGAGCTTTCCGACCTGGTCAAAAAGCTGGAAGAAAAGTTCGGCGTAACGGCAGCGGCTCCGGTAGCGGTCATGGGAGCGGCAGCAGCAGCGGGCCCGGCCGAAGAAGCCAAGGACGAAGTTGACGTTATCCTTACTTCCGTAGGGGACAAGAAGATCCAGATACTGAAAGTTGTAAGAGAGCTGACAGGCCTGGGTCTAAAGGAAGCAAAGGACATAGTTGATACCGTGCCGAAACCGGTCAAGACCAAGATCAAGAAGGCCGAAGCGGAAGAGATCAAGAAAAAGCTCGAAGAGCAGGGAGGCGCAGTTGAAATCAAGTAAAAAAAGGATAAATCCTTACCCTAGGTCCGTAAAAAAACTTAAGCCGCCGGATTTTCTGGAGATGCAGAAAAGTTCCTTTCAGGACTTTTTGGACAGAGGCCTCAAGGAGGAGTTGAAGAATATTTCTCCCATAAAGGGCCATGGCGGAAAGTATGAGCTCGAATTTACGGGTGCCTATAAACTTGAAAAGCCTAAATACAGCCTGGAGGACTGCCTTATCAGGGAGGTCACATATTGCGCCCCCCTTAAGGTCACCGCAAGGCTCCTGGACAAGGAGACCGGCGAGGTAAAATCCCAGGAGGTATTTATTGGGGACCTTCCTCTGATGACGCAAAGCGCTACCTTTGTGATAAACGGCGCAGAAAGAGTTGTTGTCAGCCAGATGGTCCGCTCTTCGGGCGTCTATTTCCGCGGGAGCAAGCATTCGGAGCGCGGTGGCAAAATGACCTACTATGCCACGATAGTGCCCGACAGAGGCTCCTGGCTTGAGATAGAGAGCGATGCCCAGAATGTTATCCATGCCAGGATAAACAGGACGCGCAAAATACCGATAACCAAACTTTTATGCGCTATCGGCTGCACGGAAAAAGAGATAAACTCCGCTCTGTGCGATAACGAGTTCAGGAGAAAGACGCTCAAAGAAGCGCCGATAATGCCAAAAGAAGAAGCGCTCCTTGAGATCTATAAGAAACTGCGGCCCGGAGATCCCATTACGGCCGAAGGCGCACAGACCTACCTCAACAACCTTTTCTTCAGTGCCAAGAGGTATGACCTCGGCAGGGTCGGCAGGTACAAGATGAACAAGAGGCTGGGCATAGATGTATCTGAAAGCAAGAGAACTATAACCAAGGAGGACATCCTGGGCATAGTCAGGACCCTGATCAAGATCAATCTTGGCGAAGGCATGCCGGACGACATCGATCATCTTGGCAACAGGAGGATCAGGTCGGTAGGAGAGCTGCTGCAGAGGCAGTTCAGGGTGGGGCTAGTCCGTGTCGAGCGCCTTATCCGCGAGCAGATGGTCATAAAGAGCGGAGAAAAACTGGTCCCGTCGCAGCTTATAAACATCAGGCCGATAGTCGCGGTGTTCCGCGAATTTTTCGGTTCGTCACAGCTGTCGCAGTTCATGGACCAGACCAACCCGCTTTCGGAATTAACGCACAAAAGAAGGCTCAGCGCTCTTGGGCCGGGAGGCCTTACCAGAGAAAGGGCCGGCTTTGAGGTCAGGGACATCCATCCTTCCCACTACGGCAGGGTCTGTCCCATCGAAACGCCCGAAGGACCCAATGCGGGCATCATTTCTTCTCTGTCCACCTATGCAAGGATAAATGAATACGGCTTTATAGAGACGCCCTATTTTAAGGTCGTCAACGGAAAAGTGACCGACAAGATAGAATACATGACCGCAGATATAGAAGACTACTATAAAATAGGGCCGTGCGATGTGCGCAAAGATGATCACGGAAAGATAGTGGACAGCAAAGTGCCCGCCAGGTTCAAGCGGGAATTTGCGGTAGTGCCCTCCGAAGACCTGGATTACATCGGAGTTGCCCCGGAGCAGGTCATAGGCATAACCACCGCGCTGATACCTTTCCTTGAGCATGACGATGCCAACAGGGCTTTGATGGGCGCCAACATGCAAAGGCAATCCGTCCCTCTGCTGTGTCCGGAGGCCCCTTTTGTAGGGACCGGGCTCGAAGAGCAGACGGCGCTTGATTCAAAGATACCCCTTGTGTGCGATTCTTCCGGCACAGTGACAAAAGTCTCTTCAATGGAGATCTCTATCAAGAACGAATCGGGCAAGACCGAAACTTATAAGCTCAAAAAATTCCAGAGGAGCAACCAGAACACCTGTCTGCACCAGAGGCCGATAGTTGAGGCGGGCCAAAGGGTGAAAAAGGGTCAGGTCATAGCTGACGGCTCTACCACGGACGGAGGAGAGATAGCCCTGGGCAGGAACATACTGGTGGCCTTTATGCCCTGGGAAGGATACAACTATGAGGATTCCATCCTTGTGAGCGAAAGGCTTGTGAGGGACGATGTCCTTACCTCTATACATATAGAAAGGCTCGAGGTAGATGTCAGGACCACCAAGCTCGGCATGGAGGAGATAACAAGAGAGATCCCCAATGTCAGCGAGGATGCTTTAAGGAATCTCGATGAACGGGGCGTTATCCTTGTGGGCGCCGAGGTCAAGCCGGGCGATATACTTGTCGGCAAGGTAACTCCAAAAGGCGAAACCGAACTGCCTGCCGAAGAAAAACTCTTAAGGGCCATCTTTGGCGACAAGGCCAGGGATATGAGGGACACCTCTCTCAAAGTGCCTCCAGGCGAGGTCGGAAAAGTTATCTCGGTCAAGACCTTTTCAAGGGAGAACGGCGACGAGCTGCCTCCAGGAGTTCACGAGATAATCAGGGTCTATATAGCTCAGTCAAGAAAACTCTCTATCGGCGACAAACTTGCAGGGCGCCACGGCAACAAGGGTGTTGTGTCCAGAGTGCTTCCGATGGAAGATATGCCGTACCTTCCGGACGGCACTCCTGTCGATATAGTTCTGAACCCTCTTGGCGTTCCGTCAAGAATGAATGTGGGCCAGATCTATGAACTCCTCCTTGGAGAGGCGGCAAGGCACCTGGGGTGCAATTACGAGGTCCCGATATTCTATGAAACTTTTGAAGAGGACGCTTCAATTAAACCCATCGAAAGGGAACTTGAGCGGGCCGCTCTTGAAACAGGCAACGGCTGGCTGACCAAGACGGGTAAAGTGGAGCTTAGGGACGGGCGGACCGGCAAGGCCTTTGACCGGGCGGTCGTTTGCGGCACCATGTACATAATGAAGCTCATCCATCTTGTTGATGACAAAATGCACGCAAGGTCAACAGGACCTTACTCGCTGATCACGCAGCAGCCTCTCGGCGGAAAGGCGCAGTTCGGCGGACAGAGGTTCGGTGAAATGGAAGTCTGGGCGCTGGAAGCATACGGCGCGGCGCACTGCCTGCAGGAACTGCTGACGATAAAGTCGGACGATGTCGGAGGAAGGGCAAAAGTTTACGAGTCCATTATTAAAGGACGGCCGATGTCAAAACCGGGCACGCCGGAATCCTTCAAGGTGCTGGTAAAGGAACTTCGGAGCCTCGGGCTTGACCTCAAGCTCATCTCAAAAGAAGGCAAAGAGATAAATCTTGACGAAGACAGCAAGCAGGTGCAGCAATCCAGGCGTGGCAGAGGATTTTTTGGCGGATCATCCTTGTCAAAAGAGAGGGAAAAATGACCGAAAAGACACATCGTCCGGAAGGCGCGTGGTTCGACTACCTTAAGATAGGGCTTGTTTCTACCGAAAGGATACTTTCCTGGTCCTATGGAGAGGTCGAAAAACCGGAGACCATCAATTACCGGACCTTTAAGCCCGAAAGAAAAGGACTTTTCTGCGAAAAGATCTTTGGCCCGGTCAAAGACTGGGAATGCCACTGCGGCAGATACCGCAGGGTGAGATATAGGGGCATCATCTGCGAAAGATGCGGGGTCGAAGTGACCACTTCAAGGGTCCGTAGGGAAAGAATGGGGCACATTAGGCTCTGCGTGCCGGTTTCCCATGTCTGGTTCCTTCGCGGCATCCCGGGCTATGTGGGACTGCTTCTTGACATAACCAACAAAGACCTCGAAGAGGTCATATACTACGACTCCTATGTGGTGACGGAGATATCGGACTCTCTAAAGACAAAGCTTGCGGTAGGAGATGTGCTTAAAGAGAACGAATACCAGGACCTGAAAGAAAAGTACGGCAGCGCGCTTAAGGCCGAGACAGGGGCCAAACCCATAAGGGAGCTTCTATCTCAGATAGATCTTTCGGCGCTTGTAAAGACGCTCAGGAAAGACCTTAAAGGATCTGCCGGGCAAAAAAGGATCAAGATAATCAAGAGGCTGCGCACCGCGGAAAACTTCCTTAAATCAGGCAACAGGCCGGAGTGGATGATCCTGGAAGTGATCCCGGTAATGCCGCCGGACCTGCGTCCCATGGTCCAGCTGGAGGGCGGACGTTTTGCAACATCGGACCTGAACGACCTTTACAGAAGGGTCCTCAACAGGAACAACAGGCTAAAAAAGATGATCGCGATGGGCGCTCCCGAGATGATCATCCGCAACGAAAAGAGGATGCTGCAGGAAGCCGTGGATGTCCTTATTGACAACGGCAGAAGAAAAAGAGCGGTCACAGGAACAACGGGAAGACCTCTCAAGTCTCTTACAGATATAATAGAAGGCAAGCAGGGCAGGTTCAGGCAGAACCTGCTTGGAAAGCGCGCCGATTATTCCGGAAGATCGGTCATCGTGGTCGGACCATCCCTAAAGATGCACCAGTGCGGCCTTCCCAAAGAGATGGCGCTGGAACTCTTCAAACCTTTTGTTATCCGTAAACTGGTGGAAAAAGGCCTTTCTCAAAATGTAAAGAGCGCAAAGAGACAGCTCGAGAGAAAAGACATCGTTGTCTTGGACATCCTTGAAGAAGTTATTAAAGGCCATGTGGTAATGCTTAACAGGGCGCCCACACTTCACAGGCTGGGCATCCAGGCCTTTGAGCCGATACTAGTAGAAGGTAAAGCGATCCAGATACATCCTTTGGTCTGCACCGCTTTTAATGCTGACTTTGACGGTGACCAGATGGCGGTCCATGTTCCTCTGCTGACCGAGGCGCAGGTAGAAGCCAAAGTCCTGATGCTGTCCGCCAACAACCTGCTTTCGCCGGCGTCCGGCAGGCCTATAGTTACCCCTACTCAGGACATCATCCTGGGGACCTATTACATGACCTTTATTGACGAGAACCAGCCAAGAGGCGCAGGGATGGTTTTTGCCTCAGAAGATGAGGCAATGATCGCCCATGATACGGATGTCATCCATCTCCACGCAAAGATCAAGGTAAGGATGGATGGAGAGCTTATCGAAACTACGGTCGGAAGGATCAAGTTCAACCACACGATGAGAAGGGCGATCAAGAGGCAGCTGCCGGAAGCCGAACTCAACTACCGCAACGAGAACTTTGATAAGAAAAAAGTTGAGCAGTTCGTAAAAGAGTGCTATGTCAAGTACGGCTCTGCGGTCACGGCTCAGATAGCCGATGAGATAAAGCGGCTCGGCTTTAAATATGCAACTCTTGCGGGCATTTCGATAGGTCTTGACGATCTCGTTATTCCAAAAGAAAAACGTCAGATCGTATCAAAGGCCGAATCCGAAGTGGAACAGCTCGAAAAAATGGAAAAGAGCGGGACCATCTCTTCCAAGGAGCAGTTCATAAAAGCTCTGGACATCTGGAGCGAAGTTACCTCAAATGTCACACAGGCGCTCCTCAATGAATTTGACAAGCTCAATTCCGTTTATCTTATGTCGATCTCAGGAGCAAGAGGTTCGCTTGACCAGGTAAGACAGCTTTCCGGTATAAGGGGCCTTATGGCGGACCCGTCCGGCAACATCATCTCTATTCCGATCAAGACCAACTTCAAAGAAGGCCTTAGCGTGACCGAGTACTTTATCTCCTGTTACGGAGCAAGGAAAGGCCTTGTGGATACCGCTCTTAGAACGGCCGATTCCGGATATCTCACAAGAAGATTGGTGGATGTTACCCAGGATGTAATGATAATAGAGGATGACTGCGGGGCCAAGAAAGGCCTGGTGATCACTCCGATAAAAGAAGGCTATGAAGAAATAGTTCCGATATCCGCCAGGATAGTTTCTAGGGTCGCCGCAAAAAGGATAAGCGATCCGATAACCAACAAGGTCATTGTAGATGCGGGAGAGGAAATAGAAGAAGGGACCGCAAAGCAGATCTCGGAAGCCGGCATAGAATCGGTAGAGGTCCGCTCCCCGCTTACCTGTAAGTGCAAGAGAGGCATATGTAAGGCCTGCTACGGCAAAAACCTGTCCACCGGTCTTCTCATCAATACCGGCGAGGCGGTCGGCGTTATCGCCGCCCAGTCGATAGGAGAACCGGGCACTCAGTTGACCATGAGAACGTTCCATATAGGAGGCGTGGCTCTGCACAAGACCGCAAAGATCGGTATTAAGGCTAAGCACCCGGGCAAAGTTAAATGGGGCGAGGAACTTGAGGTAAAGCCTTTTGCGGATGATCACGGCGTCAAAGTCAATCTAGTGACCAGAGAGTCGAAGGTCACTGTCAAGGTAAAAGAAAGAGAAGAGGAATACCCGATCCCGGTCGGCTCGGTAATGAAGCTTACCGACGGCAGCCATGCTTCTGCCGGCAGCGTTATCGCCGAATACGACCCGACCTACGACTATATAATCGCGACTTCCGAAGGAAGGGTCAGGATAATCGATATCGACACTTTTGAGAGGAAGAAAAAGACCGGCGAAAAAACGCTCGTTGAAACCGTGACAAAGAACGACGGGATGATCTTTGTCTATAACCCCAAGATGATAAAGGAATACGAAATACCAAAAGGCATAAAACCTTTTGTCAAATTCGGGGACCCCGTCAAGCTGGGAACGGAACTGGCGGCAAATGTCCTTTCAAAGACTCCGGGAGCCGTTATAGACATCGAGGACAAAGCAAAGCACCACAATGTGATAATAGCTCCGGGGGAATTCTACCAGATACCTTCGGGCTCCAGGATGTTCTTTGACGACGGCCAGGACCTTAAGGCCTACGAAGTGATAGCCAAGGTGGAGAGCGTACGCAGAGACCCCAGCAAGACCAGAGATATCATCCAGGGTCTGCCGCGCGTGGAGGAGCTTTTTGAAGGAAGACGGCCAAAAGATACAGTCATCCTTTCTGAGATGGACGGAGAGGTGGATGTGATCGATGCCGAAGGCGCAAGGCAGATAGTGATCTACGCAGGAAAGAACGAGAAGCTAGAATATGTGGTCCCTTATGAGACCAGGCTCCGGGTGGCCAAAGGAGATCATGTGCGAAAGGGTGCTCCGCTTACATTCGGCACAATAAATCCGCACGATGTGCTGAGGATAGAAGGGGTGGAAGCGGCGCAGAAGCATCTGGTCAACGAGATACAAAAGATCTACAGGGCTCAGGGAGTTACCATACACGACAAGCATATAGAGGTAGTGGTGCGCCAGATGACCAAAAAGATCAGGATAGTTGAGTCCGGAGATACCATGCTGCTTCCTGGAGAGCTCAAGGATAAGGCTGATTTTGAAACCATCTGCGAGGATGTTAAGGGCGAAAAGCCGACCGCGCAGCAGGTCCTTCTGGGCATAACCAAGGCATCGCTTATCACCAACAGCTTTATCTCTGCCGCATCCTTCCAGGAAACGGCAAGGATACTTACGGAAGCGGCAATAGAAGGAAAAGTGGATGAAATGTACGGCCTTAAGGAAAATGTCATCATCGGAAAACTGATCCCTGCCGGCACCGGTTTTGCCGGGTACAGGTATCTCGAACTGTTGCCTAAGATATAAGAAGGAGAAGGACCAAATGCCGACAATAATGCAGCTGGTAAGGAAGGGAAGAAAGCAGAGCAAGCAGAAGAGCAAGGCGCCTGCCCTCGGCGGTTCTCCGCTGAAGAGGGGCGTTTGCATAAGGGTCTATACCACAACGCCGAAAAAGCCGAACTCCGCCTTAAGAAAAGTTGCCAGGATTCGCCTGGTCAACGGCATGGAGGTAACGGCTTACATTCCGGGAGTGGGACATAATCTTCAGGAGCACTCGGTGGTCCTGATAAGAGGCGGAAGGGTCAAGGACCTTCCCGGGGTCAGGTATCACATAGTAAGAGGAACTTTTGATACTGCCGGAGTTGAGAACAGATTAAAGTCAAGGTCAAAATATGGAGCCAAGAGGCCAAAGGGCCAGGGGAAAGCGGAGGCTAAATAACATGCCGAGAAGAGGAAGGATAAGCAAGAGAAAGGGATCTGCAGATCCAAAGTTCGGGAGCCTGATGGTTCAGAAGTTTGTCAACAAACTCATGATCAAGGGCAAAAAAGCCACGGCCGAAAAGATCTTTTACGGAGCCATGGAACAGGTAGCAAAAAAGAGCTCCCAGGACCCGATGGGCGTATTTGAAAAAGCTCTTAAGAACATCACTCCTTTCATGGAGGTCAAGTCCAGAAGGGTGGGAGGCTCCACATATCAGATACCGATAGAGGTCACCAAGGACAGAGGAACTTCTATAGCCATGAAATGGCTCAGGATGTCGGCACAGGAGCGGCAGGGACGTTCCATGGCAGAAAAGCTGGCCTCTGAGATAATGGACGCTTCTAACGGGACAGGCGGCGCGGCAAAAAAAAGAGAGGACCTGCACAAGACCGCAGAGGCCAACAAAGCTTTTGCGCATTTCAGGTGGTAGAGGAAAAGGAAGAAGATGGCAAGACAATTCACGCTTGAAAAGACCAGGAACATCGGTATCATGGCCCACATCGATGCGGGCAAGACCACTCTTACCGAGAGGATCCTTTATTACACGGGCAAGCTGTATAAAATAGGCGAAGTGCACGAAGGCACAGCCACCATGGACTGGATGGAGCAGGAAAAAGAGAGGGGCATAACGATCACCTCTGCCTGCACGACCTGTTCCTGGAAAGAGCACAGAATAAACATAATAGATACACCCGGCCACGTTGATTTTACCGTGGAAGTGGAAAGGTCCCTGCGAGTACTCGACGGGGTCGTGGCGGTGTTCTGCGCGGTCGGCGGCGTCCAGCCCCAGAGCGAAACCGTCTGGAGGCAGGCGGTAAGGAACCATGTTCCCAGGCTTGCTTTTGTGAACAAAATGGACAGAGTGGGGGCGGATTTCAAAAGAGTGATGAAGATGATGCACGAAAGGCTCCACACGCATCCAGTTGCGATACAGCTTCCCATAGGAGCGGAGGACTCTTTTAAGGGCGTAATAGACCTGGTGGAAATGAAGGCCATAATTTATGAAGATGCCAAAGGTGAAAAATTCAAGGTGGAGCCGATACCCCAGGAGTTAAAAAGCAAGGCTGCAAGGTACCATGAAAAAGTTCTTGAAGCGGCTGCTGACGCGGACGATGGATTAATGCTAAAATACTTAGAGGGACACAAGTTAACGGTAGAAGAGATTAAGACCGGGCTTAGAAAAGGTTCGATCGGCGGGAAAATCGTTCTGGTCACCTGCGGAACCGCTTTCAAGAACAAAGGCGTTCAGCCCCTGCTGGACGCGGTCATAGAGTATCTTCCTTCACCGGTTGACATACCTGCGGTAAAAGGGATAGACCCCGACAGCGGGGAAGAGGCGATGCGAAGGGCCTTGGACAGCGCTCCCTTTGCAGGTCTGGCGTTCAAGATAATGACGGACCCGTTCGTTGGAAAACTGACATTTTTTAGGGTGTATTCAGGAACAATGAAAAGCGGATCATATATATTAAATTCGACAAAAGGGACCAGAGAAAGGATCGGAAGATTGCTGCAGATGCATGCCAATAAAAGAGAAGAGATCGAAGAGGTCAACGCGGGAGATATTGCCGCGGCTGTAGGACTTAAGAACACTACCACCGGCAACACTCTGTGCGATGAGAAAGCCCCGATAATACTTGAATCCATGGTATTTCCGGAGACGGTCATTTCCGTTGCGATAGAGCCCAAGACCAAGGCCGACCAGGAAAAACTGGGGGCCTCTCTGCAAAAGCTCGCCGAAGAAGATCCGACGTTTACGGTCAGGACCGATCCCGAGACCGGGCAGACCATCATCGGAGGCATGGGAGAGCTGCATCTGGAAATAATAGTGGACAGACTGCTGCGCGAGTTCAAAGTTGATTCCAATGTTGGAAAACCCCAGGTAGCCTACAGAGAGACCATCAAGGGAGGCGCTCAGGCCGAAGGAAAGTTCATCAGACAGACGGGAGGCCGCGGACAGTACGGCCATGTCTATATAAAGGTTGAGCCTTCAAAGGAAAAGACCTTTGAGTTTGAGAACAAGATCGTCGGCGGCGCAATTCCGAGGGAATACATTCCTGCTGTCGAAGCCGGCATCAAAGAGGCAATGACCGGCGGCGTGCTTGCCGGTTACCCGGTCTTGAACGTAAAAGTCACTCTTTATGACGGTTCGTTCCACGAAGTCGATTCTTCCGAGATCGCATTTAAGATCGCAGGTTCTATGGCTTTTAAAGACGCGGTGATGAAGGCAAAACCCGTGCTGCTGGAGCCAATAATGAAGGTGGAAGTTGTTACCCCGGAGCAGTATCTCGGGGATGTTATGGGCGACCTCAACAGCAGAAGGGCCCGCATAGAGGGCATGGAATCCTATAAGGAAATGCAGACCATAAAATCAAAAGTGCCTCTTTCCGAAATGTTCGGATATTCCACGACTCTGCGGTCTTCTTCCCAGGGAAGGGCATCCTATACAATGGAGTTCTCATCCTATGAAGAAGTGTCCAAGAACATATCGGAAGGCATAATCCTTAAATCGTCGGGAAAGGCGCAGGAATAAAGTGTCAAGACAAAAGATAAGGATCAGGCTCAAAGGATACGACCACAGGATGCTGGACCAGTCCTCTCAGAAGATAATAGAGACGGCAAAGAGGGCAGGGGCAGCGGTTTCGGGGCCGATACCTCTTCCGACCGACAAAGAGGTCTACTGCGTACTGAGGTCGCCGCATGTAGATAAAAAGTCGAGGGAGCATTTTGAGATAAGGACGCACAAGAGGCTGATAGACATCCTGGACCCTGCTCCGCAGACCGTGGACGCTCTTATGCAGATAGATCTTCCGGCGGGCGTCGATATAGAAATAAAACTTTCTTAAAGGAAATAAAATGGGTTTTGGAATATTCGGTAAAAAATTAGGAATGACCCAGGTATACGACAAGTCGGGAGCAGCCGTTCCGGTCACCGTAATAGAGGCGCTCCCGTGCTTTGTTACCAGGATACTTGAGGAAAAGAAAGCGGTCCAGATAGGCACAAGGGTTTCAAAAAGGTCTATTAAGCCCATCGTCGGCTCTTATGCTCAGTCGGGCGTTAAAGAGAACCTTAATAAGTTCGAGGAGTTCGGGGCAGAAGATACCTCAAAGATCGCCCTGGGACAGCAGGTTAAGACGGACATTTTTGCGGCAGGGGAAAAGGTTTCTGTGGTAGGTGTGTCCATAGGCAAAGGATTTGCCGGTACGATCAAGAGACATCATTTTATGAGAAGCCATATGACCCACGGTTCCAAGTCCCACAGGATCCCGGGGTCTATCGGGGCGGGCACAACTCCTGGAAGGGTCTATAAGGGAAAAAGGATGGCGGGCAGGATGGGCGGAGAAAAAGTGACAGTTAAGAACCTTATGGTGTTCGAAGCAGACCCCGAAAAGAACATAGTTCTTATCAAAGGCGCGGTGCCGGGACCCAGGGGCGCTTTTGTAACGATAAAGAGAACGGCTGCTAAAAAGGCGGAAAAGAAGAAATGACAAGCCTGAAACTGATAAATATTAACGGGAAAACTTCGGGAACACTTGAAGCAAGCGACACGGTCTTTTCAAGGACCCCAAAAGAAAGCGTTGTTCATCTGGCCCTTACCTGGCTTATGGCTTCAAAGAGGCAGGGGACCGCTTCGTCCAAGACCAGGACAGAAGTTAGAGGCGGCGGCAAAAAACCCTGGAGCCAGAAGGGCACAGGAAGAGCAAGGTCTGGTTCCATAAGGTCTCCTCTGTGGAGAGGCGGAGGGGTCAACTTTGGCCCAAAGCCGAGGGACTTTTCGCATTCGCTCAACAAGAAAACAAGAGAAGCCGCAATAGCGATGGTGATAAGCGATAAAGCCATATCTGACAAGTTGAAGGTGATAGACCAGGAATTGCCCGCTTCGGGAAAGACAAAGGATATGTCGGCATTCCTTGAAAAGCTGGGAGCTCTAAACAGCCTTATGGTATTTGACGGGGCCGGCGAAAAGACAATTAGGTCCGCAAAAAATTTGAAAGCTTCAAAACTGGTGTTCTCCAAGGACATAAATGTGCTTGATGTAGTAGCGCATGAATGGCTGCTCCTGGACAAGGCTGCGGTCAAAAGCCTGGAAAAGAGGTACGCAGGAAAATGAGGAACTTTGATCAGATAATAATCAGGCCGATAATAACAGAAAAATCAACCGGACTTAAAGCTTCGTCAGATATCTATGCTTTTTCCGTTCTGCCTGATGCCACAAAGGTGGACATCAAGAACGCGGTCGAGAAGCTTTTTAACGTTAAGGTCCTAAGCGTCAACACCATAAACTCCGACGGCAGAAGAAGACAGGTCGGTCGCAGCGTCGGCAGGAGCGCAAGGATAAAGAAGGCTTATGTCAAACTTATGAGCGGACAAAAAATTGAGATGCTTGAAGGGATGTTGTAAAAATGGCAATTAAAACAAGAAGACCGATCACGCCGGGGACCAGAGAAAGGATAGATATATCCTACGACGATATAACCTGCACTACGCCGGAGAGGTCACTTACACGGGTGCTCCACAAGCATGCCGGAAGGGACTTTACGGGCAGGATAAGAGTAAGGCATCAGGGCGGCGGCAATAAGAGGAAATACCGCCTGATAGACTTCAAGAGGGACAAGGACAGTATTACGGCCACGGTAAAGACGATAGAGTATGATCCAAACAGGAATTGCAGGATAAGCCTGGTGGAATATGACGACAAAGAACTCCGCTACATACTTACCCCGCTGGGCTTGAGCGTAGGCGACAGGATAGAATCGGGTGCGGATGCAGATATAACTCTGGGTAACTGCCTCCCGATCAAGAATATTCCTGAAGGCACCACGGTGCACAATGTGGAAATGGTCCCTCAAAAAGGCGGACAGCTGGCCAGGTCGGCGGGCTCCTTTGCGGTGGTCTCTTCAAAAGAAGGACGCTTTGCCACTCTCAAACTGCCTTCTGGCGAGGAGAGGCTTATCAGCATAGAGTGCAGGGCCACAATCGGACAGGTGGGAAATCTTGATGTCAAGAACATTTCTCTGGGCAAAGCGGGCAGGAGCAGGCACAGAGGGATCAGGCCGAGCGTAAGAGGTATTGCAATGAACCCATGCGACCATCCGCACGGAGGCGGCGAAGGCAGATCGCCGATTGGACGTCCGGGGCCGGTCAGCCCTACAGGCAAGCCGACACTGGGCTTTAAGACCAGAGGCAAGAGAAAAGCAAGCAGCAAGTACATTCTTGTCAGGAGGAAATAGGGATGGCAAGATCGCTTAAAAAAGGCCCTTTTGTTGACTATCATCTGATGGAAAAAGTGGAGAAGGCCGCAAGGACCGGGGACAAAAAGATCATAAAGACCTGGTCAAGAAGGTCAACGATAGTCCCTGAGATGATAGGGCTTACCTTTGCGGTCCATAACGGCTTGAAGCACATACCTGTCTATATAACCGAGAACATGGTAGGGCACAAACTCGGGGAGTTTTCTCCCACGAGAAATTTTAGGGGCCACAGCGCTCCCACCGATAAATCGGCGTCCCTTACGTGATGAAAGGAAGGATCCCAGGAAATGAAGGTTAAGGCGCAGGCAAAATATCAAAGGGTTTCGGAAAGAAAAGTAAAAAGGGTTCTTGACCTTGTGCGGGGCAAGATGGCCAAAGAAGCTCTTGTCATACTTAAGTTCCTTCCTCATTCGGCAGCAAAGCTCGCCGAGAATGCTTTGAAGTCGGCTGTGGCAAATGCCAAGAACAACTATAAGATGGACGAAGCCTCTCTTGTCCTTTCCGAGTGCTATGTCGGCAGGGCCACGCCGCTTAAGAGGATAAGACCCAGGGCAAGAGGAAGGGCTTTTTCGAGGATCAGGAGGTTCTCTCATATCACCATGTTCGTCGAAAGTCTGCAGGAACAAAAAGCGGAGGCAAAATAATGGGCCAGAAGATCCACCCGAGAGGGTTCAGGCTGGGAATAATCGAGGATTGGTACAGCACATGGTTTGCCCAGGGCGACAGCTACGCGGACAACCTTGAGGAAGACCGTAGCATAAGGGACTTTTTAAAGAAAAAACTGTTTAGGGCCGGTATCTCAAAGATAAAGATACACCGCAGGGCCAACCAGATAGAGATAGCCATCTATACTGCAAAGCCCGGACTCATCATAGGAAAAGGCGGAAGAGATGTTGCTCTTGTGCGGGACGAACTCGTAAAGCTCATAAAAAATCAGGTCCAGCTTGATATTCAGGAAGAAAGCAATTCGGAGACCTGTTCGATACTGGTGGCAGAGAACATAGCCAGCCAGCTGGAAAAAAGGATAGCCTTTAGGAGAGTGATGAGGCAGACCGTGCTTAAAGTTCTGCGCCAGGGAGCTAAAGGTATCAAGGTGATGATCGCGGGAAGGCTTGGCGGAGCCGAGATAGCGCGTACGGAGTGGTACAGAAGAGGACAGGTGCCTCTTCATACGCTCAGGGCAAGGATCGATTACGGCTTTACCGAGGCCATGACGCTTTACGGAAAGATAGGCGTCAAGGTCTGGATCTATAAAGGCGATGTTCTTCCGGAAAAAGAAAGAAAGGCTCAGACAACGGCCCAGGAACAGGTCGTTACTCAGATGACGATGTGAGGTAAAAAAATGGTATTGCAGCCGGGACGCACTAAATTCAGAAAACAGCAGAGAGGAATGATGAAGGGCAGGGCCTGCCGAGGAAACACTCTTGCCTTTGGACAGTTCGGCCTGCAGTCCCTTGAGACCGCATGGCTAAAGGTGTCCCAGATAGAATCCGCAAGAAAGGCTCTTACGCATTTTGTAAAAAGAGGCGGCAAGGTCTGGATAAGGGTTCTGGCCGACAAACCCTATTCCTCAAGGCCGGCAGAAACAAGGATGGGCGGCGGTAAGGGAGCCCCGGAATATTTTGTCGCTCCAGTCAAACCGGGCACCATAATATTTGAGCTGGCCGGTGTCAGCCATAAAGACGCCAAAGAAGCCATGAGGCTGGCCGGGCACAAAATGCCCGTGATGACCAGGTTCGTGGAAAAAGCATAGGAAGGCAAATGATGAAGTACTCAAAAATAAAAGAAATGAGCGAGCAGGAGATCAGGGTAAAAGAGGCCGAACTGCGTAAAGAGCTTCTTAAGTTCAGGTTCGAGTCTGCGGTAACGCAGGTCAAGAACCCGCTCAAAAAAAGGTCCCTGCGCAAGGACATAGCAAGACTTTTGACCGCTGCAAGGGAGAAGAAGAATGCAGGAAAATAACAGGGAGAACAGGAAAAAATCAAGAACGGGTTTTGTCGTAAGCGACAAAATGAACAAAACCGTGGTAGTAGCTGTAGAGAGGCTGTTCAAGCACCCGCTCTATAAAAAAACCATCAAGAGGCTGTCCCGGTTCAAGGCCCACGATGAAGAAAACACATGCAAGACCGGGGACAGGGTTGAAATAATCGAGACCAAGCCGATCTCAAAGGACAAGAGATGGAGAGTGGTTAAAATTCTTGGGGCGGAAAGGGACCAGGCGTAAAATGATACAGGTTCAAACAAGGCTGAATGTGGCCGACAATTCCGGAGCAAAACAGATCCTGTGTGTCAGGATACTGGGGACCTCTTTTAGAAGGTATGCCAGTGTTGGAGATGTGATAATCGGCGTTGTTAAGGACGCCACCCCCAACATGACGGTCAAAAAAAGCGCGGTGGTCAAAGCCGTGGTCGTAAGGGTTAAAAAACCTCTGCGCAGGGACGACGCTTCCTATGTAAGCTTTGACGACAACGCGGCAGTTCTCATAAACGACCAGGGCAACCCCATCGGCACGAGGGTGTTTGGCCCGGTGGCAAGAGAGCTGCGCGACAAGAACTATATGAAAATAATCTCATTAGCGGTAGAGGTGGTATAAGATGCAGCCAAGAATTAAAAAAGGCGATACAGCCCTGGTCATTTCGGGAAAAGATAAAGGCAAAAAAGGAAAAGTCCTTAAGGTCCTGCCGGACAAGGACTGTGCCATTGTTGAAAAGATCAACACAGTAAAAAGACATTTAAAGGCCAACAGGAACTTTCAGGGAGGCATAATAGAGAAACTGCTGCCGATCCGGCTGTCCAAGCTCATGGCCGTTTGCCCGCACTGCTCAAAGCCGTCCCGACTTATTAAAAAGGACTCTTACAGGGCCTGTGCCAAGTGTAAAGAGATCATAGACAAGGTGAAATAAAGTGACAACCCTAAAGCAAAAGTACGACAAGGTCATAATAAAAGAGCTCACAAAGGAATTTTCCTACACCAACAGGATGCAAGTCCCGTGCGTAAAGAAGGTCGTCATCAACAGAGGGCTCGGGGAATCCGTTTCCAATCCAAAGGCCATGGACACCTCTCTTGCTGAGCTTGCCTCGATCACCGGACAGAAGCCCGCGGTCACAAAAGCAAAAAAATCAATCGCTGCTTTCAAACTCAGGGCCAAACAGCCCATCGGCTGCAAGGTTACGCTGAGAGGAACAAGGATGTACCACTTTCTTGACAAACTGATCAACATCTGCCTGCCGCGTATAAGGGACTTTAAAGGGATCTCTCCTAAGTCCTTTGACGGGCACGGCAACTATACAATGGGCGTAACAGAGCAGCTCATATTCCCCGAGATAGACTATGACAAGGTCGACAAGATCAGGGGGATGGATATAACTATCTGCACCACGGCAAAGACCGATAAAGAGGCCAGGGCTCTTCTGACCCTCATGGGCATGCCGTTTAGGGCAGCATAACGGAGGAACAAGAAGAATGGGCAAGACATCCTGGCTGGCAAAACTGAAGAAAAAAGTCAAATTCCCGACAAGAAGGAAGGCCCGCTGCAGAAAGTGCGGAAGGGCCAGGGCGGTGATAAAAAAATTCGGACTCTGCAGGATCTGCTTCAGGAGCGCGGCTCACAACGGGCTGCTTCCCGGAGTGACCAAATCGAGCTGGTAAAGGAGCACAAATGACTATACAAGACCCGATAGGCGACATGTTCTTGAGGATCAAGAACGCAATAACTAAAAAAGACGACAGGCTGGAGATGCCGGGCTCGACAATGAAGGCAAAAATAGCGGAACTGCTCAAAAACGAGGGATATATACATGGTTTTGAGGTCCTTGCCAAAGGCTCCCGCAAGGTCCTAAAGATCGATCTAAAGTACGGACCCGACAAAAAGTGCGCCATCAGCGGCATCAAGAGGGTGAGCAAGCCCTCGAGGCATTTGTACTCGGGAGCAAAGAACATACCTTTTGTGCAGAGCGGCTACGGATTGGCGATAATCTCAACTTCGCAGGGGCTGATGACGGATTCTCTGGCACGGCAGAAAAAGGTCGGCGGGGAAGTCATCTGCCAGATATGGTAGGAGTAATATGTCAAGAATAGGAAAAGCTCCGATAGAGGTCCCGTCAGGTGTCGAGGTAAAGATAGACGGCACTAAGATCTCGGTAAAAGGCCCCAAAGGCCAGACTTCGCTTACCTTTGATCCCTCGATAAAGGTAGAGCTCGAAGGGACCACGCTGCTTGTTAAGAGGACAAGCGAAGAAAAGAAGGTCAGGTCCATGCACGGCCTCTACAGGTCTATGATAGCCAATATGGTAAAAGGCGTCCATACCGGCTTTGAAAAAGTACTCGAAATAGTGGGCGTGGGTTATAAGGCTGCAAAGGAAGGAAAGAACCTGAACCTTTCCATGGGGTATTCCCATCCCGTTGTCATTGTTCCTCCTGCAGGGGTGGAGTTTTCCCTTGAGGGCCAGACCAAGATAAAGATCTCCGGATGCGATCCTGTTGTCATAGGGCAGATAGCCACCGACATCAAGCATGTTCGGCCTGTGGAGCCTTATAAGGGCAAGGGGATCCGTTACAGCGGACAGTATGTAAGAAGAAAAGCGGGCAAGACCGCGGCAAAAGCGGCATAATTTTTTTGGGAGAACGAAATGAAAGACATTAAGAAAAAAATATTCGGGAGGTCGGACAGGCCGAGACTGTCGGTCTTTATAAGCCTTAAGAATATTTACGCACAGATAATAGACGACGATAACTCCAGGACGCTTGTAAGCGCCTCTACGGTGGACAAAGAAGTTAAAAAGGACAAAAAGACGGCGGTCAATATTGCCGCGGCAAAAAAGGTCGGCGAGCTGCTGGCAAAAAGGGCGCTGGGAAAAGGCATCAGCACTGTTGTTTTTGACAGGGGGGAAAAAAAGTACCACGGAAGGATCGAGGCTCTTGCGCAGAGCGTAAGGGCGGCCGGGCTGAAATTTTAACAGGAGGAAAAAGTGGCTCAATACAGAAGGAACGAAGAAGTTAAAGAATACAACGAGAAGGTGGTCCAGATCAGGAGAGTGACCAAGGTGGTCAAGGGCGGGAAAAAGATGAGCTTCCGCGCTCTTGTTATTGTGGGCAACGGCAAAGGCAAGGTCGGGCTGGGGCTTGGCAAGGCCAACGAAGTCGCTTCCGCTATAAGAAAAGCCGTTG
Source organism: uncultured bacterium (assembly GCA_964443545.1). Taxonomy (GTDB): domain Bacteria; phylum Margulisbacteria; class WOR-1; order JAKLHX01; family JBAZKV01; genus JBAZKV01. Next base: position 23,542 of record CAYUCV010000006.1, read on the forward strand.
AGGACGGCAAAAAGAACCTGATAACCGTTGATATAAAGGACGGCACCATCGCGCACGACTGCACAGGAAGGTTTTCTGCAAGCAGCACGGTCATAAAGCCGGCCCCTTCCGGGACAGGCGTTATTGCCGGAGGTTCTGTAAGGACGGTGCTGGAGCTGGCAGGCATCAAGAACATAGTCGCAAAATCCATCGGATCTGCAAATGCCATCAATGTGGCAAGGGCGACCATAGACGGACTGCTTCAGCTAAAAAGAACAGAGGTACAGGCGTCATGATAAAACTCGGGCACATATCTCCCGCAAAAGGCGCAAGGAAAAAAGCGAAAAAAGTTGCCAGGGGGCACGGGAGCGGGCACGGTAAAACCGCCTGCAGAGGGCATAAAGGACAGAAGAGCCGCTCCGGGGGAGGCAAAGGCATAAGGTTCGAGGGAGGACAGACGCCGCTCTACAGAAGACTTCCCAAGATGGGGACCTTCAAGAACTATCCGTTCAAACAGGTGTATAACATACTTAACATCGCGCAGCTGGAGGTTTTTGAGGAAGGGGCCGTGGTAAAACTGCAGGACCTGATGAGCAAGTTCTTTTCTTCCACAAAAAAAGCGGCTCTTCTTCCGGTCAAAGTTCTCGGAGGCGGAGAGCTGAGCAAGAAACTGTCGGTAGAAGCGCATAAGTTCAGCGAAGAAGCGGCCAAAAAGATAGAAGCCGCAAAAGGAAAGGCGATCGTAATTAAGTGATCACAAGTCTTGCAGGATTGTTCAATATAGCAGACCTGAGAAAGAGAGTTCTCTTTACTCTGGGGATGATAGTGGTCTTTAGGCTGGGGGCGCACATCTCGGTCCCAGGAATAGACACCGTAAGGCTTCAGGCTTTATTCGGCCAGGGAAATCTTCTCGGTTTCCTGGACCTGTTCACCGGAGGGGCTCTGGTCAAGTTCTCGATCTTTGCAATGGGAATTGTCCCGTACATCAATGCTTCGATCATAATGCAGCTCCTTACGGCCGTGATACCTCAGCTCGAAGAGCTTTCCAAAGAAGGAGATTCCGGAAGAAAGCAGATAGCGCAGTATACAAGATATCTGACGATAGCGCTGGCACTTTTTCAGTCGGTAGGCATGGCTTTCTGGCTTAGGGGTGTCCTTGCTCCGGGGTACAGTTTTCCGTTCTTCCTTGTCGGCACGGTCATTTCCCTGACGGCGGGAACTGCCTTTATAATGTGGATCTCGGAACTGATCTCGGCCAACGGCATCGGCAACGGAGCGTCCCTGATAATCTTTGCAGGCATAGTGTCCAGGATCCCTTCCTACTTCGGGCAGACCTTAATGATCGTAAAGGGAGGGGCAAGCGTAATGGGAGTTGCGGTCCTTCTTATGGTCTTTCTTGTAATGATAGTTGCAATAGTGATAGTACAAGAGGCTCAGCGCAGGGTCCAGGTCCAGTACGCCAAAAAGATAGTCGGCCGAAGGGTTTACGGCGGGCAGACCACTTACATACCTTTGAGGCTCAACCAGGGAGGCGTCATTCCGATAATTTTTGCCTCTTCGGTGCTGCTTTTTCCGGCCACTATTGCGCAATTTGTCCCCAACGACTTTATAAGAAGCCTTGTTTCGGCGGTTTCGCCCAGCGGTTCTTTCTATATGCTTTTTTATTTTCTGCTGATCTTCTTTTTCTGTTATTTCTATACCGCGATCACCTTTAATCCCAAGGAGCTCGCGGAGAATATAAAAAAGTACGGGGGCTTCATAACAGGTATAAGGCCGGGCAAGCCGACGGCGGATTTTTTTGAATATGTTATTACAAGGCTGACCCTGATGGGGGCCATATTCCTTGCGGTTATCGCTGTTATCCCCAGCATTATCGAAGGACTAACACATATAACTACTTTTCAGGGGCTGGGAGCCACCGCGCTCCTCATAGTCGTGGGCGTGGCTCTTGACCTGGTGCGCCAGATACAGTCCCATCTTATCAGCAGGCAGTATGAAGGGCTTCTGACTTAAATGAAAAAGAAGCTCATATTTTTAGGCCCGCCGGGATCAGGCAAGGGAACTCAGGCAAAAGAAATAGCCTTGGAGGCCGGGCTTGCGCACATCTCAATGGGCGATATTTTGAGACAGGCAATAAAGGACGGCACGCCTTCGGGAATCAAGGCTCAAGGTCATCTCAAAGCAGGCACGCTTGTGCCTGACGACCTTGTAAACGAAATAGCCAGGGATGCGCTTGTCAAGGCAAAAGGCGGGTTTATCCTTGACGGGTATCCCAGGACCGTGTACCAGGCAAAATTTCTTGAAGGCATAACGGACATAAACAAGGCTGTTTATATCGATGTCCCAAAAGAGGAGATAGTAAAGAGGCTGTCAGGCAGACTGTCCTGCAGGAACTGCGGAAGGGTTTATCATGTGTCCGCCAATCCTCCAAAGGAGGAAGGCAAATGTGATTTCTGCTCGTCGCAGCTCTATATAAGGAACGATGACAAAGAAGAGACTATCCTGAAAAGGCTTGAGGTGTTCGAAAAGGAAACGGCCCCTCTCAAATCACATTATGAGGTAAAAGGGATCCTTGCAAAGGTTAACGGCTCTGGGGCTCCTTCCGAGATCCAGGCCAGGATCCTTTCGGCGGTATGATAATAAAGAAGAATGAGGAAGAGATAGAGAACATTAAAAAAGCCTGCCGGATAGCGGCAAGCGTCCTGTTAAAAGCGGGAAAAGAGGTAAGGCCCGGAATGAAGACAAGAGAACTGGATACTTTTATAGAGAACGAGCTCGTAAATAGCGGCGCAAAACCCGCTTTTAAGGGCTACAGGGGCTACCGCCATGCGAGTTGCCTTTCGGTGAATAATGAGGTGGTTCACGGCATCCCGGGCGACAGAGAGCTGTGCGAAGGAGATATCGTAGGCATTGATGTCGGAGCCATCTATAACGGCTGCTATGGAGATACGGCAAAGACCTTTCCGGTCGGTAAGGTGGGCAAAAGCGCAAAAAACCTGATCCGCACCGCGCAGGAATGCCTTGAAAAAGGCATCGAAGCAGTAAAAAACGGCAAAAGAATAGGCGACATTTCTAATGCCATTGAGTCGCACGCTTCAAGAAAGGGCTACAGCGTTGTCAGGGACCTGTTCGGCCACGGGGTCGGCAGGCAGCTGCACGAGGACCCTCTTATCCCCAATTTTGGCAAACCGGGTCAGGGCCCCAAGATAGAGCCGGGCATGACCTTTGCGATCGAGCCGATGCTGAACACAGGGCAGAGTTCGATAGTGACCCTGGACGACGGCTGGACCGTGGTCACTTCCGACGGAGGATTGTCGGCGCATTTTGAACACACGGTGCTGGTGAGCAGCGACAGCGTCGAAGTCCTGACAAGGATCTGAAATGGTAAAAGACAAAGATGTCATAGAGTTTGAAGGGGAAGTGCTCGAAGCTCTTCCAAGCGCTCTGTTCAAGGTAAAACTCGAGACGGGGCAGGTGATGCTGGCGCATGTGTCCGGCAAGATAAGGAAGCATTTTATCAGGATCCTTCCCGGGGACAAGGTCAAGGTGGAACTTTCCCCCTATGACCTTACCAGAGGAAGAATTACCTACAGGGGGAAATAATATGAAAGTTAGATCGTCGGTAAAAAAGATCTGTGTGGACTGCAAAATGGTCAAAAGACATGGCAAACTTTATGTTATCTGCAAAAATCCAAAGCATAAGCAGAGACAGGGCTGAAGGATAAAAAGGAGAATAAAATGGCGCGAATTTCCGGGGTTGATCTTCCTAAAAATAAAAGGGCCGAGATAGGCCTTACCTATATTTACGGGATAGGACAGACGGTAAGCCGCAAGATACTCAAAGAGGCCTCGGTCCCCGTGGAAACCAAGGTAAAGGACCTGACGGAGGAAGAGATAGTCAGGATAAGGGACATCATAAAGAATTACAAGGTGGAAGGCGACCTGCGCAAGGATGTGTCCCTAAATGTCAAACGCCTGATGGACATAGGCACCTACAGGGGCGTAAGGCACAGGAGAGGGCTTCCGGTCAGAGGCCAGAGGACCAAGACGAATGCAAGGACCAAGAGAGGCAAGAGAAAGACGGTCGGGGTCGGCAAGAGAAAAGAAGAAAATAAAAAGTCGGAATAAAGGGAGGTCTAATTAATGGCTGAAGAAAAAGAAGTAGTTAAGAAGAAGAAAAAGGACAAAAGAGCCCCTCTGCAGGGAACTGCCTACATTAAGGCTACTTTTAACAACACGATAATATCCATCACGGATTCAAAAGGAGCCGTGGTAGCCTGGGCCTCCTCGGGCAACGCCGGCTTTAAGGGCACCAAAAAGGGGACCCCTTTTGCGGCCCAGTCGGCAGCGGAGATAGCCGCCAGAAAAGCGCTTGAACTGGGAATGAAAGAGGTAAGTGTTTTTGTCAAAGGCCCCGGGTCCGGAAGAGAGACTGCCATCAGGGCTCTTCAAGCGGCCGGACTTGATATCAACTGCATAAAAGATGTGACGCCGATCCCTCACAACGGGTGCAGGCCCAGAAAGAGAAGGAGAGTTTAAATGGGAAGACACACGGGACCAAGATGCAAACTGTGCAGGAGCGAAGGGGCAAAACTCTTCCTTAAGGGGGACAGATGCTTCGGTGCCAAATGCGCATTTGCAAAAAGGGGATACAGGCCCGGACAGCACGGACAGGCGCAGAAAAGGATGTCCGAGTTCTCTCTCAGATTGCGTGAAAAACAGAAAGCAAAGAGGATCTTCGGATTGTCGGAGGTCCAGTTCAGGAATTACTTTGAGCTTGCCTCAAAAAGTAAGACATCGACCGGCGAAAAACTTTTGGAACTGGTGGAAAGGCGTCTTGACAATGTTGTTTTCAGGCTGGCAATGGCTTCTTCCAGAGAGGAGGCCAGGCAGCTGGTCCGCAACGGCCATATAACGGTTAACGGCAAAAAGGTGAACATTCCGTCCTTTTGCGTCAAGGTTAACGATGTGATAGGCGTAAAGGAACTTTCGGCGGGCAAAATGAAGGTAAGACTGGAAAAACTTTCGGAGCGCCAGGCCCCCTCTTGGCTTTCGTACGACAGCGAAAAAATGCAGGGTCAGGTGATGTCCTATCCAAGGAGAGAAGAGATGGACACACTGATATCCGAGAACCTGATAGTCGAGTTCTATTCTAGATAGGAGGAGAAAAACAGATGGTGATTTTAGGAGAAAAGCCCTGGGTCAAGTACGAGCCTCATGACGATTTTTACGGAAGGTTCATTGCAGAGCCTCTTGAAAGGGGATACGGCTCGACGCTGGGCAATACCCTGAGGAGAGTGCTTCTGTCGTCCCTTGTTGGAGCGGCTGTTACCTCCATAAGGATAGAGAATGTAGCCCACGAGTTTTCCACTATCCCGAACGTAGTGGAAGATGTGCTGCAGCTCATCTTAAATATAAAGCAGATCGTGATCAGGTCCCACTCCGATGTGCCTAAAATAATAAAGCTGGAAGCGCACGGCAAAGGGCTTGTTACCGCCAAGGACATAAAGCATGATGCGGAGATCGAAATAGTGAACCCGGACCAGCCGATCGCTACCCTTGAAGCCGGCGGCAAGCTCAATATCGAGATGGTGGTGGAAAAAGGAAAGGGATTTGTGGTAGGGGAGAGGAACAAGAAAGCCAATCAGCCTCTGGGCACTATCCCGGTTGATTCTATCTTTACTCCCGTCAGAAAAGTGAACCTTACCATAGAAGAGGTCAGAGTAGGGCAGGAGATCAATTATGACAGGCTGGTGCTTGATGTGTGGACAAACGGCTCTATAAAGCCGGACGATGCGGTAAAAGCCAGCGCCAAGATACTCGAGCGCCATATCGACATGTTCATAAACATGGGAGAGAGGGCGGATGAACTTCAGATAGAGATAAAAGGCTCCGACGATCTGGACAACGCTGTTCTTGAGAAGAGCGTGGACGAATTAGAGCTTTCCGCAAGGTCGTTGAACTGCCTTAAGAAGTCGGACATCAACAAGATAAGGGACCTGGTGCAGCTTACCGAGGACGATCTGGACAAGATAAAGAACCTCGGTTCCAAATCGAGTGATGAGATAAAAGAAAGCCTTTTTTCCAGGTACAATTTGAGCCTCAAGGGCGCGCAAAAAGGGGAAGACAAGTAATATGAGGCACAAAAAAGCGTACAGAAAGCTGAGCAAGCCCACTGACCAGAGGCTGGCCATGCTAAAAAGCATAACCTTAGGCCTTTTGAAGAACGGAAAGGTATCAACTTCAAAGGCAAGAGCGCTTGAAGTGAGATTCTTTGCAGAAAAACTGGTTGCCCTTTCCAAAAAAGGCGACCTCTTTTCAAAAAGGAAAGCGCTCTCGATGATCCGCGACAAAGCCATTATCAAAGAGCTTTTTGCGACGGGCCCGGAGCGGTTCAAGGACAATAAGGGCGGAGTGACGAGGATAACAAAAACGGGTTCGCGCAGAGGGGACAATGCAAAAATGGTCCTGCTGGAGTTGGTAAACTGAAAAAGGCAAGCGGAAGGATGGAACAATGAAAAGGAACAAAACATATTCGGCAAAAACAGGAGAAGTGATCAGGAACTGGTTCATAGTTGACGCCAAAGACAAGGTCCTGGGGCGGCTTGCCAGCAAAGTGGCCAATGTTATAAGGGGCAAAGAAAAGGCGCAATACACGCCACATATAGACACGGGGGATTTTGTTGTGGTGATCAATGCCTCGGAGATAAAGGTCACAGGCAAAAAAATGGAGCAGAAGATCTATTTCAGGCATTCCGGTTATCCGGGAGGCCACAAGATGACCCCGTTAAAGGACCAGCTTTCCAGATTCCCGGAAAGGGTCATTACCTCGGCGGTGAGAGGTATGCTTCCTAAAGGTCGTCTGGGCGACAGGCTGATAACAAAATTGAAGGTTTACAAGGGTTCTGAATATAAACAGACCGCACAAAAGCCTCAGCAACTAGAGGTTTAAAAGGAGTAAAAAATGACCGAAAGCCAGGAGACAAAGAAGACCGCAAAAAAGCCGGCAAGGAAAAAAACGGCCGCGGCAGCGGGAGAGGCTGGAGCGCCTGAAAAGGCCACGCATGTAAAAAAAGAGAGCCGAAAGGAAGCGCACAGAAAACCTCTTGCGGTTGCTGTTGGCAGAAGAAAGACCGCGGTTGCAAGGGTATTTCTTTACCAGGGCAGCGGCGGCATAGTTGTCAACAAAAGGGACTACAAGCAGTATGTTTCTAACCGCCAGCTTTTGATCTCTTCTATCCTGGAGCCGCTTGTTATCGTCAACCAGTTATCCTCTTATAATGCCGAGATCCTGTGCAGGGGAGGCGGTGTTGCTTCGCAGGCAGATGCGATCAAGCTGGGGATAGCAAGAGCTCTCTGCCGGATAGACGCGGCGCTAAAACCGCAGCTGTCAAAAGCAGGCTGCCTGGCAAGGGACCCCAGAGCCAAGGAAAGAAAGAAATACGGCCGCAAACGCGCCAGGAAACGCTTCCAGTACACCAAGAGATAAAAAAAGAGCCGGCGAAAGCCGGCTCTTAGATTTTTTGGACCTTCCTATTATATGAAATCCTCGCAAAATCGGTTCGATAAGAACTTGTATGGATATTATACCAGGAGGTAATGATAATGGCGGTTAACTTTTATGCGGCAGCCGGCGCAGGCGCAAGACACATGGGCGGATCGGCTTCTATTGTAAGATTGGCCGGGGCCAACTGGGCGAGATTTGCTCCTTCAGAGCAGCTAAACCACAGGAGCGGAGTACCTGCAAATATTCTGATACCTGATCCGGTAGATACCAGGGCGCTTGCCCTGCTTGCCAAAGCCGGAGCAGCTTTTACGGTGCTCTGTCCGGACTCCGAGCCCTTAACAGACCCTGTCGCGCAGTTGCAGGCGGTGGCAAAAGCAGATCCCGGGATATCCGTGGTCATGCCCTTTGTAAAATACCAGTTCAAAGAGCCTGTTCTTGGTATGATGCCTGCTCTTCAGGCGGTGTGCCACTGGTCAACAGGATACGATAACTCTGACGGCGCCTATATAAAGAACAAAGGCCTGGCGTATACTTATGCTCCCGGCCCGCTCACAAATGCCATGGCCGAGCTGACCACAGGCCTTATCCTTGACTCGCATTTTAGGATAACAGATTCTATTGCACAGGAAAGGGAGACTGGCATACCTCTTGAATACATTGCAAGTTACCCGACGGACATATCTTCACAGCAAACGTTCGCTCAATTCCTGTTCGGACTTTTCTTGAGCAGAGTGTTGAGACTTCAAGACATGTACGATTTTGTGCGCGGCGGCAGGTTTGTAGGCTGCGGAGTGGGCAGTGAAAGAACCATCTTCCATGATCAGCTTGCCATGGACAAGGAGGCGGGCATAGAAAGAACAGTAGGTGTGCTTGTACCTGAAGAAACAAGAGGGATATCTTCCATGTTCACGGGCATTCTTGCGCCAATAGATGCTAACCCTTTTGGCCTTAAGGATCTGGAAGTTTCTCCCAATATCGGGGAGCATGACTACATAATAAGGCTTCCTTTTGCAAGGCGCATCAATAACGCGCAGAATGTTTTGGACCCTAACACCGTCACTATAAGGCATGGGTTTGAACAAAATGTCTTTTCCGGTCCCTCCCTTACAGCACTGACCCTATCACTCGTCGGATTCGGAAGGATCGGCTCGGCAGTGGCTGTCAGAGCCCAGGCTCTTGGCATGAACATCGTTGCTTATGACCCTTACCTTCCGCAGGAAGCCAGGGCAGGATATGCCGGGGTAAGATTTGTTGATGACAAAGAAAGCCTTCTTAGGTGGGCGGATTTTCTGGTAATGATACCAAAGCTGACTGACGAGACAAGAGGTTGGCTGGGGGAAAGGGAACTGGCAATGCTTAAGCCAAACGCGGCTATCATCAACACTTCCAGGGGGCCTGTAGTTGACGAGGGAGCTGTTATGGCACATCTTAATTCAAGGCCTTTGGCAAGATATATGGCGGATGTCCTTGTTGATGAGGCAAACGATACGGACAAAGGGCTTGCGCGACTTCCAAACGCAAGGATAACAGGGCATACCGGCAGCGCGGCCGGAAGCAGGGACGGAATAGAAGGCCCGGCGGTAAGGCTTAGAATGCAGACCCTGGCTATCGAGCAGAACATTCTTCCGATAGTAAGAGGAGAACAACCAACCCACCCGATACAGTAGACATTTTTGACCCGACTTCTATAAGCCCCCCCGCTAAAGCGGGGGGCTTATTTTATTTGCCCCCCAAAACTGGTACAATATATAATACAAAACCAAACCAAAAAGGAGAAAACAAATGGCGTTTAAAGAGTACCTTTTGATCCCCGGTCCGACCCCGGTCCCCAACAGAGTACTGACCGCGATGGGAAAACAGATGATAAACCACAGGGGGCCTTCGTTTTCTTCAATAATCAAAGAAATAGTCGAAGGTGTCAAATGGGCTTATCAGACCAAAAATGATGTAATCACGCTTACAACATCCGGCACGGGAGGAATGGAAAGCGCTATCGTCAATTTCTTGTCGCCCGGCGATAAGGTCCTATCTCTAAATATAGGTGCGTTCGGCAACAGATTTGCCAAGATAGCCAAGGCTTACGGAGCGGATGTGGATGAGGTCAAATTCGAAAGAGGCAAGGCCGTTGACCTTAAGACGGTAGAGGAAAAGCTGGCGCAGGACAAGGACAAAAAGATCAAGGCTGTGCTTGTTCAGCAGAACGAGACCTCGACCGGAGTTCTTAACGACATAGAGTCGATTGCAAAGGCCGCAAAAAAACACGGGGCTCTTATCATTGTTGACGCGGTGTCGGGGCTGCTGACGGCCCCTCTAAAAACGGACGAATGGGAGTTGGACGTGGTCGTGTCCGGTTCGCAGAAAGCGTTCATGGTGCCGCCGGGTCTTGCATTTGTGGCTGTCAGCAAAAAGGCCTGGGCCGCCCACGAGAACGCAAAGATGCCGAGGTTCTATTTTGACTTTAAGGCTGCCATGAAATTCGCGGAAATAGGCGAGACCCCGTGGACTCCGGCTGTATCGGTTATCTACGGAATGCAGGAAGCTATAAGGATGCTTAAAGAGGAAGGGCTTGAAAATATATTTGCCCGGCACGACAAGATGTCAAAAGCGGTGCGTGCAGGCGTAAAAGCCCTTGGTTTAAAACTCCTTGCGGGTGACAGCATTGCTTCTAAAGCCGTGACCGCCGTGTTCCCTCCGGAGGGAATGGATGCAGATGCACTGCGCAAAAAGATCAGGGAAAAGTACGGGGTTGTCCTGGCAGGCGGGCAGGAGGACCTAAAAGGGAAGGTCTTTAGGATAGGTCATCTGGGCTATATTGACAAGATGGAACTCCTTGCTGCTATGGCGGCTCTTGAGATAGAGCTTGTTGAGCTCGGCTCAAAAATAAAACAGGGCGCGGGAGTCGCAGCCATGGAGGAGATACTAAAATGAAAGTCCTGGTAGCGGACAAACTTGCCAAGGAAGGCGTGGAAAAGCTCAAAGCCGCAGGTCTTTCTGTCGATGTCATTACAGGCCAAACAGAAGAGCAGCTGGTCGGAATTATTGCCGCTTATGACGCGATGATCGTTCGCAGCGAGACCAAAGTAACTCCGGCTATAATCAGTGCGGCCGCAAACCTTAAGATCATTGCAAGAGCAGGGGTCGGAGTGGACAATGTCAACCTTGAGGCTGCGACAAAAAAAGGGATCGTGGTGGTAAATTCTCCGGAAGGAAATACCATAGCAGCGGCAGAGCTTTCTTTTGCGATGATGATGTCTATGGCAAGAAATATCCCCCAGGCTGTTGCGTCCTTAAAGGGCGGCAAGTGGGAAAGAGGAAAATACATGGGCAGCGAGCTCTACGACAAGGTCCTGGGCGTGGTGGGGCTTGGCAAGATAGGGAGTCGTGTGGCCTCTTATGCCCAGGCGCTGGGAATGCGTGTGATGGCCTATGATCCCTTTGTTAACGAGGATTATGCAAAAAAACTGGGCGTGGAAGTTAAGGACCTTGACAGCGTCCTTAGCTCGTCGGATTATATCACTTTCCATATCCCAAAGACCAAAGAAACACTTAAACTTATAAACAAGGACAAATTCTCAATAATGAAGGACGGGGTCAGGATAATCAACTGCGCCAGAGGAGGCATTATCGACGAAGCAGACCTGGCGGAGGCGCTTAAGTCCGGAAAAGTCAAAGCGGCCGCGATAGATGTTTTTGAAAAGGAGCCCGCGGCAGGCAATCCGCTTGTAGAGCTCGAAAATGTGATAGCTACCCCTCACCTGGGGGCCTCGACGCTTGAGGCCCAGGTAAATGTGGCGGTCGATGTGGTGGACCAGATAATCGATGTGTTCAAGGGAGAAAGCGCAAGGGCGGCCGTCAACATCCCTTCCATGAGGCCAGATGTTATTGCTCCCGTCAAGCTGTACCTGAGGCTGGCGGAAAAGCTGGGGAAGTTCGCAGCGCAGATACTGGACGGAGCCATAGAAGAGGTCGAGATCTCATATCTGGGAGAGCTTTTGCCACTCAATGTATCTCCTCTTACGGTCTCTGTACTAAAAGGGGCGCTTGAAGGAGCACTTGCAGAAGCCGTGAACCTTGTGAATGCGGGGGTCATAGCAAAGGACAGGGGCATAAAGATAAAAGAGATAAAGAGCCTGGAGGCCGAGGACTTTTCCAATCTTATCATGGTGAAGGTATCATCCAAGGATAAGTCCCGCCTGGTCGCCGGCTGTGTTCAGGGTTCGTTCGGCGAAAGGCTGGTTCGCATAGACGACTTCAGGACAGATGTTGTTCCTTCGGGCTACATGATAATAACATCGCATACGGACAAACCCGGCATAATAGGTTCCATGGGGACCCTGCTCGGCGACAACAAGGTCAATATAGCTTCGATGGATGTCGGCAGGCAGTCGGTCGGCGGAAAAGCCGTAATGGTCCTTAATATAGATAATTCGGTGTCGGATGAGCTGCTTAAAAAGATGGAAAAGATAAGCGGCATCACAGAGGCAAGACTTGTCAAGATCTGACAATGCCAAAACCAAAACATACCGTCCTGGCTGTTGATGACGAAAAGGACATTCTTGAGACCCTTAAAGCGGTCCTAAAGCCTTTCTACGATATTATCCTTTGTTCCGACCCCAAGGACGCCTTCTTAAAACTCAAGAATAACAGCGTTGACATAATTCTCCTAGACATAAAAATGCCCGGATGCGACGGCATAACGCTGCTCAAAAAGATCAAGGAAAGCCCGCAGGGCTCCGAAGCGGAGGTCATAATGCTTACCGCTGTAGGGGATCCTAGGACCGCGGTCCAGGCAGTTAAGGCCGGGGCCTACGATTATCTGTGCAAACCTTTTGAAGTGGAAGAATTAAGAGCGGCAATAGAAAAGGCCCTTGAGCGGAAAAGTCTCCTGGCCGAGAACAAAGCGCTTAAAAGCATGCAAAAGGAAGGTTTTGAGAACTTCATCGCCTCTTCCCCCCGGATGCTTGAGCTGCTCGATAAAGTAAGCGACATAGCCTCAAGCGATGCCAGTGTTGTCATAACAGGGGAAACAGGCACGGGCAAAGAACTTCTGGCAAGGGCGATACACTGCAAAAGCCGCAGGGCAAAAAAGCCGTTCTTTGCGGTAAACTGCGCGGCTGTCCCGGAAAACCTTTTTGAGAGCGAATTTTTCGGCTACGAAAAAGGGGCCTTTACCGGGGCTTTTGAGCGACACGCGGGTAAATTTGAAGCCGCGGACAAAAGCACTCTTTTTCTTGACGAAATAACCTGTCTGCCTCTTTCTATGCAGGCAAAATTACTAAGGGTCCTGCAGGAGGGCGAGGTCCAGCGCCTGGGTTCTTCCTCGCAAGTGCCGGTGGACGTCAGGATCATCTGCGCCTCTAACATAGACCTTAAGGAGGCGGTCGGGAAAGGGCAGTTCCGTCAGGACCTCTTTTTCCGCCTAAATGTGGTCCCCATAAGACTCCCTAGCCTGAGCGAAAGGGAAGGAGACCTGGATCTGTTCCTGGAGCACTTTCTTGCAAAATACAACAGGAAGTTCAGCAAAAAAGTAGCAGGCTTCAGCGAAGAAGCCCTTAGAAAATTGAAAGCCTACCGGTGGCCGGGGAATGTGAGAGAGCTGGACAACGCGGTGGCGAGGCTTGTTCTTATGTGCAGGGGCCCTGTTATATCGGAGGCTGATTTTTTGCCTGATTATCAGCATACCGATGGTATAATAGGCTTGCCTCTGCGCCAGGCCTGCGATAAGTTCGAAAAAGAGTATATAGAAAGAGCTCTTGAAGAGGCTAAGGGCAACCAGTCCAGTGCGGCAAGGATGCTGCAGATAGACAGGTCCACTCTGGTCTCAAAATTGAAAAAACTGACATGAACAACGAGATCCTTATACTTATACTGCTGGTGCTTTCCAGCGTGATACTGGGCGCGTTCTTGTACACTCAAAAAAAGAAAAGGAGCCTCAAGGCATTCCTCGGCCGCAGCATCGTATATACTATCCTCGCCGGTTTGATATCCGGGCTCTATTTTGGGTTTTTGCTGTTCGTTGCAAGGTTCTTTCAGGGAGTGAGCGGCAATTATTCGCTGGCCATAGGTTTCCTGTTCTTTATCTTCTTTGCCGTGGTATTCGAACCTCTGCGCGACAGGCTCCAGAAGTGGGTCGACCAGATCTTTTTTAAGACAAGGTTCAATTACGAAAAGACCTTAAAGGATACCAGCGAGGCTATGTCCCTTCTTACCGATACCGACCGCCTTATTAAGCTCACCGCGCGGCTGGTGGCAAGAAGAATGAAGCTGACCTCAGCGGCCCTTTTCCTCTACGATGAAAAAAAGGACAGGTATGTTGTAAGGGGGGCCGAAGGCCTGGTAAAGGACCTCTCGGGTGTTACGATGACCTCCAACTATCCCGTTATCGAGGCTCTTGAAGAATCAAAAGACATATTGATCAGGGGGCTGATAGAAAAGAGATCAAAGGATGTTTTCTTGACGGAACAAGAGAGAAAAAAATACGGGGAGATTTTGAAGGATTTTGACAGCCTTGATTCTGTTCTTTTTATTCCCAGCATGCTAAAGAACAAACTGGTGGGTTTTTTGTCCATGGGGGCCAAGCTCTCGGGCGAGGATTTCAGCGAAGAGGATATAAACTTTTTAACGACCCTGGCCAACCAGAGCGCCATCTATGTGGAAAATTCCAACCTCCTGGAAAGGGAAAAAGAGAGCGCTAAAAAGATAGCGGAGGCACAGGTAAAAGAAAGATACGCGGCCGTGCTGGAAAAGACAAATAAAGAGCTGATGGAGACCAGAGAGGAGCTGGTAAAGGCAGAGAGGCTTTCCACAATGGCAAAGCTTACCGTGAGCCTTCAGCATGAGATAAACAATCCTCTGACATCGGTGCTTGCTCAAACCCAGGCGCTGCAGTTAAAACTGTCTTCTAATACCCCTCCGGACGCCGAGTTCGTTAAAGAAAAGCTCGGAACTGTTGAAAGGGAAGCAAGAAGGATAAGGGACCTGCTAAGGAACCTTGCGCACATAACCGAGCCCGTGACACGGGAATACACTCCCGGCATAGAAATGATAGACATAAAAGCTTCTCCAAAATCAGAATGATCCTGTATACCGCTTCCCTGGCATTCACCTGTTTTGTTATTTTTTGTGTTGCCGCTTTCACCTTTGCCTTTGCTCCGCGGACCAGAACAGCGGTCCTGCTTTCGGTCTTTAATCTTGTCGTGGGAGCATGGTGTTTCTTTCAGCTTATGGGGGAATTTTCCATGTCTTACGGCCAGGTCCTGTTCTGGACAAAAGCCAATCTTGCTTCTGCCGTTCTTATTCCTCTGTTTTTCTACGCTTTCATAATATCCTTTACAGGCGGACCCCTCATGGGTAGAACTCACATCTTTATCTTTCTTGCCTGTGCCCTTGCCCTTATTGCCTCTCTCAAAGACGGGCTTTTTGTCAGCGGCCTGGGTACGACCTCTTTTTTCAAGTACTACCCCAAAGCCGGTCCGGTGTACTATATTTTTGCTGCGTACTTTGCCGGTTTTGTTGCCGCAGGATTCTACAGGCTTGCCGGTTTTTACAGCAGCAGCGCGGGAGCAAGAAGGAACCAGGCTGCCTATATACTGGCGGCATCGGCGGTCGGTTTTGTTTCCGGCTCAACACAGTTCTTTCCGGCGTTCGGTCTTGATGTTTTTCCTGCAGGCATGTTCATTTTTCCTGTTTACGCGTTGCTTGCCGCCTATGCGGTCATTTCCAGGCGCCTGTTCGATATTAAGATCGCGATAAGGAAAAGCCTGGTCTATTCTTCGATCCTGCTGGTCTTTTCGTTGATCTACGCTTTAATGCTGCTTTTGTCGGTGGGTATTTTGGAAAACCTTGCAGGGCTTAATTATTTTTTGTCCGCCTCTTTCAGTGTGGCCGTTTTTGTTCTGCTGTTCGATCCCTTAAGGCGCAGCATACAGAAAACAGTTGACGGGGCATTTTTCAGGGATTCCTATGCGGCAGGGGAGGTTGGCAAGGCGTTTTCTAGAAGCCTGGTCCTGTCCATGAGTGCCAGGGACCTTAAACAGATGGCTCTTAATGAGATTTCCTCCACCTGGAAGATAAGAGACATTCTTTTTGCAGATGGACAGAGGAGAAGTAGCGGTTTTGAATTCAAAACGGAATTCAAGAACGGTTTTGAAGGCATTAAAGAAAGCCTCTGCCTTTCTTTTTCGGCAGTTTCCGGTAATAGTATTGTTGCGGAAGAAGAGCTGGCAGGCTCTCTGCCGGAGGATCTTTTGAAGGCGGGAGTGTCCCTGATCTTTTTTGTCAAAACAGGCAAAGAGGTGTCCGGCCTTTTGGCAGTCGGAGAAAAGCCCGGCCGCGGCATGTGGAACAGGGAGGATTTGGAGGTGTTCGAAACTATCTGTGCTCTTATCGGTGCCGCGGAAGAAAGGGACCTTCTGCACAAAAAAGAGCTCAGGACATCGCAAAAGATAATGGAAAGCGAGAAGTTCGCGGCCATAGGAGCGCTTGCGGCTTCGGCAGCCCATGAGATCAAGAACCCTCTCACTTCATTAAAAGGCATGATATCGGTGCTTTCCGAAAATCAAAAAGATCCTGATTTTATAAGGACTTTCAACGAGATCTCTATCAGACAACTGGACAGGATAAATTCGGCGGTAAACAGACTTCTGTCCATAAGAGGCAGCGATCAAAATGCAGTTTTAGGGAGGCCCGAGACCGAGGAGCTGGATGCGGCGGACCTGATGAGCGAGGTTGTTGCGCCGCTTAATGAATATTGCAGGAGACGCAGCATTGAAGTTGATCTCGATATCAAGGAGCGCGGCCTAAAACTATGCGGCAGCAGGAAAGAGCTGTCAGAAGCATTTTTCAATATGATAATGAATTCGATCGAAGCGATGCCGAGCGGAGGACGCATTAGGCTATCGGTGTCCGTTGGCAGGGTGGTAATAGAGGACTCCGGTAATGGCATGGACAGCGGCACACTTGAAAGAATATTTGAGCCGTTCTTTACCACAAAAAACGGCGGGGCCGGCATCGGCCTCTATGCCGCAGCAAAGACAATAAACGCCGCGGGAGGCAGGATAAATGTCACAAGCGCTCCCGGGAAAGGGTCGACATTTGTCATCGACTTCTCCTGATAGTATAATGGGCGTTGCGATATGCTGAAAAAGACCTTAGCGGCTGCAGTTATTGTCCTGGCGGTTTTCATAGCCGCCATAGTAGCCATTGCACACGAAATACGGCAGGGTGCCGGCTATACAAAAATGGACCTTCCCGTCAAAAGATTCCTGGCCCTGCCCAGCGAAGAGGCCAAGTCCGTCTACGATTTTCCCGTCAACATAAGGATAACCGGCAGGACAGAGGACAGAAAGTGGTACAAGATCAAACTCTCTTATAATTTTATCGGCTATTTTGAATATGAGGGCTGGGTAAAGGTCGAATAAGGGTCCGGTTTTTAAGCGGCTTTTTTGGATTTTGAAAGTATTTCTTCTACTCTTTTCTTAAATTCCGAGATGTTAAATGGTTTTGTGATGTAATCCTCGGCACCTGACCTTAGCCCCTCAAGGATCTCTTTATCGTCGTCCCTTCCCGTAAGGAACACTATTGGAATACCGGAGATCCCCTTGGTGTCGCGGATCTTTTTGCATGCCTCTATCCCGTCCATTACAGGCATGTTCCTGTCCAGAATAATGAGATCGGGCTTTTGCTCAAGCGCCTTTTCGCATGCCTCGAGGCCGTTCTTTGCCGTTATGACCTCATAACCGGCATCCGACAGGACCGCTCCTGCCATGCTAGTGATGTTAACCTCGTCATCGGCCATAAGGACCCTGATCCTGCTGTTCATAAAGCAAAAATAGCATACCAAAAGCCTCAGAGTCAAGGCAAGTTTGACTAGGACAAGTAAGCTGTGTTAAAGTTTAGCTATCAATAATGCCTCTATACAAAGTCGAAGCCATAAACCTAAAATCCTCAAAATTCGGCGAAGCCGATAAGCTCATTACCCTTTTTACCAGGACAAAAGGAAAACTAAAAGCTGTTGCCAGGTCGGCCTGCAAGGCTGCAAGCACTTTTGGGGGCAGGCTTGAGCCGCTGGCCTATAACAGCCTTCTCCTGGCAAAGGGAAGGAATCTTGACATCTTAAGCCAGGCCCAGACAGTGGAATCATTTCATGCCATAAGGGAAAAGGAAAAGCCTCTCAAGGCCGGCCTTTACATGGCCAAGCTCATAGATTCTTATCTTGATGAAGGAATGATAGAGCCGGACCTGTTCCTTCTACTTCTGGAGAGCCTCAGAAGCCTTAAAAGCGGGGTCATGCCTCAGCTGGTTACCAGGATATTTGACATCAGGTTCGCCGATATAGAAGGCTTTTTGCCGTTCGATCAATTTGTCGGAGAGGCCAGGGATTTTGTCGGCGGCGCAATAAGCGGGAAGATATCTACGGCAGGCGTTTCAAAGATGAGCATACGCGAAGTTGACCGGGTGCTTATGCCGTGCCTGTGCGATCATCTGGGAAAGGACATACGGATTTGGAAAAGCCAGTGATACCCGCAAGGTTTTCGGCCGTCATCAAGAACAGGAACTTCATGTTCCTGTGGATGGGACAGCTTTTGAGCCAGCTTGCCGACAGGATATTCATATATGTTTTGGTGATAGAGGCTTATAACCTTACCCGGACCAATCTCGGGGTATCGGTGCCTATGCTTTCTTTCGGCATACCTTCGGTCCTGTTCGCTTCCTTTGCAGGGGTCTATGTGGACCGGTGGAACAAAAAGACCACAATAGTAGTCTCGGACCTGCTCAGAGGCGCCTTCATTCTGCTGGTCATTTTTTTTCTGCAGGGGTCTCTACTGTGGCTTTTTCTGATAAGCTTTCTGATATACAGCATCTCTCAATTCTTTGCCCCGGCAGAGGCCTCCTGCCTTGCTGAGATAGTGGAAAAAGAAAACCTGATAGTCGCCAATTCTTTTTTCATGACCACCTGGATGTGGAGCAGCGTCATTGGTTTTGCGGCGGGCGCCCCTCTGGTCCTTCTGATGGGGGGAAAGGGCACATTTGGCCTTGCATCGGCGCTTTACCTGCTATCTGCGCTGTCGGTATTCATGGTCAGTCTCAGGATAAACGGCAGAAAGAGTTCAGCCACAATAAAATCTGTCAAACAGGACCTGCTGATGGGGTTTGAGTTTATCAGAAGGAACGCTGTTGTCAGGTATTCGCTGATAAAGATGATGATAATAACATGCGGCCTTGCGGTCATCAGCATGCTTGCTATAGAATTTGCGGAAAAGTACATAGGGATAGGCGCCAGGAACTTCGGCTACCTTGTCCTTCTGGCGGGAGGCGGGATGCTTGCCGGGATGCTGGCGCTCGGCAGGCTGGGTCACTATTTCAGGAAAAGCTCTATAGTTTTTTCCGGGTTTATCGTTTCCGGACTGACCCTGACGGTGCTTTCCCAGACCAGGAACCTTCCGATCGCCCTGGCGCTTTGCTTTGTTCTTGGGTTCGGCAACATCATAATTAATGCCACTATCCAGACCATCCTACAGCATAAGACCCCAAGATCGCTGCGGGGCAGGGTGTTTGGCATACAGAACATGATGATAAACTTTGCGTTCACCATACCCGTGGTCATCTTTGGCGCTATTGCCGATTCTTTCGGGCTTTCTTCGGCCATTCTGCTTCTTGGGCTTATGATACTGCTTTCCGGGCTTATGACCGTGGCCGTGCCTAAATTTAGAACGGCATGATCTGCGAGTTCTACTTTACCTTAAGATGCAACTCATCCTGCGAGTTCTGCGGCAACTGGCGCGACGACTCTCTCCTTTCTATTAACGAAACACCCGCCGGAGAACTTGACGCTTTTTTTCGCGACCTCAAGTTCCTCGGGGTTAGAACGGTGGTTTTTACGGGAGGAGAGCCTCTTTTGAGGGATGATCTTTCGCAGGCATTAAAATCGGCGCTGGCCTGCGGGCTTGAGACAAAACTTTTTACCAACGGTCTCCTTTATCCGGAAAAGCAGGACGAGCTGACCGGCCTTGTCGGTGAGCTTTATATTTCGCTGGATGCTCCCATACAGAGCGAACATGACAGGATAAGGGGGCAGGAGTGTTTTGCCGAGGCTATCGAAAGCCTTAGTGCGGCGGCAAAAAAGGGACAGGCAACGGTCTTGAATTTTACCATTACAAGGGACAGTATCGGGCATCTTCCCGACATGGTCGAACTTGCGGGGAAGCTGGGAGTTAAGCTCAGGATCAATCCGGTCTATGATTATTTCGGGGTCGAGGGCTTTGAGAAGGAATCACTAGAATATATCAGGCGCTATCTCAAGCATAAAAAAGTGATTTTGAGCGCAAAAATGCTGGACATCCTTAAGAACAGGGGAAATGATATTAAGGCCCCGGTCTGCAGGGCTCTGGATAAGGTAATTACCGTGCTTTGCGACCTGAGCCTGGTTTTGCCGTGCTTTAGGTTAAGACACGCGCATATTCCGACGCAGGGCAGGCTTTTGAGCGCCTTCAATTCGGATATTGTAAAGGGTTATAAACAGCTTAAGGGAAGGGACAGAGAGTGTTCCGGCTGCATGAGATGGGAATACCTTGTTCCTGACGAGGCGCCCGGCTTCCTGAAAAGGATCATCCCCGCTCTTAAATAAAGAAGGACATGAACAAAAGCGCTGCTGCTACGCGGTAAATGCCAAATGATATAAAGGTATGCTTTTGCGTATATGAGATAAGGAATTTGATGCTAAGGAGCGCCGTCACAAAAGAGACCGAAAAGCCGGCTGCAAGGGCCCAGAACTGGGCAGCTTCAAAGGATGGCGCGCTTTTTGCCATGTCAAGGACCGAGGCCGCAAGCATGGTGGGAACTGCCAGAAGAAAAGAGAACTCAACTATAGTGGTCCTTTTGAGGCCCAGAAGCAGACCGCCTATTATGGTGGCGGCGGAGCGTGATACTCCCGGGACCATGGCCAGCGCCTGAAAAAGCCCTATAGAGATACAGACAGGATAGGGGATAGTGGAGATATCTTCGTGGGCGCTTTCTTTTTCCTTGTGCCGCAGTTCAAAGACTATCAGGAAAAGCCCTCCCAGAAGCAGCGACCAGACGATGACAGTATGGTTGTCCATAAGGAAGCCTTTTACCACTTTGTAGAGTATTAATCCGAGCGCGGCCGTAGGCAAAAAAGCAGCCAGGACCCTTTTTAAGCTTTCCAGGTCCAGCAGGAACCTTTTCCAGTACAGCACAAGGACGGAAAGAATGGCCCCGAACTGTATGGTGATGACAAAGCTCTTTACGAACTCGGTACTTTCGATTCCCATGATGTGTGTCGCAAGAACCAGATGTGCGGTGGACGATACAGGAAGGAATTCTGTAAATCCCTCTATTACTCCGAGAACGATACTTTGAAAGATGTCCATTTATTTGGGGAGCGGGCTTTTTAGTGTATGCCTTCCAGGTTAGGTCCGGACGAGCCCTCTTTTTTTGAAGCCGCGGCTTTTTCCCTTTTCTTGCGCAGGGCCCTGTCGCATAGCGAAAAGATCTCTTCCATAAGAAAGGGTTTTCTCAGGTATTCCATAGCCCCCAGAGTTATGGCATTGGCCTGTGATTCCTCCGAGGCGTAGGCAGTGACGATTATGGCCTCGGTGGACTGGGAGACCTCTTTTAGCTTTTTGAGCACCTCGAGCCCGCCCATTATGGGCATCTTAAGATCAATAAAGGCGATGTCGTAGGAGGTCTTTTCGGCGCTTGCTATGGCTTCTATCCCGCTGGAAAAAGTGGAGACCTCATAGTCCTTTATTTCAAGTATCATCCTGAAGGACTCAAGCGCTCCGGGTTCGTCGTCCACCACCAGTACTTTTATCTTGTGTGTTTCATTCATGATATACAATTCTACCAGAAGGTGTTTTTAAATGCAATGTATTATAATGTATTATTAAGTTTGATTTGTTATAATAATTTTTAAGGAATAAACACATATGGCAACCATAGCTCCCTTCAAAGGGATCCTGTATAACAAGGAAAAGGTTAGGGATATATCCGACCTGATAGCCCCTCCTTACGATGTCATAGACGAAGCCGAAAGGGAAAGGCTCTATGCCAGGGACGAGAACAACATCATAAGGGTGATCCTGGGTAAAGACCATGAAGGCGACAATTCTTCGGACAATAAGTATACAAGGGCGGCACAGTTCATCAAGAACGGCCTTGCGGAAGGGCTGCTAAAAGAGGACCGGGAGCCGTGCCTCTACATTTTGGAACAGGAATTCTCCTGCAGGGGGGCAAAGCTCCAGCGCAAGGGCTTCTTTGCCGTATTAAAGTTTGACAGGGAACGCTCGGCAAAGCCGCATGAGAACACATATCAGAAGCCCAAGGACGACAGGCTTGCTCTGCTTCGCGCTACCATGACCAATACAGAGCCGGTGTTCGCTTTTTATGACGGAGAACTGTCATGGCCGGTACAGAGCACGCTGGTATTTGAGGCCAGGGACGCCCAAGGAGTTATCCATCGCCTCAAGCGAGTCAGCGACCAGGCAGCTATAGGAGCTCTGGTTTCGGGGATGAAAAAAAAGAATGTTTATATAGCGGACGGCCATCACAGGTTCGAGACCGCTCTTTCTTTTGCAAAAGATATGGGGGCTTCCTCCTCAAGCGACGCGGCGCATAATTACATAATGATGTATTTTACAGGCGCATCGGACAGCGGTCTTGCGGTCCTTCCGATACACCGCATTCTTAAAGTTGCCGATGAGGACATAGATTCTATTATGAACGCGGCAAAAAAATACTTCCTCATCGTGGAGATAGACTCTTATGAACGCATAGAAAGGTCTGTCGGGCATGTGATGGGCTTTTACAGCAGAAAGTCGGACAAGCTTTTCATGTTCAAATTAAGGGACGCTTTTGCCAAGGACAAACTGATGAAGGAAAGAGGAAGACTTGACCAGAAAGACCTGGATGTTTCCATCCTCCACACGCTGCTTCTTGACGACATCCTTGCAAAACACAAGGATAAAGAGACCAGCGAAGTGATAGTGTACAGCCATGACGAGGCGGAGGCCCTTAACATGGCTAAAAAAGGCAGATTTAATGCGGCGTTCTTGCTCAGGCCCACCCGGATAGACCAGATCATCAAGGCAGCCGATGCCGGCCTGAAGATGCCTCAAAAATCGACCTTCTTTTATCCTAAACTGGCTTCCGGTCTTTTGATGCGAAAGATCGTGTAGCGTTTGCGCAGAGGATCATGAGCGAGCGTAAGCGAGTCGAATGAGAGCGAAGGCCTTCGACAAGCTCAGGCCAAGTCGGGGTAGCTCAGACGGTTAGAGCGAGGGACTCATAAGCCCTAGGTCGCCGGTTCGATTCCGGCCCCCGACAGAACTCGCGTAGCGAGTTCTCCTTGACAAGGACAATAGAAATGGAAGAAGACATCAGATTTTTTGACAGGGTCAATGCCGCGCTTTCATACGCGTTCTTCTTTCCGGCTCTCTACATAATTCTCACGGAAAAAAGAAAGAAAGAATATCTTGCTCTGCATTCTTCCCAGGCGCTGTTTTACTGGGTTTTTTCATTTGTTCTTCTGGTAGCGGTCCGCTACAGCATTGATCATGTTATGACCCTCGTTTACATACGCCCCTTTGAGATTATGCTTCCTCTTTTGATGTGGCTTATCTGGCTTTATGCCCTCTGGTGTGCTTTTCTGGCGCTTCTGGGCAGACAGGTCAATATCCCTCTGGTCTCAGGACTTGCCGGCAGGGTAGCCTAAATGCTGACACAAAAAGCCCTGAGCACTGTCTCTTCAAAAAAGATGTTCTTTCCTAAAGAAAAGGTCATTGTCGGGGTTTCCGGCGGGCCGGATTCCGTTGCACTTCTCCATTTTCTTGTGAGCAATTTCCCCGGGAACATATTCCATGTCTGCCATCTTAACCATAAACTCAGGGGGAAAGAGTCCGACAGGGATCAAATGCTCGTCAAAAGACTGTGCTCAAAACTGAGATTGAAAGCTTCTTTCCTTTCCAGGGACGCTGCTCTTTACGCAAAGAGGTCAAAACTGTCCCTTGAAGAGGCCGGAAGGCGGCTGCGGTACGAGTTCTTTAACAGGACAGCAAACCGCATAAGGGCCAAAAAGATAGCTTTGGCGCATACAGCCGATGATAACGCAGAAACCTTTCTCATGAGGCTTATCAGAGGCGCCGGCCTTAAAGGGTTTTGTGCGATCCCGGCAAAGAATGGAAAGGTAATAAGACCGCTCATAGATGTATGGAAATCTGAGGTCATCGAATACTGCCAGGAGAACGGGCTTGATTTCGGTGTTGATTCCACCAACTTGGAGACCAAACAGTTCAGGAACAAGATCCGCAACGAATTGATCCCCATCCTTTGGAAGTACAATCCAAACATCAAAGAAGTCCTCATAAACACGGTCAATATGCTTTCGGATGGGTTTGATTATATTGAAACTGCAGCTCAAAAGACCCTCACCCACCGCTTCGCGGTCCCCCCTCTCCCAGCACGCCCTGGGCGGGCGCTGGGAGAGGGGCAGGGGGTGAGGGTTTCATTGTCCAAACTTGCCAAACTTCATCCCGCATTGAAAACACAGATAGTCAGGGCTTATATAGAAAAAGTTAAAGGGGATCTCAATGATGTCTCTTACAAACATGTCAGGGATATCCTGGGGCTCAAAAAAGGGCAGCTGCATCTGCCGGGCGGCGTCTTTGCTGTAGCAGACAACGGCGTCCTTAAGATCACTATCAAGAAACCAAAGGCCCAAACTGCCGCCCGGTTCTTTGAAAGGCTGAGGATCCCCGGGCGCAGCAGGGCAGGGGTAAAAGCCTCTTTTGCCGCCAGAGTGCCTTCATTTGCAAAAATAAGCAAGAAGGAGGCATACCTTGATGCCTCAAAGATAAGCGGTGATAAATTGATGGTGAGAAGTTTTGAGGAAGGCGACAGCTTTATCCCCCTTGGCATGAAGGGGCACAAAAAACTCCACGACCTGTTCATAGACGAAAAAGTGCCTGTTCATATGAGAGCGCTGGTGCCGATAGTGTGCGACGAGAAAAAGATCCTTTGGGTAGCCGGCCTTAGATTGGACGAAAGGGCAAAGACCGACAGGAACACGAAAAAAATACTCAGGCTGAGCATCAGCTAGCCTCTGCGGCATCCGTGCTATAATACCTTCCGATATGGGACACCTTGCAAGAATCATATCGATAGATACCCTTGATGAGGCCAGGAAAGAACTCCTTTCCGTTGGCGTGCATCCCGGAGGCCTCGATATCATGGCCCCCAAGGCCGTGTTTAAGGCTGTCAAGATAAAAAATGTGAGCGTTGTGGCGGCCAATATCCTTAAGCAGGACATGCTATCGCGCGGAGGAGATGCCGCGACATCAAAAGGCACCATAGACCACTCAGAAGAAAAAACCGATGTGATACTCCTGGGGACTGTATTTCAATACAAAAGCCTGGCCGAAAGGCTAAAGTCCCAGCAGTTCGGTCTCCCACGGTTAGGAGAAGAGATCCTGCGCCTTATAAGGACGGACGAGGTCTTTCCCAGCTCTATCCTGGGCATGGATTTTGGTAAAAAGACCTATTTGATGGGGATATTGAATGTTACTCCCGATTCTTTTTCGGACGGAGGAAAGTATGTAAGTGCAGAAGACGCGCTTGCCCGCGCTCAGCAAATGATAAATGACGGCGCCCGCATAATAGATGTAGGAGGCGAATCAACAAGGCCGGGGGCGGCCGCCGTTCAAGAGGATGCGGAAATCCATAGAGTTGTTCCGGTGATCAAATTGCTAGGGGCAGGCGGCCAAAATAAATCGATAATCTCCATAGACACCCGCAAAGCCTCAGTGGCCGAGGCGGCGATCAAAGCCGGGGTAAATATGATCAATGATGTGAGCGGTCTTAGATATGACAAGGATATGGCAGGGGTTGCGGCAAAACACAAAGTGCCGCTCATAATTATGCATTCAAAAGGCGATCCCTCGATGATGCAGAACGATCCGCGGTATGATGACCTGATAAGCGAGATCCTTTTATTCTTTGAAGATAGCATGGCAATGGCGCTTAAAGCAGGGGTAAAAGAGGACCTTATAATACTGGACCCCGGCATCGGGTTCGGTAAAACATTTGACCACAACATAGAGATATTGAGAAGGCTTGAGGAGTTCAGATGTTTTGGAAGGCCCGTCTGTATCGGAGTTTCAAGAAAGTCGTTCATAGGCAAGATCACCGGGGAAGAGCCCTCAAAAAGACTGGAAAGCAGCCTTGCGGCGTCGGTACTTGCCATTTCAAAGAAAGTTGATATAATAAGAATTCACGATACGAACCAGGCAGCAAAAGCGGTGGCCGTGGCTGATGCGATCACCCGTAAATCCGTGATAAATCCGGTATAAAAGGAGAGATATATGAAAAAGAAAAAGAAGCCCGCTAAAGGCGTCTCCGGCCGAAAAGCAAAAAAGAAGGCGGCAAAAGTAAAAAAGATCCCGCCAAAAAGAAAGAAGCTGGCCAAAAAGACAGCCGCCAAAAAGAAAGTCGCAAAAAAGACGGGCAAGAAGAAGGCGCCGGCAAAAGCCCCCCAAATAAAGAGCTCAAAGGCAGTAGAAAAGAAGAACGAGCATAAAGCGCTGGCTGTCGAAAAACAGGTCTTCAAGCCAAAAACTCCGGTTATGGTATATCTTGGCCTTGGCTCCAATGTCGGGGACAGGGAAGAGTATATCGAACAGGCCATTACCATCCTCAAAGAGACCCCCGGCATCAAGGTCAACCGCAGGGCATCCAACTATGAGACCGAGGCTGCAGGAGGCGTTCCGCAGGCCCCCTACATAAACAGCGCGGTTTCTATCAGCACAAAGCTGAACCCTTATGAGCTTCTTTCGGTAACCCAGGGCATTGAGGACACTCTTGGAAGAGAAAGAGGTTCCGAATGGGGGCCCAGGACGATGGACATAGACATTCTTATGTATTCGGACCTGGTGCTAAGCGACGACAAACTGACCGTTCCGCATCCTATGATGCACGAGCGCCTATTTGTCCTTGAGCCTATGAGAGAGATCGCTCCCGTGGCCATACATCCCGTCCTGGAAAAGACCGTGTCCGAGCTTTTTGACGAAAAAAGGGCCGAGACCGCCGATGCATATGACGATGCCCTTCCGGGTTTCAGGGAGATCAAGAGAGGAACAGCAGACGATTACGAACACTGGTAGTCCCAACGAAACTAGAGAGCTCGGGATAAAACTGGGAAAGGGGCTTAAGGCGGGGGACACGGTGGCCCTGTTCGGCGACCTTGGAAGCGGCAAGACGACTTTTGTCCAGGGAGTAGCAAAAGGTCTCGGGGTCGCGGGTTTTGTCACCAGCCCCTCTTTTGTTATAGTTAACGAATATAGGACGCTTTCGGGACTGCCTTTTTATCACATAGACCTATACAGGACCGACAGCCTCTCACAGATAGAAGACCTTGGGATATCCGACATATTGGGGAAGGATTCGATCTCCCTGATAGAATGGGCAGAAAAAGCCGCGGAGCTGCTGCCGGAAAACTGCCGCAAGATAAGATTTGAGTTCGTATCTGAGAATGAAAGAAGGGTCATAACAGATGAAAGTGCTCGGGATTAGCACCGCAGGAAGATTGACCGGCGCGGCGCTCATAGAAGAGACGCAGCAGGGAGCTGTCTCAGTGCTTTGCGAATATTCTTCTGCCAACGCCAGGTCTGAGGATGTGGCAGCGATCATAGAAAAACTGTTCAAAGATGCCGGCCTGGACATAAAGGAAGTTGACGCGGTAGCCGTTGTGGACGGCCCCGGTTCGTATTCCGGCCTGCGAGGCGGGCTGGCAGCGGCAAAAAGTCTGGCACAGGTCCTGGATGTGCCAATATGCGGGGTTTCGGCTCTTGAAGCAGCTGCCTATAATCTGAAAAATGCCGAAGGCACAATAGCTGTTGTCTGCGATGCGGTAAGGGATGAGAGCAACTTTGCGCTTTTTTCCAGCGATTCTGTAAACATAAGAAGGCTTTCGCAGGACCTGCCCGTGCCCAAGACAAGGGTAAAAGAACTGCTGGGACAGATAAAGGGAAAGCTCCATATCCTGCGAGGCAGCGACGAGCATCCTTATGCAAGGAACGCGGCCCTGATCGGCCTTGAGAAGCTTAAATCCGGGCAAAAGGACGATCCTTTGAGCCTTGTTCCCAGATACTCGCATACGCCAAACATCCGGGAGTACGGGAAATGAATTTTGAAGCAGTTAAACTGGATGATATCAACGAGATGCTCAAAATAGAAAAAAGATCCTTCCATTCCCACTGGAGCCGGCAGACCTTTGTTGACGAATTGTCCAGCGAGAACGGGCATTATGTTGCGGCACGACAGGACGGAAGGATACTGGGCTACAGCGGTTTCCGTTATGTGCTTGACGAAGGCCATATCACGACTCTTGCGGTGGCCCCCAGAATGCGCAAAAAAGGTGTGGGCACCAAATTGATAGAAAGGCTTATCAAGGATGCCTCGGCCAAGGGGCTCAAGAAGCTTTTTCTTGAAGTGAGGCAGTCCAATATAGCGGCGCAAAAGATCTATAAAAAACTGGGGTTTAAGGTCATAGACAGAAGAAGGGAATACTACCAGCATCCGAGCGAGGATGCTCTGGTGATGCAGAATGACAATTTTTAGCGACAAGAAGATCTATGTGATAGACGGGGCCATGGGCACCCAGATAATGAAGCGCGTCAAAGACCCGGGTTTGTGCTTTGAAGGATTAAATCTTTCGCATCCCGAGATCATCCAGGCGATCCATAAGGACTATGTTGACGCGGGATCGAACATGATCGAGACGAACACATTCGGCGCTACGATGGTAAAGTTAAAGGCCCACGGCCTTGAGGGTAAATTCCATAAAATTAATTTTGATGCTGTGAGGCTTGCCAAGAAGGCCGCTGCAAGAAAGGCTCTTGTTGCCGCCTCGATGGGCCCGTGCGGAGAGCTGCTTGAGCCTATAGGCAAGTTTTCGTTCGATGAAGCATATGAGGAATTTGCGGCGCAGGCAAAAGTGTTTGAAGAAGCAGGAGCTGACCTGGTCTCAATAGAAACTATGAGCGACCTTCAGGAAGCGCGTGCCGCCCTGATAGCGGTTAAGCAGAATACGAACCTTCCCGTGATCGTGCACATGACATATTCCGAGAACGGAAAAACTAATACAGGAACGCCTCCCGAAGTTGCGGCTGCTGTTCTTGGATCACTCGGGACTGATGCGATCGGGGCAAATTGTTCTTCGGGCCCTCAGGGGCTTATTGAAATAGCGAAAAGACTGATTAAGAGCACTGATATTCCTATCTCAATTATGCCCAATGCCGGCAATCCGGAAGTCGTAGATGACGAAACCGTCTACAGGATGACCCCTGAGAAGTTCGCACCATACGCAAGAGAATTCGCAAAAATAGGGGTGAAGTTCATAGGAGGATGTTGTGGGACAAGTCCTGAACATATAAAGGCGATAGTGGAGGCTGTAAGGGCACGCGGCCGCGTGCCCCAACACGGCCGCGCGCCCAAACAAGGCACTACTCTAACTAGCAGGACGCAGGTGCTCGAATTCAAACCCGGCAGGCTGATGATAATAGGGGAGAGGATCAACCCGACTAATAGAAAAGATCTCCAGCAGGAACTGAGAGAAGGAAAGTCAAATATAATCAGGCAGAACGCGGTTTCGCAGGTTGCTGCCGGGGCCGACATTCTTGATGTTAATGTCGGTGCTCCGGATATTGACGAAAAAGCAGCGATAAAAAGAGCGGTCCATGCCGTTCAGGCCTCTGTCGAGGTGCCCGTTTGCATTGACAGCTCGGATCCCGCCGTTATCGAGGAAGGGCTAAAAAATTATTGCGGTAAAGCACTGATAAACTCTGTGAACGGCAAAAAAGAAAGCCTGGATGCCGTGATCCCTTTAGCAAAAAAATACGGTGCCGCGGTGATAGGCCTAACCCTGGAAAAAGGCATTCCCTCAAAAGCCTCCGAAAGAATTAAGATAGCAAAAAAGATCATCGACCGGGCCGTAAAAGCAGGTGTTAATAAACAAGATATCTTTATAGATACCCTTGTCCTTGCAGCCGGCGCGCAGCAGGAAGATGTTAAAGATACGCTTGTCGCCGTCGAGCAATGCAAAACCAAATTGAAAGTAATGACAAGCCTGGGTGTAAGCAATGTTTCGCACGGACTTCCGAATAGAAAAGCGCTGAACTCTGTTTTTCTTAAGCTGTGCCAAAATAAGGGATTAGATGCCGCGATCTATAATCCTGAAAACCTGAAATACAAGGTTCCCCTTTCCGTGGCAAGGGATGCGGAGGCGGTCTTTTTGAACAGGGACAAGGGGGCGAAGGATTGGATAAAGAAATACAGCAGCCAGGGGTCAGTAGGCAGTAGGCACGAAAAAGCAGAAGCTCCCCAAAAGAGGAATATTGAAAAGATCTTTGATGTGGTCGTCCAAGGCAATAAAGATATTATTGTTGATTTGATCGAAACAGAAATACAAACAGCCAAACCGCAGAATGTGATCGATAAAGCATTATTGCCGGCTATGGAAGAAGTAGGCAAAAGATTCAATGACGGGAGATATTTTATTCCGCAGGTGATGGCATCGGCAGAGACGATGAAAACTGCTTTTGAAAGAGTAAAGAAGGAAATAAAGCCGGAAGATGTAAGGATCATCGGCACTGCCGTAATTGCTACCGTGCTCGGCGACATCCATGACATAGGCAAGAACATAGTTGCGATGCTTTTAGAGAACCACGGTTTTAAGGTCATTGATCTGGGAAAAGATGTTTCTCCCGAACTGATAGTAAAGACCGCACGCGATAATAAAGCCGATGTTATTCTTCTGTCCGCATTGCTGACAACAACGATGCCTCAGATGAAAGTGGTGAAACAGCTTCTCGATAAAGAAGGCGTAAATATTCCCGTGTTGATAGGAGGCGCTCCTGTTACCGAAAACTTTGCAAATTCTTTCTCCGCTAACTTTGCAAGGGATGCTATCGCCGCAGTTGAACGGGCCAAGAATTTGTTGACTTCATAAGGTCCCCGGATATATACTGCTCTATTGAATAATCCCTGTTAATTAGTCTTGCCGGAAGGAGGCCCCATGAACCGGTTATTTGGTGTTCTTGTCTTCTTGTTTATGATGGCCGGTGCATCTTTTGCACAGGCGATCCTTACCCTTGAACAGAGCCTTGATCTTGCCCTTAAACAAAACGAGGCTGTAACAGTGGCCCAGAAAAAGACTGAGGCGGCCCAGGCAAAGGTGGCGCAGGCTTTTTCGGGCTATCTTCCGTCCGTATCGCTTCAGGCAAATTACGGAAGGTCTTTTTCATCTCCAATGCAGACCGTTATCAGCGGGATCCCCATAAGTTTTGGTCTGGACGAAGCGGGAGATACAAAAAGATGGCAGGC
>CAYUCV010000007.1:0-22929 GCA_964443545.1 uncultured bacterium
TTTTATTTGAGGCAACGAATGGCTTTCAGATACTTTTTATGTGAGGCAAATCGCAATCTTGCTCAAATTTCAATAAATATATATAATGCATTTAATCATGCTGGAGCTTATAACGATCCCTCTGATGCTCAAAGCTTCCGCGTCCAAATACGGGAGCCTGACAGCACTGCGGATGAAGGACAGAAAAGGCATTTATAAAGAGATATCGTATGATTCCTTTTATGCCTACCTCCAAAAGATCAGCCTCTTTTTGGTCAATTCAGGGATAAAACACGGTGACCGCGTCGCGCTTCTTTGCGAAAACCGCCCGGAGTGGCCCATGGTTTACTTTGGCACTACCAATATCGGAGCTGTTATCGTTCCGCTTGATCCAAAATTGGAAAGCGAAGAGCTTTATACTCTTTTGTCGGATTCAGGCTCTCAAATAGTTTTTGCTTCGGAAGAATTGTCCAACAAGATAGAAAAAGTCCGCTCCCGCCTTCCTCTGCTTAGAAAATCCGTGAATATTGATAGTGATCTCGAAGAAATTTTAACCTTGCCCCTTGACCCTTGCCCCTTGACCCTTGCTTCCGTTGCTCCTGAAGATACAGCGGCAATAATATATACTTCCGGCACAACGGGAAATCCAAAAGGTGTCATGCTAACGCACAAAAATTTAATGTCAAATGTCGTTGGTATTGATCCTTTGTTCTGGATGATAGGGCCGGGTGATAATTTTCTTTCTATCCTGCCGAATTATCATACTTTTGAGTCCATGGCGGGAATGTTCTGCCCGATATTCAAAGGCGCCTCCATAACATACGCCGAAAGTCTTAAATCGTACCATCTTTTGAACGATATGAAGGAGACCAAAGTTTCTATCATCTGCGGAGTGCCTCTTTTATACAACCTGTTCCTTGACGGCATAAAAAGACAGGTGGATGAAAAAGGCCTTGCCGCGAAACTCCTCTTTGGAGTATTTCTATATATCTCTAAGTATTTCAAGGTTTTTCTGCGAATAAATATTGGAAAGCTTTTGTTTGGCACCGTCCAAAAAGGTTTTGGGGGAAATATCAGGTTCTTTGTGAGCGGCGGGGCCTCCCTTGATCCGGAAGTAATAAAAGAATTTGATCTGATGGGGTTTACTATCCTTCAGGGTTACGGTCTTACAGAAACTTCCCCCATCCTTTCCGCCTGCACACTGGAAAACAATGTTTTTGGATCTGTCGGAAAGCCTCTTCCCGGGATCGAATTAAAGCTCCACAATATCAATTCCGACGGGGTCGGGGAAATAATTGCCAAAGGTCCCAATATAATGAAGGGGTATTACAAAAATCCCGATGCTACCGCGGAAGCCATCCGCGACGGCTGGTTTTACACGGGTGATCTTGGAAAATTTGACTCTAAAGGAAATCTCTTCATAACCGGAAGGATCAAGGACCTTATAGTGCTGGGCTCCGGAAAGAATGTTTATCCGGATGAGATCGAATTTGTATTATCCAAAAGTCCGTTCATAAAAGAGATCTGCGTTTTTGGCGCTAAAATTAAGGAAGGGATAAGATCGGGGATGGAAGAAGTCCGCGCCGTTATAGTACCCGACATGGATAAGATGGCCGACTGGGTCACAAAGAACAACATAGAACTTAACGACGCCGTGGTTTATGAGATCATAGGCAAGGAAGTAGAAAGCTGGGGAGAACTCTTGACTCCTCACAAAAGAATTGCTAAATATTATATCGCGGACGGCGAACTGCCCAAGACCGCAACAAAAAAGATCAAGCGGTTTGCAGTAAAAGAGAGATACAGCAATCTGTAAGGGCAGAACAGCGTTCTGCCCCAACAAAAATAAAGGAGAAAAAATGGAAAACATCGAAAAAGAGATAAAGGCTCTTGTTTCAAAGGTGGTAAAGATCCCGGAAGAAAAGATAGATCCCAACGCGGACCTTTTTAAGGACCTCGGGGTGGATTCTTTGCTGGGGGTAGAGATCTTTGCCACGCTTGACAAGAAATATCATATTGATATCCCGGAACAAAAACTTATCAAGATAAAGACCCTCAACGATATTATCGCGATAGCCAAAGAACAGATCAAATAAGATAGCATGGACAGCCCTCAAGACACTTCATCCTACTGGCGCAGGCTTCTAAAGCTTGACGAGGAAGTTCCTGCCGATTTTGCCGCAAAGCTTGACAGCTTTTGGAAGATCTTTAGAAGACCTTTGCACAACATTATTTCTAAGCTGGCAAAATCTGATTTTGGTCTGTCAGCGCGGGGACTTGAAAATCTTCCGGAAAAACCCCCTTTTCTGATCGCGTCAAACCATTCCAGCTCCCTGGACTTTCCGGCGGTCTTTTTGTCCCTCCCGGAAAAATATAAAAAAGACGTTGTCGCGATGTACACAAGTTTTTTTGACAGGATCCCTCCGGCAAAGGCCGCTATAAAAACTTTTGTGCCTTCTTTCGCGGTGGACCTGGAAGGGAGTTTTTGGGACGCGCTTTCAAAGGCCGGCAAAGTTCTAAAAAGCGGAAAAATAGTGTACATTGCCCCGGAAGGCCAGAGAAGTTATGACGGGAAACTGCTTCCTTTTAAAGTGGGGGTTGGAGCTCTTGCGGTAGAAACAAAGACCCCCGTGGTCCCCGCCTACATAAAAGGAACCTTCGAGGCTCTTCCAAGGGGAAGGTTTATTCCCAGAAAACATCCGGTAAAAGTAATCTTTGGAAAGCCTCTTGAGACGGAAGAATTCTTTATTAAAAAGGGCTCCCTGCCGGCATACGATGTTTACAAGGAGTTCACTGAAAAATTGAGGCGGGAAATTCTCCGGCTCGGCTCTGTTTGAGTCTTTACAATTTCGCGCGGCTGATATAAAATATCTGACTGACGGGAGGGAAAATATGAACAGAAGATTTTTCTGGGGCGGCCTGGTCCTGGTGATCGGAATAATTTTATTGCTGGAGGCCCTTGGCATAATTTCCGGCAATATCTGGCGTTATATGTGGGCGGTCCTTTTGATAGTGATCGGCGTCGGGATAATGTTCCCGGACAGATAATGTTTTTAGGCCTGCCAAAAGAGATTTGGATCTTAATAGTTGTCTGCTGGTCCCTTCCATGGAAGGGTGTGGCGCTGTGGAAATCCGCGCGCAACGGGCAGATGTACTGGTTCATCGCCCTCATGGTTGTCAATACGCTTGCTATCCTTGAGATCATATATCTCTCTTTCTTCCAGAAGGACAAGAATAAGGCCTCCGGCGTTTAATAATACTGAAATCCGCGTGACCACTTCACGATACTCATCGTGAGGTACTTATGTCTTTATCATCAGTTCGCGGAAGCATACTTTTTATCAGCCACGTGTACGGCGAAGGCGGCGGGCAATATCTAAATGTAAGGAACTGGGCTTTGGGATTTGCCGCTCGGGGCTACCGGGTACATGTCCTCTATAATACCCAGGACAGGAACGAGAAAGAAAGAATGGATGGCGGCCTGCATCTTTTCCCCGTTCAGCACAAATGGTCGGCGCCGGCTGATATCTCTCCTCTTATTAATTTTAGGATGATATCGGCCGCAAGGCATCTTGTTTCTTCATATGAAATTGATCTGGTCAGCTTTCATTCTTTGTACAGACTTCCTGCTTCTCTTGCCGCCTGGAGCTGCAAATTGAGCGGACTTCCCATCGTTGCCACATCCCATGTCGCGCGGACATGGGGGCTTGACCCGATCGATCTGGGAGCAATGACCCTGGGCTGGATAAACACCCGTCTGGCGGACGCGCGGACCGCGATAGGTCCAATGGCCGGAGCTTTTATGGGGGATGATGTTTCTATAATCTGGAACTCCGTTGACAGGGTTCTTTTTGATCCGGAAAACCGGGGCACAATTGAAAAAGCTGCCGATTTCAGAAAAGAGTTCGATCTTGAGGGAAAAACTGTTATCTTGTGTCCCGCAAGGATAACTCTGTCCAAAGGACAGATGGACCTTATAAAAGCCGCGGCAGAGTTAAAAATCCGGGAAAAAAATATCACCTTGGTTTTTGCCGGAAGAGAAGACGCAAAATATGTTTTAAAGCTCAAAAAGGCGGCTTTTGAATATGGACTTTCAGAAGATCTAATAATACTTGGCATGCGCCTGCAAAAAGAAATGCCTGCCATATATCAGGCAGCGGACATAATTGCTCTTCCCAGCCATCACGCGGAAGGCATCCCCGCTGTGGCGCTAGAAGCCTTTGCCATGAGAAAACCTTTTATAGGCTATGACAGCGGCGGGACAAAAGATGTTGTCCGCAATGGAGAGAACGGACTGTTGATCAAAGAATACGATATCCCTTCGCTGGCAGAAGGCTTGTTAAATCTTATGGGAAATGGTCCGGCCGGAGACCGCATAATTGAAGCGGCGTCAAGGGATATTGCTTCAGACACTTTCACATTGGAAGGTGTGCTTGACAGGTTGGAAGAGGTCTTTTTGAGGTTTATTAACTTTCCCAAAGAGTGAAATACTGACCGCCATTTACCGATAGTTATTTGAGCGGTTTATATCGGCTAAGGAGGGTTTCCGCTGGCCGCAAGAGAAATATATTCAAGCACATACGGTGACCTCGGGAGATTCCGCTGCCTGAGAAAAGACTATTTTGGATTCCCCATGTACCGCAGCGAGTCCGGACGAATATATATTCTCGGCAACGGCCCTCTGGGGGGAAAAGGAGAAGGGTCTCTTTTCCTTGACAGGGTCTGTGATGAAATAGGATTCAAAATACCATCTCCCGCACTGATCGTGTGCAATGATTTCCCGCAGATACCGGAACAGCCCGTGGATCGCCCTGTCTTTATCAGAGGCCTGCGGACAACAGGAGAAAACGCTCCCTTTGTTGGGCTCCTTGCGGCTTTAGAGCTGGCAAAGATGCGCTTTCCTGCTGCCATGAGGTCGTCCTTCCCGGAAATAGAGGATCGGCTGGGAAGCACGGCTGCCGGTATTCTTTCTACGTTTTTCTTTGATTCTTACAAATTTGAAACGGGCCGTGATCCGGAAGACAGCATTTTCTATAAAAGAACCGGCCGTTTTTACAACTCGGCTTATCAGCCCCCGGCAGCGGCATTTTGTGACGCAAGAGGATTTAAAGCCATCCCGCCGCTTTCGGCTGTTTTTCAGCCGTTAATCGGGTATAGAGTAAGAGGGAAAAACGGGTTGTTTATGACGCCGTTCTCGGGCATCGTAAATACCGCCACCGAAAACAGGATCAAGGTTTGCACTGTAAGCGGCTTCGGGCTTTCTGCCGTCGGATCTGCCGGCCTCGGTATCACGCGAGTTTACGACGAACAGACAAATTTTCTTTCGACTTATGGTGTCTTGACTGCTCCTTTATACATCAATATGCGGAGCGGTGCATTCGAAATGGAAACTAATGAGGAATGGAGGGCTCCTTCAACATGGATCTATGAACATGATTGTCCCGAAATCCCTTTGCGTCTCGCAGAGATTGGTAAAAGGCTTTCGGAAAAAGCCGGGAGTGCCATGGATAGTGAATGGGTATATCGTTCTTATGATGATTTATATTTCCATCAGACGAGACCGGTAAGACCAAAAGCTCAGTCTATCCCAAGACCGGCCCCAAATACTGAAAAGGTGTTCTTTGAGACCTGTGATGTTCTGGGACAAAATACAGCAAGTGTCAGTCATGTGATCATCAGAATGGAAGGGTCCCGTTTTGCCCCCAAGTCAAGCAGAAAAGATCTACAGGAATTGGATAAGTCTTACCCGGGCAGTTTGCTCATCTGTACAGCTTCTATAGGAGGTTGGTCTCAAAAAAGCAGATTGTTTTATGATATGTGGGCCCGCGCCAAAGCGGCTATCATTATTGACAGGGAATCCATTCATCGGTCCGGCAGCGGTCTTCAGCATCTTGCCTTGACATGCATGGATGACGAAAAGGTTTTGCTATATGCCAGGGACAGCAAGCTCATAAAAACCATCGAGTCTCTGGGAAAGCTAATCGAAGCCCGCGAAGAAGATTATCCTGCGGGTGTATATGTATACGAAATGCCCGAACCTCTAACTATCTCAGCCGATGACGAGAACGGTTGGGGAATGATCTGGAGAGATTGATGCCAAACATTCAAGCAAGAACAATAGAATCTAAAGTCTGGGGCAACCTGGGGACCTTTATAAGGGTTCAGGGAAGAAATCCTGTTCTTAGCAGAGTCCCGCTCTATAAAAGCTCCAGTGAACGCGTTTATATTCTTGGCAACGGGAATCCCGGAGGGAAATCAGAGGGACTTTTTTTCCTTGATACTATCTGCGATGCGATGGGGTTTGATGTGCCTTGCGTAAATCTTGCCATTTGTGATGACTATTTTGGGCTGCCCAGCAAACCTGGAATTCGTCCCGGATTCCTATCAAGAGATGATCTGGCGGAGCCTAAAATGCGGGACCTGACAGAGGTGTTACAGTATTTAGATTTCCCGGCCCCGTTTGGCATCTGTTCCTCTGCACTCATTGAAAACTCTTTAAAGACCGCGGCAGGTATCTTTTCAACAAGTTTTTACGGAGGAGAAACTGAGGACTTTTATTTTGGCGAAGAGTTCCGCCCAAAAATATTAGGGCCTCTGAATTCCCCTTATTCAAACGGAGCTGCCGCTTACTATAAAAAGCAGGGGCATAATATAATTCCGCCACTTCCTTTGCTTTTCTCGCCGTTGATATTTGATCTTACCCCTGACGGATGGCATCCGGCTTTTTCCGCAGTCATTAATACCTCTTCCCCCGGAAAAGTTAAAGTATCGGTTGTCCCCGGATTTGGTTTGTCGGCCGTAGGGATCGGAGGCGAAGGGATCTCGCGCACTTATGATGAGACATTTTCTCTTGTCGCCGAAAGCGGGAACATGCCCGATAATCATTGGACATGGCATGACGCGGATAATCAGATGCTCAGATCCAAAACCACACAAAGGGATGTGGTTCTGATCCAAAGAAATTTGCCTAGAATAGACGGCCTGGCTGAAAAGGCAGATGAGATCCAAAGATCAAAAGGATTCCCTGTGGATATCGAATCTGCGGCTTCATCTGATATCGGAAGAATATTCCTTTATCAGATCAGGAGGATAAGACCTAAATTGACCGGCATCAATATGCCTGCTCCTGATGAAAGTTCTGTTGTTTTAAGAACACCTTTTGTTATAGGGCAGGGGATGCGCTCCATTGACCGTATAATTGCTGTCGAGCTATATGGAACAGACCGGTCTTCTTTGGCTTTCGTCCGAGAGATCGATGAAAAATATCCGGGAAGTTTAATGGTCTTTTGCGCCGATCTGTCCGGCGGGCTTAAGGCCCTTTTCACATACGATCAATGGGCTAACACTGCCGGGCTTTTATTTATTGATAGCGCAAATGCGCACCAATTTGGCAGCGGGCTTCAGCATATCGCGCTCCTGGCAAGAGATGAGGAACAGATCCTTTTTTACTCTGACAACTATGAAATCATTGCCGCGCTTCAAGGCCTGGGAAAGCGGATTGAAAGCTATGAGGCTGATTATCCAAGCACTGTGTCGGTATATTCTTTGCCAAAGCCTATTCACATCGCCGCCGATGATGATGCCATAACTCCGTGGGGAATGATATACAAGGAATGACTTATTTTCTCAAATACAGCGCCATCGGCACCGCCGGAATAAGACATATTAAGCCGCCGATTATCAATGACGCAGGAGCTCCAAGATACTGCGCGGTTACCCCGGCCTGGAACCCGCCAATGGGCATCAGCCCGAGAAAAGAGAGCGTGTAGAAGCCCATTATCCTGCCACGCATCCGGTCGGGGACCTCTTTTTGGAGCACGGTATTTACACAGGCGGCCTGCGAAACTATCCCCCAGCCCAGGACCGCAAGAAAAGCGCAGGAAAGAATGAACGATACAGAGATCGAAAAAGCGATCAGAGACAGAGATACTACAATTGTGCTGAATATGATGTATTTTATGAAGTTTATCCGTGAACTGTATTGAGCCAGCATAAAGGCCGAGAGCAGCGCCCCCATTCCTCCGGCAGACATCAGCAGCCCCAGGCCCTGCGGCCCTACTTTTAGGATGTCCTTAGCAAAGACGGGCATTAAAACAGCATAAGGCATAACAAGCACGGAGGTAAAGGCCACCAGAATCATTAACAACAGCGTTTTTTTATCTCTATAGATGTATCTTGCCCCCTCAAAAAAGGGCTCAAGCATCCCCGAAGTCCATTTTGAGACCGGGGAAAAGTCGCCTTTAATAAGCATGAGGCCGGCCATCATTATAAAGAAGGTCATCGCGTTAAGATAAAAACAGTCTTCTATGCCAAAAGCTCCTATTATGAACCCTGCCGCTGCCGGGCCAACTATCCTTGCAGCATTAAAAGCGATCGAGTTAAGCGCTATTGCATTGGGCAGGGCTTTCTTTTCGGTAAGCTCGACAACAAAGGCCTGCCTTGCCGGAGCATCCAGGGCATTGGCCACACCCACAAGAAAAGTTATCAGAGCAAGAGCGGCAAAACTGATCTGTCCTGTCGAGATCAAAAAACCGACCAGAAAAGAGCTCAAGGCAAAAACAAGCTGAGTGTACCAAAGGAGTTTCTTTTTGTTCACATGGTCCGCTATCACTCCCCCAAAAGGGGTAAGAAATAATATGGGAAGCCCTGCGATGGCATTAAGCAGGCCAAGAAGCAGCTTTGAGCCCGTAATTTCATACACAAGCCATCCCTGTGCCACCATCTGCATCCAGGTGCCCGCGAGGCTGAATATCTGGAATAACCAGAAGATCTTGAAGTTCTTGTACCGGAATGATTCAAACGCCCTCATATTTCTTATGATACTCCCTTTGTTTTTTGAAATCCATCTTAGCCATATTCGATATATACACATGATAAGCGCTGCCAGGCCCAATTTCTCCGCCGGGGGAACACCTCTAAACAGAGGGGCTTGCGATGCCCTGCTTTTAAGGGTCTTCTCAGCTGTAGAAAGCAGGCCTTTTCTCTCCTGGCAAAGACCGGACGGCACAAGTCCGGCAGCCCGTTTTTCGCTCCCGGAGCATCCCGAATTCCGGCTGGCGCTTCCGTTCGTGGACCTGCTGCCGGTCGATATCGGCCAGTTCGGCTGCGACATCGCTTCGGTGTTCCACGATTTCAGGACTTTTGATACGGACATATTGATGCCTCCCGATTATTCACTTGGCCGTTTTTCTCTAAAAGTGTTCGATCCGTATTCCACAGGCGTTCCTGCCCTAAAGTTTGACGAGATACACTCAAGCACGGCTTTCAGGCACATTAAGCCGCGGCCTCAAAATCCGTATCGGGAATGGAATTACTGGGGAACAGTATCGATCATGGAAACTGCCAGGGGCCTTGGAATAAGCGAATTCTTCGCATCGACCCCGGAAACCATAGCTTACAGATACAGGAGGATCAAGATCATGGAGAACAATTTGCATGATAACTATCTAACCCCTTTCCGTTCCGGATGGGACCTTGTGACCATCATAGAAATGGGAAAAGAGGAAAGGGTCTGGCATTATGAGAACGGCTAAGGCCTTAAGCCTTACAGGAAGGCTGGAGCGGGCAACTTCGCTTTTGGGCAACGCTGCCGCAAGGCTGGAAACCTCTTCGTGGATAAGGTCTGGGGGTGCCTTAGTTAGGGCTCTATCTCCTCTTGCCGACAAGATAAAAGACTCGCTTCAAAAAAGAAGCACCCTTAGCAGCAGCGCGTCAATGCTTGACGGTTATGAGTGCTTTGTTTCCTTTCTTTCCGCTCTTGGCGGCAGGGACCGCGGCGGAAGGCTTCTTAATCTTAGCCGCCCCGCCTGCAGGAACGGCCAAACAGCGGATAGTTCTGTTGTTGTCTTTGGTATAGAGAATGAGTTTTTGGCCGATCTTTTCTTCAGAATGACACCTGACGACCCCTTGACAACGTTCTCTTTCTATTCCATTGAGTCCGGCGAAAGGCGTTCTTTGGCGGGAAAATTCCGGCTGGGCTGCGATTACTCCAATCCTATAGTCCACCTTGACGCCGAATACCCTGCCTCTTCGGGCCGCTGCAGGAGCTGGCTCCAACATGCGGACCTTTCGCAGGCCGTCGGCTCCCGGGATATTTTTCTTCGTCGGTTCCAGACAGATCTTATTTCTTATCTGTGCCTTCTTGACGGCGTGTATAACCCCGGCTCTTTTGACCTTGCTCCTGTTTGGAAAACCGCATTGACCCGCTTTGCCGGGCCTTCGCAAGCACGCTGTCTTGAACCGGCTTTCAGGGAGCTTGACGGCCAGGCACATGAGTTGTTCAGGTTTTCTCTTGCCTCTTTGCTGGCCAGGGCTGCCGGCAGGCGGGAGCCCGGAATAAACAGCATCTGGCTGATAGGGTCGGTGGCAGGCGGCAAGCAGTTGAGTCCCAGGGACGACATAGATCTTTTGATAGAGGTTTCCGATGCAAGCAGCAGGCCGTCCGTTGCGGCACTTTTTGAAAGAATAGACCTTAAGGCAACAGAGCTATATAATTTGACCATGGCCGGAACAGGGATAGCCAGGGATTTTTTTGTGGACACCGGCAACAGGATCTTTACAAGCGGCGAGATCAAGTCAAGAATGGGAACGGCCTCCATCCCAACTTCTTTGGATGTCCCGCATTACAGGCTGTATCCTCCTGAAGCGATCAGAAGTTGAAAAATCTGGGGCTGTCCGTTTTTGGGGCCCGCGCCGGTTTCTGCGGCACCCGATTTTTTTGAAAGATTTCTTTTGAAGAAAAGATCGGATCAAACCCGGCCTTCTTGGCCTCAGTTCTCTTTTTGTCCGCAAAATAGATTATATCGTTGTCCCTTACGAATTCCTTGACCCTTATCCCAACCCCTTCCCCCTTCTTCGCCTTCTGGACACTCACATGCTCTATCTGCATAGAGGACACCGGCTGCACAAAATCCGTGGTGTGCCCCTTTATGTGTATCATGTCCCCGACCTTTAAGGGTGCCTTAAGTTTAGTAGTTACGACCTTTATCTTGTCAAAATAGTGGTCGATCTTTCCGGCTATTTTTTCTTTCTTAGCTTTTTTTAACGCGGGCTTTGGGGCAGATTTGACCGGCATTGTTAGTCCCCTTTCTTTTTGCTGCATATTATAGACCCGGGATCTCATAAAGGCAAGCCATGTTATACTGAGAATATGACAACTTTGATCCTCTGCAGGCACGGGGAAACCGACAGCAATGCGGCCCAGATATACCAGGGCCAGGGCGACGGCAAGCTGACAAAAAAAGGGATAGAACAGGCAAAGGCGCTTGCCAAAACGCTGTCGAAGATAAAGATAGACTCTATTTACTGTTCGGACCTCTCCAGGTCCTTTGAAACAGCATCCGCAGTTGCCCGCTCACAAAAAAAATCGGCCATAAAGGACCTCAGGCTTAAAGAAAGGTTCTACGGGAAATGGGAAGGGATGCGGTTTGACGAGATCATAAAAGAATACCCGGTTTTATACAAAACCTGGATGAAAGATCCCGACAAGGCCAGGATCCCCGGCGTCGAGCCTCTTAAGACCCTTCAAAAAAGGGGCGTCTCGGCCATAAATTCCATACTATCAAAGAACAAAGGGAAAACCGTTCTTGCAGTAGCCCACGGCGGGATAAACAGGACGATATTATTCCACTTTCTAG
Source organism: uncultured bacterium (assembly GCA_964443545.1). GTDB lineage: Bacteria > Margulisbacteria > WOR-1 > JAKLHX01 > JBAZKV01 > JBAZKV01. Next base: position 11,616 of record CAYUCV010000007.1, read on the forward strand.
GAATTGACCTGAACTATTTTTGGAGAATAAAACAGGATAACTGCTGCATGAACGCAGTTTTAATAGACGAAAAGACGAACACCCCTAAGGTTTTGTTCGTCAATTATGTTCCGCTTGAAGGAATAGTTCTGAAAAGGCTAAGAGGTGATATCTATTAAGACTACTTCTTGCCTCCGCCCCCGCTTCTGCTCTGCGCTTCTATTCTTTCTATAAGGCTGTCCCACTCTTCGTGCGTTAGCTTATTGTCGGTTCCGGCATATGAGCTAAAGAGGCGCGTATCCAGGCCGAACAGTTCCCATTCGTCCCTGGTCAATACACCGTCATGGTTTGAATCAATTGCGTGGAAGTCCGATTTGCGCCAGCCGTTACTGGACTGCCTGCTCCTTATGCTGTCCCTGACCCTTAAACCTGTTTCAAACTCTTCCCTCCTGACATCTCCGCTCAAATTGGCATCCCAGGCAGAAGCGTTTTGTCCCGTTGCGCTGCAAAATCTCTCGAGCTCGTTGTCATCCAGGATCCCGTTGCTGTCGCGGTCAAACACATCAAAAGTTTGCGCCGTTATGCTGGTAACCATATGAGCTCCTCCGGGTAATTCTTTCGCTCATTAATATATCGGAGTGAGAGGGATTAAACTTGCACCAAACTGGTATCAGTATTTTGAAATGGCCTTGAGGAATCTTGGATAGTTTCGGTCAAAAAACGCGTATAGGGTGGCCCCGTATTTTTTATCCCCCCTTTTTACAAAATCCTTGAAATATCCTTCCTTGATCGCGCCAAACCCCTCCAATAGGGCGCTCATTCTGGAGTTAAAATCATACACATAACCCGATATTTTGTGCATCCCAAGGTCTTTAAACGCAAAATCCAGCATCAAATGGATGAATTTGAGCCCATAGATCTTGTTCTTATATTCTTCTTCTCCAATGACCGTGGATTCATGCAGGTTCCTGCTTCTCCAGTTTATCCTGGAATACAGTATCATCCCGACCGGCTTTTCCGGTGTTTCGGCTATCATAACGATGGCATCCGAAGGATCGCTGGTGCTTTTTTCCACCATGGCTATCACCCTGGCTTTAAGCTTTTTCGGGTCTTTAGTCTCTAGGTCATACAGGTTGGCCACAAAGTCCTGCGACGATGCCCAGCCGCAGATCCTTTCCACATCGCCAAGGTCGGCCTTTCTCAAGGCTATTTTGATCTTTTCAAGCATTGTCCCGCCCTTTTGCGGAAAAAGTATATACAAGCACGGATCTGAGCTGCCCCATAAAGAATATCTGTTCTTTCATTTCTGCCTCAATGCAAAAACCCGTTTTTTCAAGCGCCGTTTTCGCAAAATCCTCGATATCCATCACATTCGAGTAGATGCGATTAAGGTCGAATTTCTTTACCGCTTCACTAATTATCTGCTTCAAGATTTCCGACATCCCGTTTGCGTCCAAAGGCGCTCCCTCAACAGGAATGATGTGCATAAAGATGGAGTCATTTTCTTTGCCAAATTGGTTGAACACTATGACAGCCGTTATTCTTTTTGTGCCTGTGTCAGCAGCTACAAAGGCGGCGGCCTCTTTTTCACCATAGAAAACCGTTCTGCGGAAGAGGTCATAAGAGTGGGGGGTGCTACCGCACAGCATAAAATAACAGGGACCGAACATGCTGTACAACTTTGGGTGTTTGTCAAGAAAATCCTGGGTAAGCCTGCTTAGCACATACATGCAGACATTATATCACTGCCATTATTCTGCTATGCTATTTTCTTCCTTGGTAACCTATCGAATAAGCCGAGTTCCCCCGGCCTCCTGAATCCTGGGCAGACAGGTAATCGCACCAGTCACTTTCTGAGATATTGCCGCTAGAGCCCGCGATAAGGCCAAAAAGCATTCTGTCCAGTCCGGCCCTGTTCCATTCCTCTCTTCCAACAAACCCGTCCCCGTCCGAATCCAACCTTACAAAATCCCTTCCTTCAAAACCCGTCTGGGCTGGGTAATTGACCTTGCCGAAAAAGCCTGGCCTTATCGTCCCCTGATTTTCTCTGGCTGTTTCAAGATCGTCCAACCTTAGATTCCATTCGCTCCTGGACACCTGCTGGTCTCCGTCCATTCCCAGGCAGAAAGAGGCTCTTCTGCCGCATATAATTCTTCGGTGTTAAGAAAACCGCTCGCGTCGACATCTAACCTGGAAAAATCTGCTGCTGTATATACCATGGTTTGTTGCTCCTTCCCCTATAGATTACATCGCCGCTTCCCGTTCAAAACTTGCATGGGAACACAAAGATATTTTTTATGATAAAATAGTGCTGTTTGACACGCAATTTTCCCGAAAGGAGCAATAGATGTTCGAGGATATCGCAAAAAGGTTTTGTAAGAAGAATTCGAGGTCCGAGGGGATGAAGATAGAAAAGATCATCGGAAGGGAAGTCCTTGATTCAAGAGGCAATCCCACAGTAGAAGTTGATGTCATTACCAAGAACAGCACGCTGGGAAGGGCGATTGTGCCCTCCGGCGCCTCCACAGGGATACACGAAGCACTGGAGTTAAGGGACGGGGACAAAAGCCGGTATCTCGGTAAAGGGGCCCAAAAAGCCGTTGCCAATGTTTCAAAAATAGAGGCAAAGATCAAAGGCCTGCCGGTAACCTCCCAATTCGAAATTGATGCGGCCATGCTTGAACTGGACGGGACCGAAAACAAATCAAATCTAGGCGCCAATGCCATCCTTGCCGTGTCTCTTGCCGCGGCACACGCGGCCGCGAACGGTCTGGGGATCTCGCTTTTCTCTTATATCGGCGGCAAAAAAGCTGCAGTGCTTCCCACCCCCATGATGAATGTGCTCAACGGCGGCGCTCATGCCGGATGGAACACGGAATTTCAAGAGTACATGATCGCTCCGACCGGAGCAAAGTCCTTTAAAGAGGCGCTGAGAATGTGTGCGGAAGTTTATCACACCCTTAAAGGTGTTGTAAAAGCAAAAGGGCAGCCCACTACCGTAGGAGATGAAGGCGGGTTTGCTCCTGCACTAGGGACCAATGAAGAGGCGCTTAAAGCGATAGTAGAAGCGGTGGAAAAGGCCGGCTATAAACCGGGAGAACAAATAAACATCTGTCTGGATCCTGCTTCATCCGGATTTTATAAAGACGGGAAATATGAACTAAAAAGCGAAGGCAGGTCTCTTTCATCTTCAGAGATGGTTGACCTGTATGAAAAGCTTATCCAGATGTATCCCATAATCTCCATAGAGGACGGCCTTGCGGAAGAAGACTGGGAGGGCTGGAAACTTATGACTAAAAGACTGGGCAAAAAAATACAAATTGTCGGTGATGACATATTTGTGACAAATATGAAGTTGCTTTCTAAGGGAATTGAAGAAAAAGCGGGGAATTCCATACTTATCAAGCTCAATCAGATCGGATCTCTGTCCGAGACACTTGCAACAATGGAAATGGCAAGAAAGGCAAAATATACTTCTGTCGTATCCCACAGGAGCGGCGAATCCGAGGACACTACTATAGCCGACCTGGTGGTCGCCACAAATTCGGGAATGATAAAAACGGGGGCTCCCGCCAGAACGGACCGTGTCTGCAAGTACAACCAACTGCTCAGGATCGAAGAGGAACTCGGCCCGGAGGCAAAATACCTCGGTCTTGAGGCCTTCGCAAATAAATAGAAAGGAAGGAAAATGTCAGAAGTATCCATAGTTCTGCCCGCTCTGCGTCCGCTGGAATCAGGTCTTCTTTGGCTGGTGCTCGCTTCCGCGCTTGTTGCACTGTTGTACGGAGCTTACATGGCCTGGAAGGTTCTCAGGGCCCCTCAAGGCTCTAAAGAAATGGTTGAGGTGGCAAAAGCCATACAGGAAGGCTCTGCCGCTTATCTTACAAGGCAGTTCAAAGTGATGGGCGTATTCATAGCGCTTATCACTGTGGGGCTGTATTTCATGTATGTACCTGTATTCCCGGACAATCCCGTGCTTCCCTTCGGCATAGCCATCGCCTTCCTTTTGGGGGCCTTTGCTTCGGCCGGGGCGGGTTTTGTGGGGATGAACCTTGCGGTAAGGGCAAATGTCAGAGTGGCAAATGCCGCGCTTACCAGCTTTAAGAAAGCTCTTGAGGTCGCTTTTGAAGCCGGTACCGTATCCGGAATGTTCACCGTTGGGCTTGGACTGCTCGGCGCCACGCTCATATTCCTGATCTTTAAACAGGATGCCATGAAGGTCCTGGTTGGTTTTGGTTTTGGCGGATGCCTTGTTGCGCTGTTCATGAGGATAGGCGGAGGCATTTACACCAAAGCGGCTGATGTCGGCGCGGACCTGGTAGGAAAAGTGGAAAAGAACATACCTGAGGACGATCCCAGGAACGCAGCGGTCATAGCCGACAATGTCGGGGACAATGTCGGAGACTGCGCCGGAATGGCTGCGGATGTTTTTGAAAGCTACGAAGTGACTCTTGTCGCTGCTCTTATTTTGGGAGCGGCCACACTGGCAGACAAAGGCTTTCAGGCTCTTTTTGGCGGAATGGCAGCACTTATGGCGCTTAAGCTTGTCATGTACCCGCTTCTTGTCAGAGCAGTCGGAGTGTTCGCTTCCATCATAGGCACCTGGTCCGTCAGAGGCAAAGATTCGGAAGAGATCGGGGACCCGATGAAGCCGATCAATTTTGGGTTTTGGGTAGCCTCGATAACTTCAATAATCGGTTTTGTCGCTATCTGCTATTTCTATCTTAACCATCCGATACCGGGCGCAGAATGGTGGAGGTTTGCTCTTGCCACCTTTGTCGGAATAGTTCTGGCAGTGGTAATAGAGATGCTGACCAATTATTTTACCCATACCGAGAACGATCCTATTAAAGAAACTGTTGAGTCTGCCAAGTCGGGACCGGCGACGCTGATCCTTTCCGGATTTGCTCTGGCCCAGGAATCTTCCGTCTGGTCTATTGTTGCTATATCAGCCACCATTTTTGCCTCCATGGCCATCTTCGGGGGCAATATGGCGCTGTCGGCGTACGGGGTTGCTCTTGCTGGCTTGGGACTGTTGACAACGACCGGATTCATCCTTGCAATGGACACTTACGGGCCAATCGCTGATAACGCTAACGGGATCTTTGAAATGTCCGGCACTTACAGAGGCCAGGGAAGCAAGGCCGAAAAGATCGTTTCCAAACTTGATGCTGTAGGCAATACAACTAAAGCCCTCACCAAAGGTTTTGCAATAGCAACCGCTGTCATTGCCGCGATAGCCCTGTTCAGGTCTTTCGTGGAAGAAGGCGGCCTGCTTGAGACCGGTATTCAATTGAACATGTCCGATGTGTTCATCGGTCTTCTTATCGGAGGCGCCGTGACCTTCCTGTTCTCGTCATTCCTGATCAAGGCCGTCGGAAGGGCCGCACAGATGGTTGTGGAAGAAGTAAGACGGCAGTTCAGGGAAATACCCGGGATAATGGAAGGCAAGAACAAGCCTGAATACTTTAAGTGCGTTGATATAGTTACTTTTGCCGCTCAAAAAGAGCTGATCGGCCCTGCCCTGCTGGCAATATTTACTCCGATCGCTGTGGGCTTTGCCCTTGGCACGGCCGCCCTGGGAGGTTTTCTTGCAGGTGCAATTCTAGTAGGACAACTTTTGGCTGTGCTCCTTGCCAACTCAGGCGGCATCTGGGACAACGCCAAAAAAGCCATTGAAATGGGTATGCTGGGAGGAAAAGGTTCTGATGCCCACAAAGCCGCGGTCATCGGCGATACTGTAGGGGATCCGTTCAAAGACACCGCGGGCCCTGCCCTTAACCCTCTGATCAAGGTCATGAACCTTGTGGCGCTTTTGATAGTGCCACTCATATTTCACGGGGTTTCCCCGGCGGTCAAGACCGTGATCATTACAGTGTCCGTGCTGCTGGTCATTCTTGCGGTCTATATGAACAAGAGAGGGAACAAGCCCAAGAAGGCTAGCCCTTTACCCCGATAGGGAATTAATAGCCGCGGGTTTTATCCGCGGCTATTTTATTTGATATAATATCCCTAAAGATCATGCACGAGGCGCACTTGTTCCAAAATCTGATAAGGTACCTTGAGGAAGAAGAAAAAACTTCGGACAAGAAGATCAGGAAGATATCCGTTAACCTTTCCAGATTCGCGGGCTTAAGCAGGGAGCATTTTTTGTCCCATTTTAGAGAAGCCGCCCTAAATTCGGGAGGCAAAGACATAGAGATAGCTTTTAAAGAAGTCCCCTATGGTCCGGAATTTGAGATAACCGAACTGGAATACGCATGAAATACGCGGCCATAAAAAAGACCGACCTTGAAAAATGGATCCGCCACCTTCAAAAAAAGGCCCGCTTTTATGCCCCCAAAAAGAAAGAAAATCTCTATGTTTTCAGACCCATAAAGGATGTGAGCGAGATCTGCCTGGACTATATCCCTACGATCCTTCCTCCAAAAAAGTATTATTTCCCGCAGAAAGAGAAGCTGGTAAAGTTCGACACAAAGACCCTTAAAGAGGAAAGGGCTTTAAAGGACCCTGAAGAGTTCATCCTTTTTGCCGTACACACCTGCGATATCGCCGGCATCCAGTGCATGGACGCCGTTTTCAGGGAATCCCCGGTCGATCCTTATTACCTCAATAGAAAAGACAGGATGACCATCATCGGCCTCGAGTGCATGAAATACTGCGACAGCCATGCCTCCTGCGCCTCGATGGGCAATCATCTGCCGAGGGGCGGCTACGACCTCATGCTCACCGACATTGGGAGTTCCTATATTATTCATGTCAATTCAGAAAAGGGGGAGGCTCTGATAAAAGGTCTTTCCTATATCAAGGAGGCTGATAGCCAGGACATGGAAACTCTGGACAGGGCTAGAGAAGAAAAGAGCAGGGTCTTCAGAGAGGAACTGCACGCCCCCATATCCAAAGTGTATGAGGCCTTTGATAAAGGTTTTAACGCCAAGGTATGGGAGGATACAGGGAAAAGATGCGTCGGCTGCGGCAACTGCACATCCGTATGCCCAACCTGCTACTGCTTTGATGTTGAGGACGAAATGTCCCTGGGCCTTAACAGCGGCATAAGGTACCGGATCTGGAATTCCTGTCAGATGGAAGCTTTTGCTAAAGTCGCGGGCGGGCATGATTTTAGAAAAGGCCGCGATTCAAGGCAAAGGCACAGATATTACAGAAAATTCAAGTACCCTGTGGACAAGTTCAACAGGTATTTTTGCACGGGCTGCGGAAGATGCACCAGGGCCTGCATGGCCGGTATCGATCTTAAAGAGACCGTGAACGCGCTGCTGAAAGAGGTTGCGTGATGGACAAAAAAGAGCTTTTAGAAAAAATGGGCTCCTTTCCCTATGGCCAGATGAAGGGAAAGATCGTTGAAACCCGGATGGAGGGAGAACAGGAAAAACTTTTCCGCATAGAATTAGAAGGGAAAAGGGAGCTTGGACATATGCCGGGCCAGTTCGTAATGGTATCGGTCTTCGGTTTTGGAGAGGCTCCTATTTCTGTTTGCTCATCCCCTACCGACAAAGGTTATTTTGAGCTGACGGTCCGTGCAGTGGGTTCGCTTACCAGGCAGCTTCACAGGCTCGAAAAAGGCGATCTGGTGGGGATACGGGGCCCTTACGGCAAAGGATTCCCCGTGGACAGCATGTCGGGCTTTGATCTTTTGATAATCGGAGGCGGGCTTGGGCTTGTTCCCTTGAGGTCCCTTATCAGATATGTCACTGCTCACAGGAATGAGTTTGGAAATGTGCAGATACTTCTGGGATGCAGAACCCCCAAAGAGATCCTTTTTGGCAGGGAGACCGGCGAATGGATGAAAAGGTCCGAGATAAAGTTCAACTGCACCGTGGACAAACCTGACGATGAATGGGCAGGCAATGTAGGACTGATAACGACCCTGATACCGGGAGTGGATATCATTCCCGAAAGGACTTACGGAGTGGTAGTAGGCCCTCCGGTAATGTATAAATTTGTGATAGTGCATCTTTTGGAGAAAAAGATACCGGACCACCAGATACTGGTTTCTCTTGAGCGCAGAATGAAATGCGGGCTCGGTAAGTGCGGCCACTGCCAGATAGAAGGGACTTATGTATGCCAGAGCGGGCCGGTTTTCACCTATGAGCAGATAAAGCAATTTAAGGGGGAATGTCTTGAAAAAGCCTGATAAAAAACCGAAACTGGCGTTCTTTGATTTTTCGGACTGCGAGGGCTGCCAGCTGCAGTTCGCCAATATAGGCTCTACCCTTTTGGAGCTTTTGGAACTGGTGGATATCGTTAACTTCAGGGAGATCATGTCGGAGAACGGCCAGGATTATGACATTGCCTTTGTAGAAGGCAGTATTACCACAGAGAACGACATAAAAAGGATAAAAACCATTAGGGAAAAAGCCAAGGTAGTCGTTGCCCTGGGTGCCTGCGCCACTATAGGCGGCATAAACGGGATGAAGAACAGAAAACCGCTTGAAGAAGCAAAAAGAACGGTATACGGGGATAAGGCAGGAGGGGTCAACACTGTAAAGACCATGCCTGTCCACGAGGTGGTGTCTGTTGATTACTTCATTAACGGCTGTCCGGTCTATGTCCCGGAAGTGATCGCCGTTATCAAGTGCATCCTGCTGGGCAAACCCTATTCAGTTCCAGATCATCCGGTTTGCACGGAATGCAAGATGAACGAGAATGTCTGCCGCTACGAAAAAGGAGAGGATTGTTTTGGCCCGGTAACAAGGGCGGGCTGCAATTCCTGGTGCATAAACAACGGCAACAAATGCTATGGTTGCAGGGGGCTTTTGAGCGATCCGGCTTCTTCCGCCCAAAAGGATATTCTCCTCAAATACGGCCTTGATGCAAAAGATATCCTTAACAAATTCACGCTTTATAATGACTCTACCGGAGCAAAATATGACAACGAGTTCAAATAGCGCAAAGAACGTTAAGATAGATGTCCACTACCTTACAAGGGTGGAGGGCCACGGCAGCATAGTCGTGGATGTCAAGAACGGCACTTTGGAAAAATGCCAGTTCCAGGTCATAGAATCCCCCAGATTCTTTGAGTCCATGCTTGTCGGTCGCTCTATCTGGGAAGCCCAGCATATTACAAGCAGGATCTGCGGCATATGCGCCTGCGGACACACCTTGGCCTCTGTCAAAGCGGGGGAAGCCGCTCTGGGTATAACTGTATCCGATCAGACCGTGATGCTCAGAAAACTGCTCCTTAACACCGAGATAATGGACAGCCATATCCTTCACATTTACATACTTGTTGCTCCCGATCTTCTGGGAGTAAAAAGCATTTTCCCTCTTATCAAGACGCACAAGTCCATGATAGAGCGCGCTCTCCGCATGAAAAAAATGAGCGATTTTGCGGGGGAGGTCCTGGCAGGAAGGCACATTCACCCCATAACCTATGTAATAGGAGGGCTTACCAAACTGCCGGCCGGAGAAAATCTTGAGAAGCTGTATTCTATGATGCTGGAAGCCCGCGGCGACGCCGAGGAAACCTTAAAGGTGTTCAAGACCCTTGAGTTCCCCGAATATGAGAGGCCGACACAGTATCTTTCGCTTAAAGCTGATAAGGAATACGCGCTATACGAAGGCTCTCTTGCAGTTAACGGGCAACGCAAGGCCACGGACAAAGACTACAGGGCCCTTTTGAGTGAAACAGTGCTTGATTATTCAAGGGCAAAGGTCGCCCACATAGGAGGCAAACCTTATGCAGTCGGAGCTCTTTCAAGGTTTAACAACAATTTTGCCCAGCTGAATAAAAGGGGCAAGGATACAGCCAAAGAACTCGGATTAAAGGCCCCCTGCAGCAATCCGTATTTGAACACGGCCGCTCAGCTGGTTGAATGGGTGCACTGTCTTGAGGAATCTATCAAGATACTCAAAAAAGTCCTTAGCGAAGGACTTGATGAGTCCAAATCTATCGTAAGCTCTTGGCCAAAGAAGGGGAAGTCCCCTTCCTACAGGCCCAACACCGGGGTTGGCTGCGTCGAGGTGCCCAGAGGGACTTTGTTCCATGAATACACGATCGACGAGGAAGGGCTGATCACTGCCGCCAACTGCGTGATCCCGACCAACCAGAACATGGCTAATCTTGAGGAAGATATGAGAAAATTGGTGCCGGAATTAATTAATGGTGCGGGCGTGGCAGGTAGAAACGCCCTGCAGGACGTCTCTACAGAAGACATTACATTAAACCTGGAAATGCTTGCCAGAGCATATGATCCCTGCATCTCCTGTTCCACCCACATGCTCGATGTCAAATTCATCTGATCGGACCGCCGTAATAGGCATAGGCAACCCGTTGAGAAAAGATGACGGCATCGGGATAGTCGTTCTCAACCGATTGTCGTTATACGCAGATGCGTCTCAAAAGACGCACCTGCAAAACAAATTTGATTTCTTAGATTTCGGCACCTCCGCCGTCGACCTCGCAAATAAACTGGCCGGATATAAAAAGGCCCTGCTCATCGACGGGATAGATGCAGGCCTAAAGCCCGGGGAATTGAAGATATTTGAGCTCAGGGAAATAGAAACGCAAAACATCAAAGAGAACTTGTCTTCCACCCACCAGGTGGACCTTGGACAGCTCCTGGCGCTGTCAAAAAGCCTTGGGATTAAAACGGAGATCTTTGTGGCAGGCATACAGGTTGAGGATGTATCTTTCGGCATCGGGCTTTCGGCAAGTTTGGCCAAAAACCTTGGGCTCTATACAGACAATATCTTTGGGCGCCTGAATACTTTGTAAACGCCTGCCCCTATTGTCATAAAAACATACATAGTGTAGAATGGTCTTTGTTAAAATTTTAGGGAGGTAGAATTATGTCACACAAAATACAGGATTCCTGCATAGCCTGCGGAAGCTGCGAGCCCGAGTGCCCTGTTCAGGCGATATCCTCCGGAGACCCCATATACGTTATCGATCCATCCAAGTGCACGGATTGCGGCAAGTGTGTTGAAGCCTGCCCGGTAAATGCCATCATAAAAGAATAGTGCCGATCCGGATCTATTCTTCTCCCCTGTGCCCGTTCTGCCAGCAGGCAAAACGTTTCTTTGAGGAAAAAGGGCTGGATTTTGAGGAATTCAATATTCTTGAGGACAGTACCGCAGCAAAACGCCTTATAAAGATGACCGGACAGACCGGGATACCTGTCATAGACATTGGCGGCAAATTAATCCTTGGCTTTGACAGGACAAAGATAGAACAGGCCCTGTCCGGCGGTTTTTCCTTGTAATTTTCGGTTTTTTTGTGCTACAATCCCATCAACTTTCGGCATGAAGAAACTATCCAAAAGCGCCGAAGCGCTGCTAAAGAACCGATATCTCCTCAGGGATAAGGAGGGGAAAG
>CAYUCV010000007.1:23029-52233 GCA_964443545.1 uncultured bacterium
AGCGCCGAAGCGCTGCTAAAGAACCGATATCTCCTCAGGGATAAGGAGGGGAAAGTGTGCGAAACCCCGCTTCAACTTTTTCTAAGAACAGCCAAAGCCGCCGCAGGCGCCGAGGCCCTGGACTCCCGGGCCTCGCAACAAAAACAGCTCGAACACCGTTTTGCCAAACTGATGTGCGACGGACTTTTTCTGCCTAACTCTCCCGCTTTGATGAACGCCGGTACCGAAATTGGACAGCTAATGGCCTGTTTTGTTCTACCCATAGAGGACAGCCTTGCCTCAATATTTGACTGCCTCAGGAGCGCCGCGCTTATACACCAGAGCGGCGGCGGCACAGGCTTTAACTTTGGCAGTCTTCGCAAAAAAGGCGATATAGTAAATCGCACTCACGGGGTGTCCTCGGGCCCGGTATCCTTTATGCGCCTCTTTGATGCCGCCGCAGACACCGTTAGGCAGGGCGGCAGGCGTAGAGGCGCCAATATGGGGATTCTTCCTTTTGACCATCCCGATATCGTAGAATTCATCGAGGCCAAAGAGGGCCTCGCTTCGTTGGCCAACTTCAATCTGTCGGTGCTCTTAAGCGACAAGTTCATGGCTTCCCTTAAAAAGGGCGGCAGTTATCCCGTCATTGACCCGAGGACAAAAAAGCCCTGCGCAAGAAAGGACGCTCACGAACTGTTCCTTAAGCTGGTAGAAAATTCTTGGGAAAGTGGCGACCCGGGGGTCCTTTTTTCGGACAGGATAAACAGGGACAATCCTCTCCCTAAAATGGGAAGGATAGAGGCCACCAATCCTTGCGGCGAACAGCCCCTGCTTCCTTATGAAGCCTGTGTTCTTGGGTCAATAGCCATCTGTGAGTTTGTTAAAGGGGACGGCGTTGACTTCAAAAAACTAAGGGGCTCCGTTCATCTGGCTGTAAGGTTTCTCGACGATCTTATAGACGCATCAAAATACCCTCTGCCCCGGATAGAAGAAGCAACCAAGGCCTCGCGAAAAATAGGTCTGGGAATAATGGGGTTTGCCGACTTGCTGATAAAGCTGGGGCTCCCCTATTCTTCGCAGAAAGCGGTCGCTCTTGCCGAAGAGATAATGAAGTTCATCCAGGAAGAAGGCCGCGCCGCTTCCGAAGAGCTTGGAAAGATCAAGGGCTCATTCCCCGCATTCAAGGAAAGCATATACAGGAACAAATTCAAGGCGCTGCGCAACGCTTCTGTCACCACTGTTGCGCCAACCGGGGCGCTCAGCATCATCGCGGGGTGCTCCAGCGGAATAGAGCCCATCTTTGCCGTAGCCTGGGCAAGGCAATTGGGAGGTAAAGAAGAAGTGACTGAGCATAACTCCATGTTCGAACAGGCCGCAAAAAAGGGCCGGTTTTGGAGCAACGATACCATCAAATCCATACTGTTGAACGAAGGAAGCGTTTCCTGCCTCGAGGGTGTGCCTGACAATATTAAAGTTCTCTTCGCAAGAGGTCTTGATATCCCGGCACACTGGCATGTAAGCATGGCCGCAGCTTTCCAAAAATACACCGACGGCGGAGTGTCAAAGACGGTCAACCTTTTACCTGGCGCAACAAAAGAAGATGTGAGGGACATTTTTTTGCTTTCACACAAGTTGAAATGCAAGGGCATTACCGTTTTTAGAAGCGGCTGCAAAAAAGAGCGGGAACTCTGCATAAAACCCGAGGATACCGGAAGGATTGTGGTTGAAAGCGACTTTTCCGGGGGATCTGCCGCCGGTTATTGCTGCGCCTGACAAGCTTTTTCAAGTTGTAAAAAACCCTATTGACACCCCACATATGTAGTGTGGTATACTTCAATTCCGCGCTAAATAAAGGGTTTTGGGAGGTTAAAGGATGAAATGCCCCGCCTGCGGAAAAGACGAAGATAAGGTAATTGAATCAAGGACCATAGGCGAGGGCTCCTCGGTCAGAAGAAGAAGAGAGTGCCTGTCCTGCAAGGCCAGATTCACATCCTACGAAAGAGTGGAAGAAAGGCCTCTTTACGTGATGAAAAAAGACGGGACACGTCAGCCCTATGACAGACAAAAACTTGCCTCAGGAATCCTTAAGGCCTGCGAAAAAAGGCCCGTAAGAATGGAAGATGTGGAGCAGATAGCCGACGAAGTCGAGAAGTATCTGTACTCTGAGTACGGCAGAGAGGTTTCTACCGTGAACATAGGCGGGATAGTGATGGACAAACTTCAAAAGCTTGACAAAGTGGCCTACGTCAGATTTGCCTCGGTCTACCGCCAGTTCGAAAGCGTTTCGGATTTTGTAAAAGAGATAAAAACACTGTCTTGATCCCCAAATAAAGGAGGAAGTCTGCCATGCCAAAAGAAGAACTGAACCTGTCCGAAAATTCGATAAAGGTGCTGGAAAAAAGATACCTTAAGCGCGACAAAAAAGGGAACATTGTAGAAAAGCCTGGGGATCTTTTCAGGAGAGTCGCAGAAAACATCTCCTCCGCAGAGACAAAGTTCTCTTCCTCCATCGAGGCCAAGAGGTACGAAGAGGAATTTTTCAAGATGATGACATCGCTGGAGTTCTTGCCCAATTCTCCGACGCTCATGAACGCCGGCAGGGAACTTCAACAGCTCTCTGCCTGTTTTGTTCTCCCAATAAAGGACTCTCTCGAAGACATCTTTGAAACAGTAAAAGAAACGGCCCTTATACACAAGAGCGGCGGCGGCACAGGCTTTTCTTTTTCCAGCCTCAGGCCAAAAGACGATATGGTGATGACCACAAAGGGGATCTCTTCCGGCCCTGTGTCCTTTATGACCGTTTTTGACGCCGCGACCGAAGCCGTAAAACAGGGGGGCACCCGCAGAGGTGCCAATATGGGCATCTTAAGGGTAGACCATCCTGATATCCTTGATTTTATTACCTGCAAAAGGGACAACAGCAAAATAAACAACTTCAATATCTCCGTTGCCGTAACCGACGAGTTCATGGACGCAGTAGAGGACGGCAGGATGTACGACCTTATCAATCCCAGGACAAAAGAAAAAGTAAAACAACTCAGCGCAAGAGAGGTGTTCGATCTTATAACCGAAATGGCCTGGAAGAACGGGGATCCCGGGATAATCTTTATAGACCGCTTGAACGCCTTTAACCCGACCCCCTTGGTCGGAGAGATAGAGGCAACAAACCCGTGCGGGGAACAGCCTCTGCTATCTTACGAATCCTGCAATTTGGGTTCCATCAACCTTAGCAAGATGGTGCGTTTTCATGAAGCCGGACATACAGACATAGACTGGGACAAGTTGAGAAAAACGGTTCATCTTGCCACTAGGTTCCTCGACAATGTGATCGAAATGAACAAATACCCCCTTAAAAAGATAGAAGAAAAGACCAAGGCTAACCGAAAGATAGGCCTCGGCGTGATGGGATTTGCCGATATGCTTATAATGCTGAAAATACCTTACAACACTAAAAAAGCGGTGGCTATCGGCGAGAAAGTAATGAAATTCATACAGGAAGAAAGCAAAAAGATCTCGTCCAAACTTGCTGAAGAAAGGGGCTTGTTCGCCAACTTCAAGGGCAGCATTTACGATATACAGAACGGCCCCAAGTACAGGAATGCCACCACCACCACAATTGCCCCTGCCGGCACCATCAGCATTATTGCCAGCTGTTCTTCGGGAGTAGAGCCTTTATTCGCTATTTCTTACATAAGAAGAGTCATGGACAATACGGAAATGGTAGAAGTGAATCCACACTTCAAGAAGGTCGCGCTTGAAAGAGGGTTTTACAGTGAGGAACTGATGAAGAAGATCGCTGAAAAAGGCGGGGTGCACGACATCGATGAGGTGCCGGACGATGTGAAGAGAATCTTTGTTACGGCCCACGACATTTCTGCCGAATGGCACATCCGCATGCAGGCAGCGTTCCAGAAGTATGTCGATAACGCGGTATCCAAAACCGTCAACTTTTGCCAGTCGGCAACTGTGGATGATGTAAAGAATTCCTACCTGTTTTCCTATAAGGAGGGCTGCAAGGGTATAACCATATACCGAGACAAGAGCAGAGAAGCCCAGGTCTTGAACATCGAAAGCGCCAAGATAAAGGAAAAGAAAATGGACGGGATCGCCCCTCGAGAGCGTCCCAACGAAACCATAGGAAAAACCATCCGGGTCGGCACCGGTTGCGGAAATCTTTACATAACTGTCAATGAGGACGGGGCCGGGCTCTGCGAGATCTTTGCAAAGATGGGCAAATCCGGCGGCTGCGCGGCATCACAGTCAGAGGCAATAAGCCGGCTTATTTCTTTGTGCCTTCGCTGCGGGATAGAAAAAGAAGCTATCGTTAAACAGATCAAAGGTATCCGCTGCCCATCCCCTATATGGGTAAACGGAGGGATGATACTTTCCTGCCCTGATGCAATAGGAAAGACGATCGAAAGCTATATTCATAACGGAAACGGAAAGAACCATCAAACTTCTGACGGAGAAGCTGCAATACTTATAGATCCTCTTGTGGCAGCAGCCGCGGTTGCGGAACCGGAAACAGCATACGCGGCGGCGCCAAGCATGTCTTTAGAAAACCGAGATATGAACCCCGGAATGTGCCCTGAATGTCCGGAGTGCGGCAACATGGTCGAATTCAGCGAGGGCTGCATAATCTGCAAGGCCTGCGGTTATTCTAAATGCTGGTAGTGCAGGAACAATAACCCTCACCCCCAGCCCCTCTCCCAGTCCCTCGACTCCGCTCGGGACAAGAGGGAGAGGGGGGAGAAATAATTGTCAAAGATCTTGTGTTTTGTGGGAGATGGGGAGGGAAAGACATCCGCGGCAATAGGTCATGCTATAAGGGCAGCGGGACACGGCAAAAAGGTCGCGATCCTGCAATTTTTGAAGGGCAGCGACAAAACCGGGGAATATAAATATTTGTCCGGTTCAAATATAGACATCCGCCTGGTCGGCGACAAAACCTTTGTATTTGACAGGGCGCCCAAAGACATTCACATAAAAAAGGCCAAAGAAGGCCTTGCCATGGCAAAACAAATGATCTCTTCCGGTAAATATTTTCTGGTCGTTCTGGACGAGATCTTTGACGCCGTTGCGGCCGGGTTGTTGACGATGGGGGAAATAATTGATCTGGTTGGGGCACGCGGCCGCGTGCCCGTACCGGGATCGCGCGCCGTCCCCCATTTAATATTGACCGGCCGCATCCTGCCCCCGGAAATATCAACAAAAGTCGACCTCATCACCAGGATGCAGAAAATAAAACATTATTACGACAAGGGGGAGAAGGGGATCGAGGGGTTGGATTGGTAGATATCAAGAAAATATCTGCTCAAACTTATCCCGCTGCTTCATCACGACTTTTGTCCCGTCCTCTTTAACAAGCACCCTCGCGGGCCTTGGGAATGAATTGCTGTTGGCGGACATAAGGGAAGAAGAATAGGCTCCCGTGTCATGAATGATGAGGACTTCTCCCCTCTTTGGCTTTCTTTGAAGGAAGGCTTTATATTTTGAGATCATATCACCCGAAAAACAGAGATTGCCTCCGATAAAGGCCTCAAAAGGCTTGCCGTCTTTTTTTGAATAGTCGTCGGCGATCTCCCATTTTCTTACCGGCTTTTCAAGAAGCGATTCACAGTGGCTTGTAACCCCCATTTCTATGGTCACGAGGTCGTGTTCATACGCAACTTTGCGCACTATCCCGACCTTTGCCAGAGTAAGACCTGCGTCCTCTACAACACTTCTCCCGGGCTCTATCGTCAGCATCGGGCTTCAGATATCCTGAAGGGCTTTGACCGCATTAACGGACTTCCCGTTTACCTTGACCTGACCTTTAAGGACTGCTTCAAGCATCTTTTCTTTGGGATAAGGCGTATAAAATCTTTCGCCAGTCCATTTTTCAAGATGTATTTTTGCATTGGTCTCGGTGGCAAACCCCGCCAGCCCGTCGTGCCAGACAAAAACATGTTTGGTATTTCCGGCCTCCGCGTCCAAATATCCCTGCCTGATCCGCTGGACAATGTAATCCCAGGTATCTTTTTCTACATAACGGACTGGGAACCCTCCGCCAAGATTAAGAACTTTACATTGTATGCCGGATGAGTTCAAAAGCCCGCCCATTTCTATCATCTTGCCAAGGACGGCCAAAAAAGGCTCCAACTGGGCGATCTGGGAGCCTATGTGCGTGTGGAATCCTGCAAATTCTATCTGAGGATAATTCTTAAGCCTTCCGATAAAGGCGGGGATATCGCGCAGAGGCATCCCGAACTTTGTCCACAAACCGGAAGTAAAATAGCTATCCGCTGTTATATCGTCAAGTTCGTATCCGCTTATCCTGAGCAAGACTCTGGGCCTTTTGCCTAGCGTCTTGGCTATTGCACAGATGTTCTCAAACTCTTCCAGGCTGTCGGCAACGATGTTCATCCCCATGTTTATTGCATCTTTAATAAGAAAGTCTTCCTTGCAGTTGCCGTTAAGGTCCAGCATTTCGGGCGGGAGACCGGCCTCAAGCGCGCACCTTGTCTCGTTATAGGAGGCTACATCGGCCCCGCAGCCTTCTTCATTGACTATTCTCAGGGTTTCCTGATGAGTACATGCTTTTGCGGCAAAACAGACCCGGCCGTTTAGGTAGTTATCGGCAAAGACTTTCTTGAATGCTTTGAGGTTTTTTCTTATTTGCGCGGCACTGTAGATGTGGACCGGCAGTTCATATTCCTTTTCCCATAAAGGGACCAGCTGCCCCATCACACTGGCTTGGTCTTTCATAGATAAACTGATAATACTTTATCCGGCAACGCTATTCACTAGTTGAATAAACCCCCTCTTAATCCCCCCCCCTTTTTTTGTCAGGGGGAGAAAAACAAATTCCCCCCTTGCCCTGAAAAGGGAAAGGGGGATTGGGGGATAGGGTTTATTTTCCAACTCAATAAAGCATTATGCTATTATCTTGATAATGCCAAATATTGAAGCGCTCCTTTCCTATTTTAACGGCCTCGTCTGGGGGCCTCCTATGCTGGCCCTTCTTCTTGGCACGCATATCTTTTTGACGCTTCGCCTAAAGTTTGTCCAAAGGCATGTCGGCAAAGGTATCCGGCTCTCTGTCTCAAAAAAGGACGAAAAAGCCAGGGGCGATGTCAGCCCTATGGGGTCCCTTATGACCGCTCTGGCGGCAACCATCGGGACAGGCAATATCATCGGCGTTGCCACGGCTGTTTCTATCGGGGGGCCGGGGGCTGTATTTTGGCTCTGGATAACAGGGCTCTTTGGAATGGCCACAAAATATTCCGAGGCCCTTCTTTCCGTCAAATACAGGACTGTATCAAAGACCGGAGAGATGGCTGGCGGGCCTATGTATGTACTTGAGCGCGGTCTTAAGATGAAATGGCTTGCTGTGATATTTGCGGTCCTGACCTCGATAGCCGCTTTCGGCATCGGCTGTACTGTACAGGCAAATTCAATCGCGTGTCTGATGAAAGACACTTTTGCTGTCGACCATTCTGTGACGGGAGCCGTTTTGGCAGTTTTGGCCGCAGCAGTTATTTTGGGGGGGATAAAAAGCATCGCAAAGGTATGCAGTTTTCTTGTCCCGTTTATGGCTATATTTTATATTTCCGGCTGTCTTGTCATTCTTGCCGTAGGCATCGCATCTATACCTGCCACGATATGGCTTATTATCACCAGCGCGTTCACGACACATGGAATGATAGGAGGATTTGCGGGAGCTTCGTGGCTTATGGCAATGAGATACGGCGTTGCAAGAGGCTTGTTCTCAAATGAATCCGGAATGGGAAGCGCTCCTATCGCGGCCGCCGCATCCAGAGCAAGGAATCCTGTTAGGCAGGCGCTGGTATCTTCTACCGGGACTTTTTGGGATACCGTTGTTGTTTGTCTGATAACGGGCCTGGTTTTGGTAAATACTGGTGTCTGGCAGAAAGGCCTTGCGGCGCCACTTCTTACCAGCGCGGCTTTTGGAAGTGTGCACGGTATAGGGCCGGTTGTTTTGACCGTTGCCCTGCTTACTTTTGTCTATTCAACGCTTATAGGGTGGTCCTATTACGGGGAAAAAGCTATTGAATATCTGGGCGGGCATAAACTAATATTCCCGTACAGGGCACTCTGGTGCATTATGGTCTATTTCGGCTCGGTGTTCTCTCTTTCTTTTGTGTGGGATGCAGCGGACATCGCCAACGGCCTTATGGCCCTTCCGAACCTGGTCTCATTGCTGCTTTTAAGCGGAATAATAGTAAAAGAAACCAGGTATTATCTTTGGGAAAACCGCCTCGACGAAGAAGGCTCCTGATCAACCCCAGAGAGGCAATCCTGTTTTTTCATCTTTGACCCTGTTAAGTTCTCCGCCCGTCAATTCTTGAATAAAATATTCTGCCGCAAAGATCTCCGTTTCCGGCATCAGGTGGCCGCCAAAAGCTTTCCCTTCAAGATCGGCAAGGGTGATGTGGGCATGGACCACTATTTCCCCGTCTTTTAGTGAAACATTGCCTGTGCAATTGGAAATCTCAAGTTTTTTGTCTATCGAGGCGCAATCAGTGTACTTTTTTGTTTTCTGTTCATAATAACCGAGTTTTGCGTTCCTGACGGCGCCGATAACATTAAAAATGCCGAGACGGATATTCTCTTTTTCGCAAAAAGAGGTCAACGCTTCGAGAAGGTTTTCCCCCGGTTCAAATCTTCCGATAAAAAGACGGCCGGGTTTGGGATTTATGTGCATTAAAACATTATAATTTATATTTCGTCGGGATTCTACGGAGCTTCATGTAAGCTTGCTCTGCCCATCTTCTCTAAAAACAAAGATATGATCGGGCTGTTGATGGTATCGATCGGGGCCTTAAAAGCTTCCTTGACCACGCCAAACAGGTCCATAAAAGGATTTGTTGTTGCCCCGGTATTCAGCCCTTTGAAATATTGGCGGACCATATCATTGGCATATATTGCGGCCTCTGCGTCAGCAACTCCATATTGCTTAATGTATTCCAGCCACTTGTCTATGGCATAAAGCAGGTCCATTGCTTGGTGCGCCAGGATTTGCGGGGATGTCATGTTGTCCCTATAATTCATAACATACCCCATATCATGAACCACAACACAACGATTCAGGCTTGAAAGATTCCCCATGTGCATCGAATGTTTTACAAATCCGCTATTATGAAGGGCCTCAAGAGAAGCCACTATCTTGCTTGTGCTGGGGCAGCCTCTTCTCACGGTCCAATTCCATGAGCTGAGCGCAATAAAACCCAAAGGCTTTTCAACTCCAAAACGGTCAATAAAAGGAAAGTCGGGCCATATCTGCCCCCATGCTAAAGGATATTTTGTTGTGACAACTGTTTCGGCCCGGTTGCTACGCGCCAAAGCCCGATTCAGGTCCCATGTTTTGATAAATTCATTGACAGCCTCGTAAAGAGCGTCGCCCCCCTGCGGCATACCCGCGTCCTGGTATTTGTGAAACTTCCCGGAGCTGTCGGCTTTCATATTGAACGGGACATCTCCGTCTCCAGTATGTATAGTTATAGGTTGTGTTGCGTCAAACATATGCCCTTTTATCCAGGAACCTTCAAACCATGCTTTGGCGGGCTCCAAAGGCAACCACTGCGCTCTCACATTATCTGCAACTTCATGATTGATCGATACTGTTTGTTCGATGGCCCTTATGTCTCTTTTCCCCAGATATGGCAGGGCTTCTCTGTTTATCCAAAGATCAACTTTTCTCTCCCCTCCCTTGGTCTCCATCCTCTCGCACAGCCTCTCCGCATACTTAATAAATGGAGTTTCGGCTCGTGTCAGTATTTTTGCCATTCTGTCAGTTCGTCGGATGTTTTTGTCCCCAATTTCACAGGGGTGCTATAATCTATCAACAATGGTTTTGTATTCAAGGCCCAGGGCAAATAAACTCATCGCAGTTTTTATAAAAACCTATCCCAAGGCAACAATAGCTCTTGAATACAAAACCCCTTTTCAGCTTTTGGTGGTGACCATCCTTTCCGCTCAGTCAACCGACAAGCAGGTCAATAAGATCTCCCCTGCCCTTTTTAGCAGATATAGGACAATAAAGGACCTGGCACAGGCAAAACTTCCGGAACTGGAAAAATATGTTCATTCAACCGGTTTTTACCGCAACAAAGCAAAAAATATTAAAGCGGCGGCGCAAAAGATCTTATCGGATTTTGGAGGAAAGGTGCCAAACACGATGGAGGAACTTACAACTCTTCCCGGAGTGGCCAGAAAGACGGCCAATATTGTGCTTTCCAACGGGTTTGGCATCAATGTCGGCATTGCCGTTGATACTCATGTCCTTCGTCTTTCAAAAAGACTTGGCTTGTCCAAACACAGCGACCCCGTAAAGGTAGAAAATGATCTCATGGAGCTTTTTCCAAAAAACCTGTGGGGAAAGATAAACCATCTTCTGGTCCACCACGGCCGGTCCATATGCGACGCAAAAAAACCAAAGTGTGAGATCTGTCCGGTATGCAAACTGTGTCCCAGCTGTAATTTATGAAAACCCTGATCTATGTTATCCAAAAACACCACACCTCTCATCTTCACTATGACCTGCGCCTGGAACATAACGGCGTCCTGAAAAGCTGGGCCATCCCAAAAGAACCGCCAAAAGTTCCCGGCATAAAGCGGCTGGCGGTCGCGGTTCCCGACCATGAATTGGGATATGAAAAGTTTGAAGGAGAGATCCCAAAAGGTTCGTACGGCGCCGGAAAAGTTGAGCTATGGGACAGCGGCCATTATGAGGCGGAGAAGTTCGATAAAGACCATATAATAGTAAATATCTCAGGCAAAAAGCTTAAGGGAAGATATCTTCTTATTAAGCTAAAAGGGCAGGACAAGAACTGGCTGTTCTTCAAAGGTTGACCTCATTTACGGCCTTGCTACTGTGCTAAACTTTAGAGTAAGATGGTCAAAGCAACAGAATATAAGAAGCACTATGATGTCATCGTCATTGGCGCTGGCCACGCGGGCTGTGAAGCGGCGCTGGCCTCTGCGCGTTTAAAATGCAAAACTCTTGTCCTGACCTTAAATCTTGATACGATTGCCCACATGCCATGCAATCCTGCTGTGGGAGGACCCGCAAAAAGCCAATTGGTTCGTGAAGTTGATGCTTTAGGCGGAGAAATAGGCATTGCAACAGATAAGACCTATCTGCAGATGAAAATGCTAAACACCGCAAAAGGACCCGCTGTGCAATCGCTGCGCGCTCAATCCGACAAATTGCTGTATCATTCCCAAATGAAACAGACGCTTGAAGATCAGGAAGATCTTGATGTTAAGCAGGGTATTGTCGCAGAAATAATCGTCAAAAGAGGCCAGATAGAAGGCGTCCGCACAAATATGCATGTCATCTACAAAGCCCCTTGTGTCATATTGGCGACCGGAACATTTTTGAACGGTGTAATACATGTCGGCATGCAGCATATGGAAGCCGGCAGGGCCGGAGAATTCCCCTCAAAAGGCCTGTCCGAAAATCTGACCTCCCTTGGCTTTGAGCTTGGACGCCTTAAGACCGGAACAACGCCCAGGCTTGACGGAAGAACGGTAGATTACTCCAGAATGGCTATACAGCCGGGAGATAAGGACCCGGAAATGTTCTCCTTTTCCTGGGAATATAAACAATACGGTCTCGAAGTGCCTAATAATCCGCAGACCAAATTGGAACAAATGCCCTGTTATTTGACCCACACCAACAAAGAAACCCACCGCATCATAAAAAAGAACCTTGACCGCTCTCCCCTGTTCTCCGGAAAGATCAAGGGGACCGGCCCAAGATATTGTCCGTCCATTGAGGACAAAGTTGTCCGCTTTCCGGACAAGGATCGCCATCAAGCATTTATCGAACCTGAGGGGAGGTCCACAATTGAAATGTACTCTCAGGGAATGGCCACCAGTCTTCCCGAAGATGTGCAGCTCGCTTTTATCAGGTCCATGAGAGGACTGGAAAAAGCCGACATAATGAGGCCTGGTTATGCAGTTGAGTACGATTTTGTTCCTCCTTCGCAGATCAAGCATTCTTTGGAAACGAAAGCTGTTAAAGGCCTGTTCCTGGCCGGCCAGATAAACGGGACTTCGGGCTACGAGGAGGCCGCTGCTCAGGGAATAATGGCCGGCATAAATGCCGCACGAAAGATAAAAGGCAGGCCTCCTATCATCCTTGGCAGGGACGAAAGTTATATAGGCACTCTTATTGACGACCTGGTCACAAAAGAGATAAACGAGCCTTACAGGATGCTGACCTCCCGCTCAGAATACCGGCTCCTTCTAAGACAGGACAATGCCGACCTTCGGCTTTCTGAAAAGGGCCGCAAGATCGGGCTGTTGCCAAAAGACAGATATGCCTGTTTCCTAAAGAAAAAAACCGCTGTTGAAAAAAGAGCCTCGGGGCTTTCCTCTCAGGTGGCTGCTCAGATAGAGATACAGGACAAATACCGGGGCTATATAGAGCGTCAGCTGCGGCAGGTAGAAAAGTTTAAAAAGATAGAGAAGCTTGCCATCCCCGAAGATATAGATTTTTTGTCCCTTAAGGGCTTTTCAAGTGAGGCTCAGCAAAAACTGGGCAGATTGAGACCGGTCTCCGTGGGGCAGGCTTCCCGGATAGCCGGGGTATCCCCGGCCGATATTTCGGTCCTGATGATACACTTAAAGGCCGCCGGCTGCTTGCCTCGACTATCAAAAAATTCCGTGATATAATACAATAAATAAAAAGGGAGGATCCCCAAATGAAAAAGTTATCTGTTTTTGCGGTATGTCTGTCGGTCTTACTGTTGTCCGGGCAGCTTTTTGCGGCTCCTGCCAGCATAGGCTTCATCGATGTCCAGAAGGTCTTCAAGGGATATTCGGAAACCAATAAGGCCCAGACCCAGCTCTCCAAAGAAGAGGGGGAGTTCAAAAAAGAGTTCGAAGCTAGCCAGAAAAAGCTTGAGGATGCAAAGAACGCGAAAAAATCCGAAAAGGAAATAGAATCGCTGACCAAAAAACTTGAAGAAGACCTGGCCCCTAAAAGGGAAAAACTTATGAAGCTGAACAACGAGTTGACATCCAAGCTGCAGCAGAACATCCTTACCGCGGTTAAAGCCGTAAAAAAGAACCTCGGACTTGACCTGGTTCTTGACAAGCAGGTCATAATTGACGGCGGGATGGACATCAGCGACATGGTTATCAACAAATTGAACAGCAGATAAGGTGAAAACACTCGGCGACATCGCCCTTCTTGTCGAAGGTGAGCTGGCGGGAGACGCTTCCATAGTGATCTCCGGGGTCGCCGCTCTGGAAGACGCAAAAAAAGGCGACCTTGCCTTTGTCCTTGAGATAAACAAGCTCCTCGCTGCCGAATCTTCCCTGGCATCGGCGCTTGTGGTGCCGAAAGAGGTAAGATCTTCCAAAAAACCGCTTATAAGAGTGGATCACACGAGGATGGCGCTTGCAAAGATCCTGGGGCTGTTCTCTCCCGTTGAAGAGGTGTTCCCCGGAGTTCATGAAAGGGCTTTTGTCGGCAAGAATGTAAAACTAGGCAAACGCGTACTAGTGTATCCTTTGGCTTATATCGGGGATAACTGCGAAATAGGCGACGACACTATCATACACCCCAACACCACTCTATACCCGAGGACCAGAATAGGAAAAAGGTGCATTATACATTCTGGCTGCGTCATAGGGGTGGACGGGTTCGGATTTGTCCAGGTCGGAGGAAAATTCGTCAAGGTCCCTCAGATAGGCAGGGTGGTTATCGAGGACGATGTCGAGATCTATGCCAATAACTGCATTGCCCGGGGAGCCATCGGGTCAACGGTTATCAAGCGCGGCACCAAGATAGACAACCTGAACCATATAGCCCACAATGTCGTGATAGGACGGGACTGCGCCATCACTTCGCAAAATGTGTTCGGGGGAAGTTCTTCTGTGGGAGATCGGGTCCAGATGTCGGGCCAGTGCGGAGTGGCGCCTCATGTGCATGTAGGGGATGACAGCATACTGATGGGCAGAGCGGGCGTAACAAAGAACTCCCCTCCCAAATCGGTGCTTCTGGGCTATCCCGCACAGGACCATGCCAAAGAACACCGCATTCTGGCTCTCATAAGAAAACTGCCCGAACTTTTCGAGCGTATCAAGAAACTCGAAAAGGAAAAATGAAAATCGCGGTCTTTTCCGAATCCTACAAACCCTATATCAGCGGCGTTACCAGATCGATCGAGACATTCGAAAAAGAACTGCTGAAACTGGGCCATGAGGTCTATATATTTGCTCCGGATTATCCCGGCCACAAGGACGGCAGCAGCAGGATAATAAGGTTCCCCTCTCTTCCAACAAAATATCCCGGTTTCAGGATCGCCGTTCCTTTGATTCGCCTTATCCCGAACATAAAATTTGATGTGATACATTCTAACTCGATGTTCCAGCTGGGCGCTCTTGCAATGTTCTATGCGAGAAGAAAGAAGGTCCCTTTCGTCTTTACTTTTCACACCATGTTCACGGAATACCTCCACAATGTTCCGCTTCCCCGGACTCTTTCGGTAAAAGTTGTTTCTTTCTTGATAAGGTCTTTTTGCAACAGATGCAGCCGAGTGATCGTTCCCACGGCAGTTACTAAGAAATATCTTGAGGGATTTGGAGTAAAAGCCCCGGTCGATGTCCTTGCCTCCGGAATAGACATGGAGCTGGCAGGCAGGGCATCTGCCCTGGGGATTAGGAAAGAGTTGTGCATATCAGAAACTGCCCCTGTTCTTATATATGTGGGACGGCTTTCAAAAGAAAAGAATATTCCGTTTTTGTTTGAGGCGTTTAAAATTGTATTGGGTGCGTTTGATCCTGTAGTGGCGCATCGCGATACGCCCCACTTATTGATCGTCGCGGGCGGCCCCCTGGAAAAGGAATACAAACAAATGGTGAAAGACACGGGTATTTCAAAAAATGTCGTCTTTGCCGGACAAAAAGCGTATCCGGAGGTGCTCAATTATTACAAGGCATCCGACCTTTTTGTTTTTGCCTCAACGACCGAAACTCAGGGGCTTGTTGTGGCCGAAGCCAAGGCGTGCGGACTTCCTGCGGTAGCACTTGACGCACAGGGTATCTCCGAGTGCATTCATGACGGAGAAGACGGATATCTGGTGGGCGCGTCAACTAAAGGCGACAGGAAAGAGCTGCTTGAAAAGTTTGCGGACAGGATATTGTCACTTATAAAAGATGGGGAGCTGCGGCGGACCTTTTCTCTTAACGCTTTAAAGAGCGCCTCAACTGAATTCTCTTCCTCCGTCCTTGCAAAGAAACTCGAGTTAATATATAATCTTGTATCTGAAAGGGGGAAATCATGAAGAAGATCTTTGTTTCCTTGTTTGTCTGCCTTGCTTTGTTGAGCAGTGCTTCTTTTGCCTTTCAAACAACCTCTCTGACGGGCTCAACGGGCCTAATCAGGATGCCATCGGGAGATGTCCTTAAGGCAAAGGACTGGGACCTTGGGATAGACTATATTTTTGATAATTCATCCGCTACGGCAATTACCTCCGGCACCGATCTGCGCGGCAGTTGGTCATATAAGGCCAACTTTGGGGCCGATATGGGACCGAACAACGGCCTGGAATTAGGATTCGTCGGAAGGACAGAAAAGGTGACCAACAGGTTCAAAGAAGGCGTTTTTATCAACATCAAATACGGAATGGCCAGCTCAAGCGACAGGGATGCGCTTCATATGGCCATAGGAGTCGAAAATCTAACTTCTTCTCAGGAATCCGATGTTTATATGGTAGCTACCAAGTATTTTAACAGCGGGCTAGGCCTTCACTTTGGAGCAATGTTCGACTTCCCGGACTACAACAGGTTTAGGCCCCTTGGCATGCTGGGCATTACTTCTCCTGTCGGAGCAAAAAACCTTATAGCCATGGCCGAGGCTTTTGCGGGAGAGAGCGTGTTCCAGTTGAACGCCGGTCTGCGGTATGACCTGGCAAGGTCTTTTTCGATCAATGTCAGAGGTTTGAATGTAACCAACAGCCCCAACGCCAAAGAGACCCAGAGTTTTAGCGCAGGTATCTGCTTGACCAGCCCGTTCTAGATGCGCCAAAAAACCATCAAAAGCCCTGTTTCCCGCAAGGGAGCAGGGCTTCATAGTGGAAAAGAGTGCTTCTTGCAACTTCTCCCTGCAAAGGAGAACAGCGGGATCTGTTTCTTGTCCGGGAAAGACCGCGTCAGAGCCCTTGCTTCTTCTGTAACAGGCACCCAAAGAGGGACCTCTCTGGGGCCGCTTATGACGGTAGAACACCTTCTTGCCGCCGCTTACGGGCTCGGCATTACCAATCTGGATGTGAGGCTTGACGGGACAGAACCTCCCGCCTTTGACGGCAGCGCACTCGAATATGTGGGAATGATAAAAGAGGCGGGTGTTCTGGAGCAGGAGGCAAAAGCCCCTCTTGTTGAAATAGAAAAGGAGTTTAGAATTGAAGAGGAGGGGGCTTCCATAACCGCTGCTCCTTACGAAGGGTTTATAATTGAGTGCAAGCTTGATTTCCCGGCTTCTTTTGTCGGGAAACAATCGGCCCGGTTCGATGGTCTATCTGACGATTTTGAAAAAGAGATCGCCCCTGCCAGGACTTTTGGCTTTCTGGAAGAAGCCGAAAGACTAAAGGCTGCAGGGCTTGCCCTTGGGGCTTCTTTTGATAATACTGTTGTCATCCTTAAAGACAGCTATTCCTGCCCTCTCCGGTTCCCGAATGAGTTGGCAAGGCACAAAATTCTAGATATAATGGGAGATATCGCCCTTTCCGGAAAAAGAATAAAGGGAAGGATAATCTCTGAAAAGGCCGGGCACAGGCTCAATACTAAGCTTGCAGAAAGGATACTTAATGCCTGAAGTTAACATAGACACGGTTGAAATAATGAAGACACTGCCCCACCGCCATCCCTTCCTGCTCGTAGACAAGATAATAGAGCATGAGCCGAAAAAAAGAGCGGTTGGCATAAAGAATGTTACTTTTGACGAGAGTTTTTTTGCGGGACATTTCCCCGGCCTACCCGTGATGCCGGGAGTGCTTATTGTGGAGGCCCTTGCACAGGTCGGAGCCTGGGCGGTGCTGCTCCGGCCGGAGAACAAAGGGAAGGTCGCGTTCTTTGCCGGAATAGACAGTGTCAGGTTTAGAAAGCCGGTTGTTCCGGGTGATCAGTTGAGGCTGGAAGTCGAATTGTTAAAGGGAAGGGCAAATCTGCTAAAGATGAAAGGCGTTGCCCTGGTAAACGGCTCCCCTGTCTGCGAAGGAGAGCTCATGTGCTCGTTAATCTCTCCTGCCCAGCAGCAAGAAACCTCGGCAGACATTGACAGCACCGCAGTGGTCCATCCTACGGCAAAACTTGGCAAAGGGCTGTTCTCTCCCGTTGAAGAGGTGTTCCCCGGAGTTCATGAAAGGGCTTTTGTCGGCAAGAATGTAAAACTAGGCAAACGCGTACTAGTGTATCCTTTGGCTTATATCGGGGATAACTGCGAAATAGGCGACGACACTATCATACACCCCAACACCACTCTATACCCGAGGACCAGAATAGGAAAAAGGTGCATTATACATTCTGGCTGCGTCATAGGGGTGGACGGGTTCGGATTTGTCCAGGTCGGAGGAAAATTCGTCAAGGTCCCTCAGATAGGCAGGGTGGTTATCGAGGACGATGTCGAGATCTATGCCAATAACTGCATTGCCCGGGGAGCCATCGGGTCAACGGTTATCAAGCGCGGCACCAAGATAGACAACCTGAACCATATAGCCCACAATGTCGTGATAGGACGGGACTGCGCCATCACTTCGCAAAATGTGTTCGGGGGAAGTTCTTCTGTGGGAGATCGGGTCCAGATGTCGGGCCAGTGCGGAGTGGCGCCTCATGTGCATGTAGGGGATGACAGCATACTGATGGGCAGAGCGGGCGTAACAAAGAACTCCCCTCCCAAATCGGTGCTTCTGGGCTATCCCGCACAGGACCATGCCAAAGAACACCGCATTCTGGCTCTCATAAGAAAACTGCCCGAACTTTTCGAGCGTATCAAGAAACTCGAAAAGGAAAAATGAAAATCGCGGTCTTTTCCGAATCCTACAAACCCTATATCAGCGGCGTTACCAGATCGATCGAGACATTCGAAAAAGAACTGCTGAAACTGGGCCATGAGGTCTATATATTTGCTCCGGATTATCCCGGCCACAAGGACGGCAGCAGCAGGATAATAAGGTTCCCCTCTCTTCCAACAAAATATCCCGGTTTCAGGATCGCCGTTCCTTTGATTCGCCTTATCCCGAACATAAAATTTGATGTGATACATTCTAACTCGATGTTCCAGCTGGGCGCTCTTGCAATGTTCTATGCGAGAAGAAAGAAGGTCCCTTTCGTCTTTACTTTTCACACCATGTTCACGGAATACCTCCACAATGTTCCGCTTCCCCGGACTCTTTCGGTAAAAGTTGTTTCTTTCTTGATAAGGTCTTTTTGCAACAGATGCAGCCGAGTGATCGTTCCCACGGCAGTTACTAAGAAATATCTTGAGGGATTTGGAGTAAAAGCCCCGGTCGATGTCCTTGCCTCCGGAATAGACATGGAGCTGGCAGGCAGGGCATCTGCCCTGGGGATTAGGAAAGAGTTGTGCATATCAGAAACTGCCCCTGTTCTTATATATGTGGGACGGCTTTCAAAAGAAAAGAATATTCCGTTTTTGTTTGAGGCGTTTAAAATTGTATTGGGTGCGTTTGATCCTGTAGTGGCGCATCGCGATACGCCCCACTTATTGATCGTCGCGGGCGGCCCCCTGGAAAAGGAATACAAACAAATGGTGAAAGACACGGGTATTTCAAAAAATGTCGTCTTTGCCGGACAAAAAGCGTATCCGGAGGTGCTCAATTATTACAAGGCATCCGACCTTTTTGTTTTTGCCTCAACGACCGAAACTCAGGGGCTTGTTGTGGCCGAAGCCAAGGCGTGCGGACTTCCTGCGGTAGCACTTGACGCACAGGGTATCTCCGAGTGCATTCATGACGGAGAAGACGGATATCTGGTGGGCGCGTCAACTAAAGGCGACAGGAAAGAGCTGCTTGAAAAGTTTGCGGACAGGATATTGTCACTTATAAAAGATGGGGAGCTGCGGCGGACCTTTTCTCTTAACGCTTTAAAGAGCGCCTCAACTGAATTCTCTTCCTCCGTCCTTGCAAAGAAACTCGAGTTAATATATAATCTTGTATCTGAAAGGGGGAAATCATGAAGAAGATCTTTGTTTCCTTGTTTGTCTGCCTTGCTTTGTTGAGCAGTGCTTCTTTTGCCTTTCAAACAACCTCTCTGACGGGCTCAACGGGCCTAATCAGGATGCCATCGGGAGATGTCCTTAAGGCAAAGGACTGGGACCTTGGGATAGACTATATTTTTGATAATTCATCCGCTACGGCAATTACCTCCGGCACCGATCTGCGCGGCAGTTGGTCATATAAGGCCAACTTTGGGGCCGATATGGGACCGAACAACGGCCTGGAATTAGGATTCGTCGGAAGGACAGAAAAGGTGACCAACAGGTTCAAAGAAGGCGTTTTTATCAACATCAAATACGGAATGGCCAGCTCAAGCGACAGGGATGCGCTTCATATGGCCATAGGAGTCGAAAATCTAACTTCTTCTCAGGAATCCGATGTTTATATGGTAGCTACCAAGTATTTTAACAGCGGGCTAGGCCTTCACTTTGGAGCAATGTTCGACTTCCCGGACTACAACAGGTTTAGGCCCCTTGGCATGCTGGGCATTACTTCTCCTGTCGGAGCAAAAAACCTTATAGCCATGGCCGAGGCTTTTGCGGGAGAGAGCGTGTTCCAGTTGAACGCCGGTCTGCGGTATGACCTGGCAAGGTCTTTTTCGATCAATGTCAGAGGTTTGAATGTAACCAACAGCCCCAACGCCAAAGAGACCCAGAGTTTTAGCGCAGGTATCTGCTTGACCAGCCCGTTCTAGATGCGCCAAAAAACCATCAAAAGCCCTGTTTCCCGCAAGGGAGCAGGGCTTCATAGTGGAAAAGAGTGCTTCTTGCAACTTCTCCCTGCAAAGGAGAACAGCGGGATCTGTTTCTTGTCCGGGAAAGACCGCGTCAGAGCCCTTGCTTCTTCTGTAACAGGCACCCAAAGAGGGACCTCTCTGGGGCCGCTTATGACGGTAGAACACCTTCTTGCCGCCGCTTACGGGCTCGGCATTACCAATCTGGATGTGAGGCTTGACGGGACAGAACCTCCCGCCTTTGACGGCAGCGCACTCGAATATGTGGGAATGATAAAAGAGGCGGGTGTTCTGGAGCAGGAGGCAAAAGCCCCTCTTGTTGAAATAGAAAAGGAGTTTAGAATTGAAGAGGAGGGGGCTTCCATAACCGCTGCTCCTTACGAAGGGTTTATAATTGAGTGCAAGCTTGATTTCCCGGCTTCTTTTGTCGGGAAACAATCGGCCCGGTTCGATGGTCTATCTGACGATTTTGAAAAAGAGATCGCCCCTGCCAGGACTTTTGGCTTTCTGGAAGAAGCCGAAAGACTAAAGGCTGCAGGGCTTGCCCTTGGGGCTTCTTTTGATAATACTGTTGTCATCCTTAAAGACAGCTATTCCTGCCCTCTCCGGTTCCCGAATGAGTTGGCAAGGCACAAAATTCTAGATATAATGGGAGATATCGCCCTTTCCGGAAAAAGAATAAAGGGAAGGATAATCTCTGAAAAGGCCGGGCACAGGCTCAATACTAAGCTTGCAGAAAGGATACTTAATGCCTGAAGTTAACATAGACACGGTTGAAATAATGAAGACACTGCCCCACCGCCATCCCTTCCTGCTCGTAGACAAGATAATAGAGCATGAGCCGAAAAAAAGAGCGGTTGGCATAAAGAATGTTACTTTTGACGAGAGTTTTTTTGCGGGACATTTCCCCGGCCTACCCGTGATGCCGGGAGTGCTTATTGTGGAGGCCCTTGCACAGGTCGGAGCCTGGGCGGTGCTGCTCCGGCCGGAGAACAAAGGGAAGGTCGCGTTCTTTGCCGGAATAGACAGTGTCAGGTTTAGAAAGCCGGTTGTTCCGGGTGATCAGTTGAGGCTGGAAGTCGAATTGTTAAAGGGAAGGGCAAATCTGCTAAAGATGAAAGGCGTTGCCCTGGTAAACGGCTCCCCTGTCTGCGAAGGAGAGCTCATGTGCTCGTTAATCTCTCCTGCCCAGCAGCAAGAAACCTCGGCAGACATTGACAGCACCGCAGTGGTCCATCCTACGGCAAAACTTGGCAAAGGGGTCCGGATCGGGGCTTACAGCATAATAGGCGAAGATGTCGAGATCGGCGACAACACTATGATAGGCACCAGCGTGGTCATCTCCCGGTGGGCCAAGATAGGCAAAGACTGCAGGATCAGCCACGGGACAACGATAGGGACCCCGCCCCAGGACCACAAATACAGGGGCGAAAAGAGCTGGGTCGTGATTGGGGACAGATGTCAGATAAGAGAGTTCGTTACCATACACCTTCCTACCGGAGAAGGCAACACTACCAGGATCGGCAATGATGTAATGATCCAGATCTATTCCCACATTCCCCACAACGCAAATATCGGGAACAATGTTGTCATCGCCGGCTATGTAGCAATGGCGGGACACGCCCAGATAGATGATTACGCTATCATCGGAGGCATGACCACAATACATCAGTTCGTAAGGATAGGGAAAATGGCAATGATAGGAGGAAATTCCAGGATAGCTAAGGATATTCCTCCATTTATGCTGGCGGAAGGCAATCCGATGCAGGTTAGGGCCCTTAATTCCGTTGGCCTGATGCGCCGGGGGGTCAGCGCAGAGTCGCAAAATGAACTTAAAAAGGCTTTCAAAATATTGTTCAAGTCCGGGCTCAACCTGACGCAGGCGGTCTTTGAAATGAAGAAAAAGCTTAATGTCTCGTATCCGGAGATCTCCTATCTTATTGAGTTCCTTGAGCAGGAAACCGACCGCGGCATACTTAAGAAGATGGAAGCCTCGGACAACGACGACCTGCTTTTGCCGGACCTGCCAGAATTGGGAATTTAGGCACATGATCAAGGTCATGCTAAGCACCGGGGAGGTGTCGGGAGATATTCACGCCTCTTTTTTGGCCGCAGAACTGCTAAAGCTCAACCCCTCGGTAAAACTATTTGGCATGGCCGGGGAAAGATGCCGCGCAGCCGGGGTTGAGACACTGCTGGACCTGAGCTCAAAGGGCACTGTAGGTATCACCGAAGTAATAAGGTTCCTTCCTTCCATATTGCTTGCCTATTTCAGGATGAGGGCTGTCATGAAAAGGGAAAGGCCCGACCTTCTGCTTCTGGTAGACTATCAGGGCTTCAACATGCTGCTGGCACATTATGCGAAAAAACTCGGGATAAGGACCGTCTACTATATTGCTCCTCAGGAATGGCTTTGGGGAACTTCAAAAGGGGTCAAAAAAGTGGCTTCTACTCTTGACAGGATCCTTGCCATCTTTGAGCGGGAAGCAGAAGAGTACAAGAAAGCGGGGGCAAATGTGTCATATGTAGGGAACCCCAATCTAGACACCATAAAGCTATCGCTGGACAAGTCCGCCTTTTGCAGAGCTTACTCGCTTAACCCCAGTTTTCCTATAATAGGCCTGTTCCCGGGAAGCCGCCTGCACGAGATAAGAGGCCTTCTGCCTATCTTTCTTAGGGCTGTAGAGCTCATACGGTCAAAAGTGCCGAATGCCCAGTTCCTTCTTTCGGTTTCAAGCGGCCAGTTCTCAAAAGAGATAGAAAAGCTCGCCGGGCCCTGCGGGCTCCGTCTGGTGCACGGCAAAAGCCATGACATTTTGAGCGCGGCCAATGTTTCGCTTGCTGCATCTGGGACCATTACCATGGAAGGAACGATCCTCGGGGCTCCCATGGTAATGGCATACAGAATATCCGCGATCTCCGAGTTCATTGGAAAAAGGCTGCTTAAGGTCCGCCTCCCCTACTATTCCATGACCAATCTGCTTGTGGGCTCCGAAGTTATCCCGGAATTCGTCCAGGACAAGGCCACACCCCAAAACCTTGCGGCAAAGGCGATCGAGCTGCTTACCGACAAGGAAAGCGCGGCTAGAATGCGCGCCGGATATGCACAGGCCTTAAAAAAATTCGGGTCTCCGGGCGCAGTTAAGCTTGCAGCGCAGATTGTTAACAGCGAATTAAAGGGGAAGGTCTGATGATAACCTCCGTACTGGCCTTCTGTTTCGTTTTTTTGGTGGTTGCGCTGGCTCACGAAGCAGGACACTTCCTGTGGGCAAAAAGGGCCGGAATAAGGGTGCTTGAGCTCGGCATAGGCTTTGGCCCGCGGCTGTTCTCTTTTAAGAAGAACGGCACTGTCTATTCTATAAACCTGTTCCCGGTGCTGGCTTTTGTTAGGCTGGCCGGGATAGACGAGGAAGGGGCCGAAGAAAAGGATTGCCCTCCCGAAGAAAGATATTCGTCAAAGCCTCCGCTGGAAAAATTCAAGTCTATCTGCGCCGGCCCCATTGCCAATCTCGTGCTTGGCATACTTATTTTTGCTTTTCTTTCCAATGTATACGGCCTGCCGGAAACATCCTCCAGAATAGCCTCTGTGTCCGCCGGCTCTCCTGCCGCGGCCGCCGGGATAAAGCCGGGGGACATTCTGTTGTCCGCGGACGGGCTTAGAGACAGCAACCCTCTGGCAATGGTAAATGTGATACATAAAAGTGCTGGCAAAAAGATCGGGATAGAGGTCTTGAGGAACGGCGATCCTGTGAAGCTTGCGGCTATTCCAAAATATGACGAAAGATATAAGGTCGGCCTGCTCGGATTCGCCCTGGAAGTAGAAAGGAAGAAGACCGGGATTTTGTCCTCTTTCTGGGCAGGGGCCAAAAAAACCTATGAGATCTCTGCCGGTATCCTGTTCATCCTGGGGCAGTTGATCACCGGAAAAATGTCCGTTGCCGGGCTGGCCGGCCCGCTCGGGATAGCTCAGTTCAGCGGGCAGGCGGCCTCGCAGGGGTTCTATTCATTAATGTTCTTTATAGGGCTTATCAGCGTCAATCTGGGCATTTTTAATCTGCTTCCTCTGCCGGCCCTTGACGGGGGCAGGCTGGTCTTTATACTTATCGAAGCTGTCAGGGGAAAGCCTATTCCAATAGAGCAGGAGAATAAGATCCATCAGTGGGGCTTGATCGCTCTTCTGGCCTTGGCCGCTGTAGTATCTGTGAACGATCTTTTCAGGATACTTAAAAAATGATAGTCGGTCTGCAACAGAAATACTCTTAATTTCTACTGTATTTCTATGCTTTTAATACAGTTCTTCATCAGCATTGCCACGGTCATCAGGCCAATGCCTCCCGGCACGGGAGTAATAAAGGAGCATTTATCCTTTACTCCTTCGAAGTCAACATCCCCTACCAGTCCTGATTCGAGCCTGTTCATTCCGACATCAAATACAGCAGTGCCCTCTTTTACCATGTCCGCTGTCAGGAATTTGGGCCTGCCTATGGCAACAACAATAATATCCGCTGCTTTTGTAAAGGACTTTATATCCTTTGTCCTTGAGTGGCATATTGTAACGGTGGCATGCTCCTTCATGAGCATCTGGGCTATCGGCTTGCCCACAATATTGCTGCGGCCAATAACCACTGCGTTCTTGCCTTTAAGGTCGATCTTTGAAGAGTGGATCATTTCCATGATGCCCGACGGTGTACATGGATAGAAATAGGGCTCCTGTCCCAGGAGCAGTTTCCCCATGTTCAAAGGATGCAGCCCGTCAACATCTTTTTTTGGTGATATTTGAGCCAAAATTCTATCGGCATTAATATGGCCCGGCAATGGGAGTTGGACCAATATCCCGTTTATTCCAATATCTTCGTTCAATTCTTTTACCAGTTCAGCAAGCTCCTGCTCTGCTGTGTTGCCTGGCAGCTTTTTTACAACAGACCTGATCCCCACCTCAACCGCTGATCTTTCCTTGGACCCAACATAAACTTTTGATGCCGGGTCATCCCCTACCAGAACTACCGCCAGCGATGGTTTTTTGCCTATTTTAGCCAATTTACTGCGCAGAGCTTCCTTAATATTTCCCGCCAAATCCTTGCCGCTTATGATAGTCGCCATTAGTTTTCTCCTTAGCTACTTATAGATGTTTCACGTGAAACATTGCCCAAACCAAAAATGTTTCACGTGAAACATTTTTATTTCCCTATACAAAACCTGCTAAAGATCTCTTCCGCGATCTGGCTGCTTACCTCCTCGCCTGTCATGTTCCTGAGGCTGGAGATGGCCTCCTTGACATCGATGCCGGCCAGCTCCGCGGAAGAGCCGTTGCCTATGGCTGAAAGCCCTCTTATTAAAGCGTTTCTTGCCTCCATTGCAGAACCTTTCTGTCTAGTGCTTATCAGCAGGGCGTCCTTGGGGTCGATGCGCTTTGATGTTATCACATTGAGAAGTGTTTTCTCAAGAGCCTTGAGCCCTTTTCCGGTAAGTGCTGAAATATGGACGGACTTGAAGCCTATTAATTCTTTCTTGTTTATCTTGCTGCCGATGTCGCTCTTGTTAAGGGCTACAATAGCCACGCCCCTGGCTTCTTTTGCCTGTTGCAATATATCTTTATCGTGTTTTGACAGCGCTTTTGCCCCATCTATAACAATAATAATGATATCTGCTCTTTCAACGGCTTCCTTTGTACGGTTAATGCCTTTTGCCTCAACCTCTCCCCTACCCTTTCTGATCCCGGCCGTGTCTATCAACTTAATCGCTATTCCTTTTATATTGATTACTTCTTCAATAGTATCGGTCGTTGTTCCGGGAATGCCCGTTACTATTGCTCTCTCAAATTTGAGCAGCGCGTTCAAAAGGCTGGATTTTCCCGCGTTTGGCGCCCCGGCAATAACACAGTCAACCCCAGCCGTTAATATTCTTCCCTGGTCGGCTGTAGTCAGGAGCTCGTCGAGAGCCTTGGCTTGCTGCAACATTGTTTTTCTTATTGATCTTATGTTGGTTCTTCCCATTTCTTCAGGAAAGTCAATCTGCGCCTCAATAAGCGCAAGAATAGCCGTTAATTGGTCGGTTATCTCGCTGATCCTTTTTGAAAGGGTGCCGCCTAATTGACTCGCGGCGGCATGCGCCCCCTCCTGTGTTTTTGAGCCAATTAATGCCGCTATCGCTTCCGCCTTGATCAGGTCAATTTTCCCGTTCAAGAACGCTCTTTTAGAGAACTCTCCCCTCTCCGCCTGTCTGGCGCCCAAAGCTATGAGGCAGTCCATTACAGAGGTCATTACAGCGATGCCGCCGTGGCAGTATATCTCTGCCATATCTTCCCCTGTAAACGATCCCGGAGCCTTTAGATATACTGCCATTACTTCATCAATAATGTGACCGCGCTTTGGGTGAGAGGCCCGAGTAAATTGTATTCTATTGGGGACGAAGCCGCCCTTCTTTGCAGAACAAAGGCGCTTGAGCAATGGCAATGATCTTGGGCCGCTTATCCTTATTATCCCGACCGCGGCACTTGAAGGCGCCGAAGAGATGGAGGCGATAGTATCATCATCAGAAATGGGCATATCTCTACTTGTTTGGGGCTATGACCACCCTTCTGTCGCCTTTTTCTCCGGTACTGTAAGATGTAAGCTTGCTGTTCTGTTTGACGGCCAGATGGATTATCCGCCTTTCTCTTGCGGTCATCGGCGGCAGGACAACTTCTTTTCCTGATATCAGGGCCTCTTCGATGGACTCTTTGGCGATCTTTTCGGTGCGGCTTTCCTGCTTCTTTCTATAGCCTCCGGCTTCCACAAGAACTCTCTTTCTTTGCTCCTTGCCCTTATTGGCAATAATTGACGTGATGTATTGCAAAGCATCCAGGGTTTGCCCCTCTTTCCCGATCATTCTTGGGATTTCGTCACCTTTTATCTCGAGACAAATCGCGTCCTCGGCATTGCTTGTGCCCTCGATGTAAACATTTGCTATAAATCCCGCCTTGTCCAAAATATCCTGAAGGACGCTTTTAGCTTCTTCTTCCGGGGTCAAGCGCTGAGAAACCTCCACTTCGGCCTCTTTTCCCCCAAAAACACCCAAAACACCGGCTTCTCCTTCGGAGATTATCTTGATCTCGACATCATCCTTTGATGCTTTAAGCACTTCCAGAGCTGCTTTTACGGCCTCATCCGCAGTACGCCCTTTCATCCTTATTTTCCCTGCCATCTTCGTCTCCTTTTCGCTTAATTTATACCTTACCGTGCTTTGACATTATATACATCTGCTGGGCAACGGTCAGAATATTTTGAACGATCCAGTATAACTGCACCCCGGCCGCGAACTCTATGCTGATAAAGGCAATAAAGAAAGGCATTATGAGCATAACCTGCTTCATCTGGTCCTGCCCGGCGCTTTGAGGCATTGTTTTCTGGGACCAGTATGTTGTTAGCCCTATCAATACAGGAAAA
Source organism: uncultured bacterium (assembly GCA_964443545.1). Classification (GTDB taxonomy): domain Bacteria; phylum Margulisbacteria; class WOR-1; order JAKLHX01; family JBAZKV01; genus JBAZKV01. The sequence continues at coordinate 50,416 of CAYUCV010000007.1, forward strand.
ATGAAGGTGGGATCCTTTAAGGAAATATCCGCTATCCATAAAAATGAAGAGGCGCCTTGGGACATGGCAAGCATATCCTTAAAGTTTTGGCTTGTTAGGGCCATAAATAGAGCTATGAACACCGGCATTTGAAACAGAAGGGGCAGGCATCCTCCCAGGGGATTGACGCCGTGCTTCTTATAGAGCTCCATAGTTTCTTTTTGGAATTTGTCGGGGCTATCCTTATGCTTCTTTTTAAGCTCTTCAAATTTTGGTTGAAGCTTTTGCATTGCGGCCATCTGCTTTGTGGATTGAAGAGTAAGCGGATAGAGTGCGATTTTTATAGCTATTGTCAACAGAATGATCGCGATACCATAATTATGGAAACCTATAGAATAAAAGAATTCGAGTGTTTTTAGCGTAATATCAATAAATATTTGCATGTTACTTTACCGGATCATACCCCCCCCTAAAAAATTGGTTGCACCGCAGCAAACGCCCGCTCCCCACAAATATTCCCTTAATTAGGCCATATTTTTGTATCGCAATAATGCAATAATCCGAGCATGTAGGATAGAACCTGCACGCCGGCGGAAATAGGGGAGAGACCGCCTTTTGATAGAGCCTGATCAATGATATTATTATACTTTTCAAATGTAAATCTTAAGAAAAAGCCCGCCTAATGAATTCCCTTGCTTGCCCATAATTTGCAGCTATGGCCGTGGCTGTTGGAAAAATCACCACATCAGCAGGCTTCTTTATGCTGTAATATTCTTCTCTAAAGGCTTCCTTGAACAGCCTTCTTATTCTGTTCCTTTTAACAGCGTTGCAAAGGGTCTTTTTGGGTGCCACTCCTATCCTGGAGACGCCGTCCCTTTTATAAAGGATCCGCGCAGAGGCTATGCCCCCGCTTATCCTAAAGCCTTTTCTTAGAACTGCGGAAAATCCCGCCTCTGTCTTAAGGGTGGACGGCCTATTTGACCGCGATCCTGTGGCGGCCTTTTCTCCTTCGGGATTTGAGGACCCTTTTCCCGAAGTGGCTCGAGTTCCTTTTTCTGAAGCCGTGAACATTCTTTCTGTGCCTTTTGCTCGGCTTATATGTTCTCTTGGTCATGATCAAATTATACCGTTTTTAGTTTTGCCTGTCAATTAATTTATCATTGATTTGGGGGCCTTGCCGTGTTATGATATATCAAGAAATGAGGTGTTGTCCACAATTGGAAATGATTTGTGGATAATGTTGTTGATAAGTCAGAATTTTGTTGACAATATATGCTAAAATCTGTATTGTCTTGGGTGTTTCGGGTCGTTTCATTGCGTTATATAATACAGGCGCTTATGTGGATAAGGTGTTAAACAATGATAGAGATTCCTGATATCGGATCGTACTGGAAAGAGATCCTCGGGGCGCTCGAAAAGAACCTCAGCAAGCCTATTTTTGAAACCATAGCGACATCTACAAGGCCGGTCGCGATAGAAAGCGGGACGCTTGTCCTTGCCGTTCCCAATGTTTTTTCCCAGGACTGGCTGTACGAAAAAAAATGCGATGCTTCTATCCTTTCCGCCATCAAAAGTTCCGGCAATTCCAAGATACAGGCCATCAAATTCATAGTCATTCCCAGGGATAAAGAGGATGTCCCTGAAGAAAGAGAGAGAGAAAAGAAGCTGGCGTCTTCGATGTCCTCGCGGCCCGAGGTGTCGTTCCTGAACCCGAGATACACTTTTGATAACTTTGTCGTCGGCCATGGCAACAGGTTCGCGCATGCGGCATCTCTTGCGGTTTCCGAAGCCCCCGGCAAATCCTACAACCCTCTTTTCCTTTACGGGGGGGTGGGGCTG
>CAYUCV010000008.1:0-4129 GCA_964443545.1 uncultured bacterium
TTGTTGACACAGGCTCTACCGATGATACAAAAGAGACGGCAAAAGCCCTGGGCGCGGAAGTTTTTGACTATGAGTGGAGCAACGATTTTTCCGCCGCCAGGAACAATTCCATCGCCCATGCGGATTCTGACTGGATAGCCTGGTTCGACGCCGATGAACTTATAGAGGAGCAGGACCTGAAAAAGCTCCGCGACCACCTGGACAGGACGGCAGCCGATACGGTCCATATTGTTGTCAAAGAATGCCCCTACGGCACCAAAGAGGCATACAATTCCTATTACAGGGACAAGGTCTTCAGGAACAACAAGGGCTTCCAGTTTACCAGGCCCATAAACGAACAGGTGAGCGCTCCTTCGGACTCTATGCCGGAAGCGGAAAAATATGACGGCGTCTCGCTTTATCACTGGGGCAGGAACCTCCCGGAAGAAAAGATGAAGAACAAGAATGCCGAAAGGGCCCGCCTTTTTGAAAAAGTGTCAGAGAACAATCCTTCTGATCCCGTATACCTGCTCCTTCTGGGCATGAGATATCTTGACCTTGAGAGGTTTGTTGAGGCGGAAGAGACCTTTAACAAAGTGATCTCCGTCTGCAGCACGGGCATCGGCCTTGCAAAGTTCATCCGGGAAGGAGCGCATCTGGGCAAGGCCTGGACGGCATTCCGCTTTCAGGACCACGAAAAGGCCGCTGGCGAGGCCATGCTGGCGATAGAGTGCAACGCAGATAACGCCGAAGGCTACTGCATAGCGGCGGGCTCCCTCCTTTCTATGGGCAGGATTCAGGAAGCCTTTGCCCTGCTGGAAAAGGCGGTCTCTCTTCCCAAAAAACAGCATCCCGTGCTACCCAGCAACGACCTGTGCTGGAACGTGATGAGGCACTTGTTCTATGCCAACTGCCTGGTATCCGAAAAGCGCTACAGCGAAGCCATTCCTCACCTTGAAACTGTAAAGAGTTTTCAGCCGGAAAACGAAAGCGCCTCACAGCTGCTGGGACTGTTAAAGAAAGAGGTTGAGCAATGCAGAGCATAGTTGACAAGGCCGGCTCGCAGGAGATGGCTCAGATAGGAAATACCTGGGCCACGCAGAACCTGCAGAATGTCCTAAACAAAGGCACGCAGACCGAAAAGACTCAGGAAATAAAGAGGTCGCTTGACCTTATGTCCGATGTGGATAACCTGGAAAAGAACATCATGACAAGGTCCCTTAACGCGCTTAGCACCATGGGGGTGGTAAGCCAGTTAAAGAGCGGGGAGACCAACATAAAAGGCCTCAAGGAAAAACTGAGGTCTTCGGACGACAGCGCCGATGACAGCAAAGAACTCCTTTCTTCCGACAACAAAGGCATCAAAGAAGAGATTAACGGGATGAAGCGCGTTTCTTCGAGACAGAAGATAATGCAGTGGGCAAAGGGGAAGTCGGGGCAGGGGACGGAGCAGAGCATCAACGAATTCGCAAGCCTTTCTTCCAAGATGATAATGGCCGACGGCAATCCGGATGCCAGGGCTGCCATCAAGCGAAGGATAGACGAGGTAAGGGCAAAACTGGAAAAAGAAGGCATGACCGGCGAGGAATTCCGTGATATCCAGACCCTGGTAAGGGGCCAGGCCAGAAAAGAGATCGCTCTCCTTATAAAGGATGCCTTCTTAAAAAGGCTGACGACCCCGCAGAAGTCCATAGAGTGGGCCATCAACGAAAAGGGCATAAACAGCATACTGGATTTTGCGTTCCTCAACGAATCCCTCGGCGGGCACTCTTTTGGAGGCTACGACCTCCAGCAGACAACCGACAAGGCCAAGGCGGAGGCAGAGGACATCTTAAGATCGGTCGTTCTTAATGAATTTGAAAAGGATGTGGCTAAGGACGCTCTCAGTGCCAAGTCCTCAATAGGCAAGGACGAGATAGGCAAGTTCATAGAACTGGCCAACAGGGTTGGGGTGGACCTGCCCAAGTGGACCAGGGCCTGGGAGGACAAAAAATGGGACCTGGGCCTGCAGGAACTTCCGGAAAATGTCATCAACATGATAGGCAAGGAGAACGACGCAAAGCACGAGATGGGAAGCGACGGAAGAAGAAAGCAGCAGGAAGAAGAGGATGAAACCGCGCGCATAGAGATGGAAAAGAGCTCTCTGATAGACCAGGCAAGGGCGGTCTTTACCGAAAGGTATCTCAACTTTACCTGGGCCACTTTTTTCAGGACATCGTTCAAACTGAGGAGTGTAACCTCAAAACTGAAAAAAATGGGGCTCTGCGACAAAGAGATCAAAGAAATAAAGGACCAGGCCCTGGGCCTGGCCAGGGTCAAACTGATAGCCCTTATAAAAGAGGCCTACATGGAAAGGGTTCTCCTTGTAGATGAGAGCAAGGCAAGGATAAGGATGGTGTCTAAAAGGCTCAACAGTCTTGAGGGTAAATTGAGGGAACTGGGCATAATCCTTGGGCAGGACGATATACGAAAGATAAAGGCGGAGATAGAAAGCACAGTATATGAATCCTCGGTCTTTAAACTGATGAACCTTAGAGAAAAGAAAGAAGGAGTGGAAAAGCTCTCCGACAGCGAGGAAAAAGAACTGGTCTATCTTGTTAAACTGGTCAAGAAGCTGGAAGGCATCAAGTCCAGAGAAAAAAGAATGCAGGACTACGAGGCCAACAAAGGCCGCTTTATGGCCAATGTCCTTAACAGAAGGATAGGCAAAAAACTGAAACTGATAGATTCGAGGATATAAAATGACAATAAACTTTCTTGATATGTACGGGTTGACTAAGTTAGAGGACCGGCAGGTACTCTACAGCCCTAAAGCCGCTCTTGACAAGGCCGGAGAGGCTGTTGCGGCCTATAAATCCTCGTCCGCTGCTGCTCCTGTGCCGTTCGAAGTCCTTCTCAAGACGGCCCCTGCAAGGATAGAGCGGCTCTCGTCAGAACTTGAAAGAGATAAGGGTATATCAGGCAGTACCATTGAAAGAGCAGGCTCTTCGCTGAAAAGGCTGGAAGAGACTGTTAATTTAAGGGCTGACCTTCAGGCAGGACTGCTGGCGCTTAAGGAAAAAGGAGTGCCGGATTCAGATGCTAGGGTGGTCCAGATAGAAGGAATGATAGGCCGCCTGGACGGACATCTGCAGAAGGAAGTAGCACATTTGAACACTCTGGCAAAAGAAGACCCCAGGGTCGCTGCTATGTTAAAAGAGACAGCAGGTCCCGTTATTGCGTCAAGGGCAAGGTCTTCCGTCTCTAGCCCATTGCTGTGGCCTTTTGCAGAAGATGAGGAAGAATACCAAACATTTGATTACTCCAGCCTGTTTGGCAACTATCAAAGTCCTTACGGGTACTGGCTTGATAAAGAACTGCAGGCCCATGAAACAGAAAAATGGCTCAGGCTTGTGGAGGATATCAACAGGAACAACGAGCGTTCCAGGAAAAACACTACAAGATATCTTGTTCAACTGGAAGAGGACCCGCTGGCAAGATCAAGACTGGCGATCGCGTCAATTCAAAAGGAGGCCTAGCATGAGCGCAATAGAGGCTGTGGGAGGCGTTTCAAAAGGCAGGGACGATATCAATCCTATGGCTGCGATGGCCCAGAGCATTATGGAAATGGCCCAAAACCTTCCCGCTTCTAAAGCAGCGCCTGTCCTTGAAGCCGTTGAGCAGATAAACACCTGTCTTAACAATATGCTTCACATAACCAGTCTTATGCCGCACGAAAATTCGACCTCAACCAAAATGAATATGCAGGCCATTTTGAACGACCTGCGGCAAATGGGGCAGGGGGTCTCCATGATAGCCGGCGGCGACAGTGCGGGAGCCTCGCTCGTTAGAGAGGCCGTAAGCGGCATTAACACCGCCATGGCGCAGATAGACATGTCTATGGTGGAAAACGCCATTCTCAACAGCGACAAGGCCGTAAAAGCCTCTCAAAAAGCAGACCCTTCTGAAATTGCCTTAGATCTTGCCAGAAAAGGCACCTCCATAAGGATTTGACAAAACCTTCTTTTTGGTGAAATCCGGTCTATCAGTTAAAGATATATATGTAGAGGGCATGTATATGTTTAGCAGCGGCATACAGATGTCGGTGTTCGCTTCGGCAATAGGGCTTGCTATGCAGAAGCTTAAAGAGCAACAGGCCTCCGCTGCCTCA
>CAYUCV010000008.1:4229-7268 GCA_964443545.1 uncultured bacterium
CCTCAGAGAACTGGTACGCCTGACCAAAGAACTTTACGCCGCAAAAATGCAGCGCACCCCCGACTGGCAGGTCCGTCTTAACGACAGACAATTTGCAGCAGAGTTCCTTTCCGAGTTCGCAAAACTCCACTCTTTAAGGACCAGGCATATGTTGAGCAGATGGGACAGCGCTTACTCAGAACTTGAACAGGCGATAAAGGAGAATAGGAATACCCCCGAACTTGCCGAGCGCCTGCTTTATGCAACCAGCAGGATCTTTCAGCATGGAGCATGGATAGAAGAAATGTTCGGGACCTTTGGGGACGAACTGTACCATATCTGGCCGCAGATAAACGAAGCTGGTCTCAGAAGTTTTTTGACCGGCATCAAAGACAGGGTTGAGAAGGCTAACACGCTGGTGCGCACAGGAGGGCTGCTGGCAAGGAACTTTGCTCCGCAGATCTATATCCGTTTTGGCGAAGTTCTGCTTGTCTATACACCTATGACAAGGAGAGGGCTGCGACATATGGCAGGAAGGGAGGCGGAAGAAACAGCCGAGGCGCAGACAAAACTAACACTAAGCTTTGGGAAACTGGAAGAAGCCGCCCTTGAGCATGTTCAGGAAAAAGACAGACGCGCGTTCGAAGAGATAGCTCGCAAAGTGCGCCTTGAAGCGGCATTATTTGCCGAAGAAGTAATAAGATTAAAGATCGCGATTAAGCCGGAACTTCTTGCCGAACTCCTTGCCTACGCCGGCGGGGCCCCCAAACAAAACCTGGTAAAGATAGAGGCCGGCAGGATATCCTCTAACCTGACGGCTTATGGCAAAGGTGAGAACGGACCCTCTTCTCTGGTCCTGCTCCTTATTGCAAAAGGGGAGCTGCGCAACGCTTATACGATACTTGTTGAAGAACTGGAAAAGCAGTCGCAGGAACTTGAGGAAAGGAAAAAAGCGGAGCTTGAAAAGTATTATTTAAAACTTGAGCAGACAAAAAAATACCTTGAGCAATATTATGCAAAAGTTGAATCAGGAATTTTAGACATCAAAAAAGAGGAGAATACTATCGCCTCTGCAATGCTGGCACTTGCCCTGGAGATTGACTCTTTTGCCAAAAAAGATATACAATTAGTTGACGCAATGAACAGGATGGCGCAAAGACAGGCCTAAAGGAGAAGGATATGACAATATACGGGATAAGCGGCAACAAAAAGGACGACTTAGGGACCCCTGAGGCGGCAGCGGAAGCAATTAGAGGCAGGGCAAAAGAACTGATCAACTGCCTGGGGGATAAGGATGTCGAAGGGGCGCTTAAAGAGATCAACGGTATAGTAAGCAAGATGCTTGACCACGGGCTTTTGACAATAGACACACCTTCTATGGACCTTACTCCCAGCAAAACATCCATAGAAACCATGGCAAGGCTCCAGACCGCTCTAAAGACCTCTGCGGGGGATCCAGGATTAAGGAACCGGATGGTCGAAGCTCTGGGTGCCCTTCCCAAGGACGCCGACCTCAACGGAGTGGCAGCGGCACTGGAAAGCGCTTTAGGAAAAGCAGGAATAAACCTTCAGAACACGGCTTCGGTACAAAAGGCAAGTCAGGCTTCTAATCCTGACGCTCATAATAAGTTTATAGTTTAAGGCTATTGAGCTCCTTCCGTGATATAATTATCCCAAATGTTAAAGGGAAAGCTTTGTTCTATTGCGCCCGTTGAGGCCAAAGACGCGCCCGAAATTGAGGACTGGAAAAAAGACAGGGCATGTCAAAGCCCTTATCTGGGCCTGGCGCTGACCCACCCCGCGCTTACCGCCGAGGACCTTTTTAAACGCACAACCTCAAAAAGTTATCTTGTAAGGGACAAGAGTTCGGCTCTGATAGCCCTGATGGTAACCGACAACGAAAAAGACCAGGACCGCAATATCGCACTGTATCTTGACAAAAAAGAAGGCTCAGCGGATGAGCCAATTATTGAGGCCCTGCAGTTGATGCTGCAGCAGCTTTTTGACGAAAAGAACCTGCACAGGGTATATACTCATACTGTGGACTCCGATAAAGCGTCCTTGAAGATCTTTGAGAAGCTCGGGTTTGTGCAGGAAGCGGTGCTGAGAGAACATCTTTATGTTAACGGCTCTTACCGCGATGTAGCGGTCCTTGGCCTGCTCAAGGACGAATACAAAAAATGTTAAAAGGCCGTCTTGCGGGGCTCCGCCCCGCCTGTGAAAAAGACATCGAAACACTGACCCCCTGGACCCTTGACCCTGAGCTGTGCCGGCTTCTTTACGGCTCTGTACTTAACTCAAAGAACGAACAGACCGTCCATCTGCGCTCCATCATTAAGCAGCAGGCAAGCCCTTTTCCCGCAGCGCTCCTCTATATGATAGAGACCCGCTCAAAAATCCCGATAGGCTTTCTTAATTTGCATTCTATTGACTGGAAGAACGGCAGTCTAATGAACGATATGGCCATTGCAAAAGAAGAATACAGGGCAAAGGGGGCTTCCATAGAGATCATCTGTCTGACCCTTGACCTGGTGTTCAAAGAACTGAACATGAACAAGCTCTGCGGCAATGTCCATGATTTTAACAAGGCTTCTTTAGGTCTTTACAGGAAGTGTACTCCTTTCGGAATAGAACCGGAGGGTACTCTGCGGCAGCATGTGTTCAGGGCCGGAGCCTATCACGATTCCCATGTGTTTTCTATCTTAAAAAAGGATTACCTGAAAAAAGCGCAGCTTCTAAAGAAGCTGGCAGGGCTGGGGACACAATGAAGATAAGGCATATTGCTACGCAGGACATTGCCTTCTGCTCCAAGGCGCTTGGCTGCGATGAAAAGGACCTATTCGAATCACTTGCCAGGCCAAAACCTCTTTTTGAAAGGCCGCTCTTCTATGTGGTCTATGATGAGCAATCCGGGAAAAACCATGGAGCGTTCTCTTTCTCCTCCTTAGATTACAAGAACAAGCATCTTGTGCTGCTTGCATCCGAAAAGTCGCCGGAGTTCATCAAACTGGCGGCAGATTACGCGTTTTGTCAGCTCAACATGAACAAAGTGTATCTTTT
>CAYUCV010000008.1:7368-19400 GCA_964443545.1 uncultured bacterium
TTCTCAAAACAATTCGAGGCGTTAAGGTCCAGCAACATGCTCACCCACGATTCCGCGTAAGTTATGGATTTTCTCTTTTCGTCAACAAAGAACGCGGAGACCTCTGCCGCAAACACAAGGAACAGAAGGTCCTCCAGTTCCGCAGGGACTTTTGAGGCCTTGCAGTATATCTCCAGGTTCCTTTTGTAATTCTCAAGAAGGACCTGTGCCCTTTTTGACTTTTGTTCCGCTGTCCTTGACCTTGAATAGGGCGTTTCCCCCATGAACAGGATCCTGTGGGCCACGATATAGTAGTTGAAAAAGTCCATCAGCGGCAGGCCGCTGCTCAGAGCATCTTCCCAGTCTATGACACATACTCCGTCTTTTTCTGAGGCGAGCAGGTTCCACGGGTTAAAATCATTGTGCACAAAGCATTTTTTTAGGTGCAGAGCGCTTTTGGGGCGCCTGGCAAGCACTTTGTTGCAGGAAGTCTCTATCATCTCAATATGCTGGGGAAAGTACTGGCAGACGGCAGCAAGCGGCTTCCTGATGTGGTCCTCAATAAAAGTGTCGTCAACCTCAACAGACCGGCCGTCCTTAATACCTGCAATCTCAAAAGCCGGTCTTATTCCAAGGGAAAGAAGGCTGTCCAGCTTTTCGGGGTCATTTTCCCTGTCAAGCAGTTCGTTAAAAGGCCCTCCGGCAACTCCTCCGGTGACAAGGACAGGAAGCCCGTTAATGCGCTCAAACGAGTAAAGGGGAGGGGCGGAATCTTTTAAGGAGGTAGCTGATAGATCTTTGAGGGCTTTTGCTTCGTTCTTCAGCGAGTCTTCGGCTGGCTTGCTTTCGCTGTACCTGGGACATTTGATCACAACGAGGGGCTTGCCTCCGGCGCTCATGATAAAGGTCATGAGAGAGTTAAAGCCCGTTTTTCTGGCCGCGGCTATTTTGCAGGTGAGCTTGGTCAGGTCCGTTTCGGGAAGACCCAGGGCAACCCAGTTCATCATTATGTGCTTTATCAGTTCCGGATACTGCGGTCTTTTGTAGATCTCAAACAAGGGTTATCCTCCCTTCGTAGACGGCTCTTCCTACAATGCAGGAATCCACATTCTTGATCTTGGCAAGCTTTTCTATGTCCCGGTCCGTGGTAACACCGCCGGAGGCGGTAACCGGCACCGTTACCGAGGCCGCGAATTTTTTTATAGCGGAATAATTGGGCCCGCTCATCATCCCGTCCCTTGAGATATCGGTGTAAACGAACCTTTTTACACCAATATCGACCAGCCTTCTGGCTATGTCGATAGCTTTGAGGGAGGTCTTTTCCAGCCAGCCTTTTTTAAGGACAATGTCCTTTCTGGCATCTATTCCTATGGCCACTTTGTCGCCGTATGCGTCGCAGATGGTCTTTATCAGGCTGAGGTTCTCAAAAGCTACGGTACCAAGTATGACCCTAGACACTCCGCAGTCGAACAGCTCTTTTATCCTGTCAAGGCTGCGCAAGCCGCCGCTTACCTCGATGGGGATAGAGATCTTTTTTGCGATCTCCTTTACTATCAAAAGGTTTTTCTGTGTCCCGGTCTTTGCCCCGTCAAGGTCTACCACATGAAGCCATCTGTATCCTTTGTCCTGCCATTTTTGGGCCATCTTGACAGGCTCGTCGGAATAGACGGTTACTTTGGAAAAGTCTCCCTTTTCGAGTCGGACGCATTTTCCGTCAAGGATATCTACCGCCGGGATTATCGTGAAGTCTTTTTGCATAATTCTCCAAAGTTCTTAAGAAGCTTTAACCCGTCCTTTGAGCTTTTTTCCGGATGGAACTGGAAAGCGTAAAGGTTACCTTTTTCTATGGCAGAAACAAAACTTATCCCATAGTCGGTGGTGGCAAGTACCGCATCTCTTTCCGAAGGCTCGCAGTAATAGGAGTGGACAAAATACATTCTGGCGCCGTCCGCAACGCCTTTCATGATGGGGGAGGAGGGCTTTGCAATTTTAATATTATTCCAGCCCATTTGAGGGACCTTTATCGGGGTCATAGGGTCAAGGGGCAAGCCTGCAAAAGAGAACTTTTTGACCGTCCCTTTGATGATCCCCAGTCCCTTCTGCGTTCCTTCCTCGCTGCTCTCCAGCAGGAGCTGCATGCCAAGGCACAGTCCCAGGAAGGGTTTTCCTGACGCGGTCTCGTTCACTATTAACTTATCAAGCCCCTTTTCCCTTAACTCGATCATCGCGCTGTCAAAGGCGCCGACCCCGGGAAGGATGATCCCGCTGGAAGAGGCTATCTTTGCTGCGTCGCCTGTGATGATCGCTTCAAAGCCGAGACTTTCGAGGGCTTTTTGGACGCTCCTCAAATTGCCCGACCCGTAATCTATGACGGCTATTGGCACAGCGCTATTGCTCCGAGAACACCGGTGTTCTTTTTTAATCTGGCAGACAGTATTTTGACGGGTGCAAGCGCCTGGGAGGCCACTGTCTTTCTTATCGAGCCAAAGAAAGGAGCCCCCAGGTTTGACAGGCCTCCGCCCACGATGATGGCTTCCGGATTGAGTATGTTAACAATGTTCGAAAAGCCTATGCCGATAAGTTTTCCAAGTTCTTCTATATCCCTGATTGCCTGCCTGTTGCCTTTTTTGGCAAGCTCTCCGGTAAGCTTTGGGCTGCGGCCTGTTCTCTTTTCAAAAGAGGGACCGCAGGCAAGGCCTTCAAAATGGCCCTTTTTTCCGCAGGGGCAGCGCACCCCGTCAAGGTCCAGCGTCATGTGCCCAACTTCTCCAGCGGTGCCGGTAGAGCCCGGGAACAATTTTTTGTCTATTATTATCCCTCCGCCTATCCCGGTGCTGACGGTGACATAAACAAAGTTCCTGAATTTTTTTCCGGCACCGAACATTAATTCGGCCAGAGCGGCGCAGTTGGCGTCGTTCTCAAGGAAGACTTTTTTTGAGAAGGCCTTGGACAGAATATCTCTCAAAGGGACCCGTTTCCAGCCTTTGAGATTTGGAGGGTCTTTTATTATGCCCTTGCCCGGGATTATAGGTCCGGGAACTCCTATGCCGATAGAAGACACATCCCTCATGGTTATCGAAGTATTTTCTGCTGCCTCAATTATCGAAGCCTTTATCCTTGCAATGACTTTTTTCGGACCCTGACCTGCCATTGTGGGGATCGTCTTTTCATAAAGGAGCTTTCCGTTGGGCAGAGCAACCGCTGTCGATATCTTTGTGCCGCCGAGATCGACCCCAATAACATACTTTTTCATTATTAGAAGTATAACATATTAAAGAAATGCAGTAGAAATACATAGAAATTCCCGGAAAGACATTGCGAGGGGTGATGAGCAGATACCCGACCTTAAAAGGCCCTCCACAGGCGGGCAGGTCGGCTCCATGGGAAAGCAAAACCGGAGCCGAACATTCATGTTCGGGTATTATGTACCGGAGCCGAACCTTTAGGTTCGGGTAGGATGGAACAACCAGCAACACATTAGCACTCCCCTTGACAGAGTGCTAACACCCCTGTTATAATTTTTCTTGAAATACAAAATGAAAGGAGGGCTTGTATGGCAAAGAACATAAAGCCGCTGGGGGACAGGGTCGTGGTAAAACAGGAGCCTGGGGAAGAAAGAACCCAGAGCGGGATAGTGCTTCCCGACACTGCCAAGGAAAAACCGCAGATCGGCACTGTTATAGCGGTGGGATCCGGCAGGGTGCTGGACAACGGACAGAAAGTGCCGCTGGAGCTTAAGATAGGCGACAAGGTCATCTATGCAAAGTACGGCGGGACAGAGATCAAACTAGACGGCGAAGAGTTCATCATACTCCAGGAGCGCGACATCCTGGCTGTAAAGAACTAAGAAAAGGAGGCGGAAAAGATGGCTGCAAAACAAATAGTATTTAGTGACGACGCCTGGAGAGCGCTTGAAAAAGGCGTCAGCAAGGTCGCCAATGCGGTAAAGGCCACGCTGGGCCCAAGGGGCAAGAATGTGGTTCTTGAGAAAAAATGGGGATCTCCGACCATAACAAATGACGGGGTGACCATCGCAAAGGAGATCGACCTTGAGGACCCGTTCGAAAATATGGGGGCTCAACTCCTAAAGGAAGTTGCCAGCAAGACCAATGATATTGCAGGCGACGGGACAACAACTGCAACGGTGCTGGGACAGGCGATCTTTTTGGCAGGATTAAAGAATGTGGTATCAGGCGCCAATGCCATGGCCATAAAGAGAGGCATTCAGAAAGCGGTTGAAGCGGCTGTCGGCCAGCTGAAAAAGCTCAGCAGGCCGGTGGAGACCAAGGAAGCGATAGCCCAGGTTGCCGCGATCTCTGCCAACAACGATTCTGAAATAGGCAATCTTATTGCCGACGCGATGGAAAAAGTGGGCAAGGACGGTGTCATCACGGTAGAGGAGAGCAAAGGTATCGAGACCACGCTTGAAGTGGTAGAGGGCATGCAATTTGACAAAGGATATGCTTCTCCCTACATGGTAACCGACCGCGACCGCATGGAAAGCGTGATAGAGGACGCCTACATCCTTATTACAGACAAAAAGATCAGCGCCATCAAAGACCTGCTGCCCACCCTTGAAAAAGTGGTGCAGGCAAGCAAGCCTCTTCTTATCCTCGCCGACGAGATCGAAGGGGAAGCGCTGGCAACAATAGTCGTCAACAAACTGAGGGGCACTCTTAACTGCGTGGCAGTAAAGGCTCCCGGCTTTGGAGACAGAAGAAAAGCCATGCTCGAGGACATAGCCATACTTACAGGAGGAGAGGTCCTTTCGGAAGACAAGGGCGCAACTCTCGAGAATGTAAATGAGTCCATGTTCGGCAAGGCCAAAAAGGTCATCGTTGAAAAGGAAAAGACGACGATAATCACCGAGGACGGAGGCAGAAAAGCCGCCGTTAAGGAAAGGATCGGCCAGATCAAGAAAGAGATCGAGATGAGCGATTCCTCCTATGACAAGGAAAAGCTGCAGGAAAGGCTGGCCAAACTTTCCGGAGGCGTTGCCGTTGTAAAGGCGGGCGCCCCAACAGAGACCGAACTTAAGGAAAAGAAGCACAGGATCGAGGACGCGCTTTCGGCCACAAGGGCTGCGGTCGAAGAAGGCATAATCGCAGGAGGCGGCTGTTCCCTGGTCCATGCCATCTCAAGCGTTTCCGAGCTGGAAAAGAAATCTTCCGGCGACGAAAAGATAGGCGTCTCGATAGTAAAGAAGGCTCTTGAAGAGCCTCTAAGACAGATAGTCAACAACGCAGGGCAGGAAGGCTCTGTGATAGTTGAAAAGATAAAGGCGGAAAAGAACGAGAACATCGGCTTTAACGCACAGACCTACGAATTCACCGACATGTTCAAGGCCGGGATAGTGGACCCGCTCAAGGTGACCAGGTCGGCACTGCAGAATGCCGCAAGCATCGCGGCCATGCTGTTGACGACCGAGGCGCTGGTAGCCGAGATCCCCGAAAAGGAAAAGGCTCCCGCAATGCCTGCAGGAATGCCGGGCGGCGGATACGGGGATATGATGTAAGGTTAAGGATACGATCAAAGCAACAGGGGGCCCTTTCGGGCCCCCTTTGTTTGGGTGTTGCCATTTATGATGTGATGTGATAGCATTTAGATAGATAAACGGGACTGGAAACAGTGGGAAATACCCACTTTTTGTTTTTTTAAGAGGTAAAAGCAAAAATGAGAAAAATTGAAGGTTTTGCCAATATGCTGGATGTGATCCAGCGCGAAAGATCTCTGCCCAAGGAAACAATAGTAAAGGCCATAGAAGCGGCTCTGCTTTCCGCGTGCAAAAAGAAGTTCACCTTTCACGACAATCTGTCCGTGTCCATAGAAGATGACGGGACCGTCCATGTTTTTGCAAAAAAGACCGTGATGGAAGAGGTAAACGACCCGGAACAGCAGATAACCCCAAAGGATGCAAAAAAGATAGATAAGTCAGCCAAGGAAGGCGACGAAATCCTGCAGGAAGTGACCCCTGACGATTTTGGAAGGGTTGCGGCGCAAACTGCCAAGCAGGTGATAATCCAGAGGATAAGGGAAGCCGAAAAGGATGTTTCTTTTGAGGAGTTCAGCAAGAGGCAGGGCGACATAGTTACAGGCGTTGTCCAGCAGAGGGAGTACAACGGCTATCTGGTCAATCTTGGAAGAATAGAGACGGTCCTGCCTTTTTCGGAAGTTCCCCAGGCAGAGAACTACAGGCCAAAGGACAGGATAAAACTGTTCATAGTTGAGGTGGGTAGAACTCTCAAAGGGCCTGTTATAACGGTGTCAAGGTCAAATCCCGGACTTGTTAAAAAACTCTTTGAACTGGAAGTCCCGGAAATAGGGGACTCCACCCTTGAGATAAAGAATGTTGTGCGCGAGGCCGGCCGCAGGACCAAGATAGCCATCAAGTCAAACGACCCCAATGTCAGTGTTGTGGGAACCTGCGTGGGCCATATGGGCGCCAGGATACAAAACATTGTAAGAGAACTGGGCAACGAGAGGATAGACATCATAGAATGGAAAGATGATCCAAAGGCCTATATCACCGCGGCGCTGAGCCCGGCCAAGCCTTCCAAGATAGAGTTGAACAAGGAGGAGCTGTCGGCCGTGGTGGTGGTGCCGGAAAGCCAGCTCTCTCTTGCAATAGGCAAAGAGGGACAGAACGTCAGGCTGGCCTCAAAATTGACCGGATGGAAACTTGACATCCAGAGCGAGACCGGGGAAAAACTTTCTTCTTACGGGGCAAAAGAAGCTCCGCAAGCATCGCCCGAGACCAAGGCTCAAGAGGGGGAAAAGAAGGCGGCAAAGAAGAAGGCTCCTGCCAAGGCTCCCAAGAAAGGCAGCAATGACAAAACCTCAGAAGAAGGAAACAGCGGCAAAGAAGCCGACTAAGATAAAGGTTGACGCGCTGGCCCGGGAGCTGGGCGTTGACGCAAAACAACTGCTATCCAACTTAAAGGACCTGGGCATATCCGCCAAGACCAAGGCTTCCTCTATTGATGAGGAATCCGTAAAGATAATCAGGGACCTCTTTAAGGCCGAAGAAAAAAAGCCGGAACCTGCGTCTAAGGCGCCGGAGCCCTTACAGGTCAAGGTTGAGGAAAAAGAAGAGATAAAAACCGAAGAGAGCACCTCTCAAGCCGCTGTGCAGGCTCAGGATAAGAACATTCTCGTTATCCCGTCCGGCCAGATCACGGTAAAGGACCTTGCAGAAAGGCTCAAGGTAAAGGTATCGGAACTCATAAGACAGCTGATGCTAAAAGGCGCTATGGTCACGATAAACCAGCAGATCGACTTTGCCATGGCCGCAGAGATAGCCGGAAAACTCGGCTATGAACTTAAAGAAGCGCAGAAAAAACAAAAGAGCAAAGGGCCCCTTGATATAAAGGAGGACCCTACAAAACTAAAATCAAGGCCCCCGGTCGTTACCATCATGGGGCACGTTGACCACGGCAAGACAAAGCTGCTTGATGCGATCAGGAAATCCAATGTCATAGACACAGAGGCGGGCGGGATAACCCAGCATATTGGAGCCTACCAGGTGGACATAAAAGGAAAGCCCATCACTTTTCTTGACACTCCGGGTCACGAGGCTTTTACGGCCCTGCGGGCAAGGGGAGCCGAGATAACCGACATAGTCATAATTGTGGTGGCTGCCGACGACGGCATCATGCCTCAGACAAGAGAAGCAATAGACCACGCAAAGGCCTCGTCTTCTTCCATAATCGTTGCGATCAACAAGATAGACAAACCGGATGCCAATATCGACAGGGTTAAACAGCAGCTGAGCGAGGTGGGCCTTGCTCCGGAGGACTGGGGCGGCCAGACGGTTACCGTTCCGGTGTCCGCAAAACAGGGGACAGGGATAGACCATCTGCTGGAAATGGTGCTTCTGGTGGCGGAAATGCTTGAGTTAAAAGCAAATCCCTCAAGCCTGGCCAGCGGAGTGGTAATAGAAGCGGCTCTGGACAAATCCATGGGGCCCGTTGCGACCATTCTGGTCCAGAGAGGCACGCTAAAAGTCGGAGAGGCCTTCTATTCCGGCTCTGTCTACGGCAAAGTAAGGGCGCTGATAAATGACAGGGGCAAGAGGATCTCAAAGGCGCCCCCATCCATGCCGGTAAAGATATTCGGCATCTCCGATGTACCTGTATCGGGGGACACCTTTCACGCGGCAAAGTCCGATAAGGAAGCCAGGCTTGCTGCAGAAAAAGCCAGAGAAAATGAATCAGCCATTAAGCACCAGTCAAGGGTTTTCTCCCTGGAGGATTTTTCGCAAAAGATCAAGTCCGGCGAACTAAAGACGCTTAACCTTATAATCAAGGCGGATGTTCAGGGCTCTGTGGAGGCCATAGTAAAATCCCTCGAGAACCTTGCTGGAGAGAACATTAAGACCCATATCGTGCTATCCAGCAACGGCAATATCTCAAAAAGCGACATCATGCTGGCCAAAGCCTCGGAGGCCATCATAATCGGATTTAATGTGGACTTTGAGGCGGATTCCAAGCAGCTGGCAGAAGCGGAAGGGGTTGACGCCAGGCTTTACAGCATAATCTACAATGTCATAGACGATGTAAAACTGGCGATGGTTGGAATGCTGGAACCGGAATACGAAGAGGTAATTACAGGACATGCCGAGGTAAGACAGCTGTTCAAATATTCCAAGGTTGGCACTATCGCAGGCTGCTTTGTCAGCGACGGCGCCATGAACAGGAATAATCCGGCCAGGCTGATAAGGGGAGGAGAAATGATTTTTGAAGGAAAACTCTCCTCTCTAAAACGCTTTAAGGACGATGTAAAAGAAGTGGCCTCCGGCAGCGAGTGCGGCATCGTGATCGACGGTTTTGAAAAAGTGGTGCCCGGGGACATAATAGAACAGTACGAGATGAGAAGGAAACAGAAAAATGTCAAGATCGGATAGGGTTGCGGAAAGGATAAAGATAGAGGTAAGCGATATCCTGCGCAGGGAAGTTGACGATCCCAGGATAGGTTTTATCACGATCACCTCGGTCAAGGTGTCGGATGACTTAAAGACGGCGAGGGTGTATTTTAGCGTGCTCGGCAGTGAAGAAGAAAAGAAGGGCGCCATAGAGGGGATCATGAGCGCGCGCAATTTTATCAAGATCAAGCTCTGCTCAAGGCTCAAGTTAAGGCTGATGCCCGAAGTTTATTTTGAATTTGACACGGTGCTCGAAAAGGCCAACCGCCTTTGGTCGCTGATGAACAACGCAAAATGAAAGAACTTGTCCAGTCAATAATAGGGCTTGACGACTTCTTGATCTGCATGCATGTGGACCCGGACGGGGACACCATAGGCTCTGCCTGCGCGCTTTCGCTCGCTCTCCAAAAGCTGGGAAAGACTTCGACCATTTATTCTCCTGATCCGGTGCCCGCCATGTATTCTTTTATAAAGAACTCTCAAAACACGCTCAGATCCCCCGAAAAGACCGGCCAAAGGTTCGGCGCGGTGATAGCCCTTGACTGCGCGGACCTTAAGAGGATAGAAGCCGGACATAAGATAAAAGACCTTGGAGGAACGCTGATCAATATAGACCATCATGAGGACAATACGCTCTTTGGAGACCTTAATCTGGTCAGGAATGTCTCTTCAACTGGCGAAATAGTTTATGACCTCATAAAGGAACTGGGAGTTGAAGTTGATGAGCAGATAGCGCAGGCTGTTTATGCTGCAATGATAACCGATACCGGCTCTTTCAGGTTCAGTAATACTTCTGCAAGGGTTTTCGAGATAGCCGGGGAGCTGGTTAAGTGCGGCATAGATGTCAGCGCAATAGCCACCAGGCTCTATGACAGTCGCTCGGAAGGAGAGATCAAAGCCCTTGCCATGGCTCTTAACAGGATAGAGCGCTATTGCGGAGGAAAGATTGCGGTCTCCTATCTTTCAGACACGGAGATAGCCTCCTTCGGGGTGGTTTCGCAGGAGATGCAGGGCATAGTGGATTACTTGAGATCTATAAGGGATGTAGAGATCGCCGTCTTTTTGAGGCAGACGCAGGACGGCAGGGTCAAGATCAACTTCAGGTCAAAGACCTTTGACATACAGCAGATAGCAAAAGCTCTTGGCGGGGGAGGCCACAAAAGGGCCTCAGGAGCCGTGCTGGACGGCCCCCTTGAAGAAGCAAAGAAAAAGGCGATAGGAACAACAGAAGCCATATGGGCGGCATCATCGCGCTAGATAAACCAAAGGGCATCACCTCTTTTAAAGCGGTTGAATTCATAAGGCACCTTACCGGTGTAAGGAGGGTGGGGCATGCCGGAACTCTGGACCCCTGGGCAACGGGAGTGCTGCTCATCTGCGTTGGGAAAAGCTGCTCTCTTGTTTCCAGGCTGATGGCCTGCGAAAAAGAGTACGAGGCTCAGATCACTTTTGGCATCTCTACGGACTCCGGCGATCCGATGGGCAACATTACCGGAAAAGAGCCCGTAAAGCTAAGTGAGGGTGAACTCAGGCAGGCGCTGTCCTCCTTTGTGGGGTCTCTCCAACAGGTCCCTCCCATGGTATCGGCAGTAAGGCACAAGGGAGAGCATCTTTATGAACTTGCCCGCAGAGGAATAACAGTAGAAAGGGAGCCGAGAAAGATAGTTGTTCACAGCCTGGAATTGCTTTCTTTTGAGGACGGCGAATTTCCGCAGGCAAGGATCAGGGTGTCATGCTCAAAGGGGACTTACATACGGACCCTGTGCGAGGATATCGGCAAAAAACTCGGCTGTTTTGCCCACGAATCCGAGCTCAGGCGCACAAAGGTCGGAGGAGTGGATATCTCGTCCTGCCTTACAAGAGAGGAACTGACCCTGCTTGCCGAAAAAGGAAGGCTTTCGGAGGCTTTCTTAAAACATGCAAAAGCCTGAAGCAAAGAAAAGAATAAGAGAGCTGCGCAGGCAGATAGAAGAGCATAACCGCCTTTACTACGAACAGGACAACCCAAGCATCAGCGACCATGAGTTCGATCTTTTGATGAGGGAGCTGATAGAGCTTGAGCGGCAGTATCCTGATCTTGCAGCCGGGGATTCTCCCACGCAAAAAGTCGGCGCTTCTCCTTCTCAAAAGTTCAGCCCGGTCGCTCACAAAAAGCCGCTCCTAAGCCTTGATAACGCCCTTAATTTTGACGAATTGCGGGAGTTTGATGCAAGGGTCAAAAAAGGTCTGGGTTCAGCCTCGGAAGTTGAATATGATGTTGAGCTAAAAATGGACGGTCTTGCCGTAAGCCTTATCTATGAAAAAGGAGATCTGGCCATCGCATCCACAAGAGGTGACGGAAAGACCGGAGAGAATATAACCGAGAACATCAAGACGATAAAAAGCATTCCCCACACATTGAGACTTCCGATTGATATAGAGGTCAGGGGCGAAGTATTTTTGCCTTTGAAGGACTTTTACGCGCTTAACGAGGAAAGGGAAAAAGCAGGATTGGCAGTTTTTGCAAATCCAAGGAACGCCGCCGCAGGCTCTCTAAGGCAGCTTGACGCATCGAAAACGGAAAAGCGGCCGCTTGACTTTTTTGCGTACGGAGCGGAATTTCCAATGTCCAATGTCCAATTCCCAATGTCGCAAATGGGAGCGCTGGAATATTTGAAAAAGGCGGGGATAAAGATAAATCCGAGCACAAGGCTGGCAAAAGGAATGGACAGAGTAATTGAGTTCTGTTCAGAGTTTGAGAAAAAGAGAGAGAAGCTTGATTATGAGATAGACGGGATCGTGATCAAGGTGAATGGCTTTTCGCTGCAGAATAAACTTGGTTCTACAATGAAAAGCCCCAGGTGGGCCATTGCCTATAAATTCCCTCCCCAGCAAAAGGAGACGGTCATAGAAGAGATACAGGTCCAGGTCGGCAGGACGGGCACTCTTACTCCCGTTGCGCACCTCAGGCCTGTCCGGGTGGGCGGGGTTACTGTGAGCAATTCCACGCTGCACAACGAGGACGAGATAAAAAGGAAGGACATAAGAATAAAGGACCATGTGATAATTCAGCGGGCCGGCGACGTTATTCCGCAGGTAGTGCGGGTCGTCAAAGAAAAACGCACGGGTAAGGAGCGCGTTTTTAAAATGCCGG
>CAYUCV010000008.1:19500-52151 GCA_964443545.1 uncultured bacterium
GACAATATCATAGCTGCGATAGATTCAAGCAGGTCAAAAGATCTTGCAAAACTGATCTTCGGCCTGGGCCTTCCAAACGTCGGACACAGGGCAGCGGAATTACTGGCAGAGAACTTTGATGATCTTGATGCTTTGCAGTCAGCAGGTGATGATTCTTTCACCAGGATCAGCGGCATCGGGCCAAAGATAGCAAAGTCTATTGTTCTCTTTTTTAAAGATAAAAATAATCATCACCTTATCATGAAATTGAAAAAGGCGGGGATAGATCCGAGAGCTGCAAAAGGCCCCGTTAAAGCGGGCAAGCTGTCAGGAAGATCTTTTGTCTTTACGGGTTCTCTTTCTGAAAGGTCGAGGGAGGAAGCGCAGGAGATTGTAAGAAGCCTCGGGGGACGCACCTCATCTTCTGTCAGCAAAAAGACCGATTATGTTGTCGCAGGAAGCGACCCGGGGTCAAAATACGACAAGGCCGTAAAGCTCGGGGTCAGGGTCCTGACGGAATCGGAGTTCGAGCAGTTGATCAGGAATTAAGCTGCATGGTAACAGACTTGGCCTCCACCAGTTCTTTTGGGCCCCAGTACTGTATAGGCCCAGGGCAAAGGTAGGAATCCTCAAGGGCCCACTTTTCCCTAAGGTTACGGTACTCCAAAAAGGCCTTTGATCCTAGGTCCACCATGTACTTGGAGATAACAAGGCTTTCCTTTCCTTTTCTTTCTTCAACGGACATCATGCCGGCAAGCGGAACTGCAAGAGCTTTCCATTCGAGCACATCGGCCGAAAGGTTATTGAGGCTTACAAGATAGCCGCTCTTTTTGGCTGCCACGAGCAAACTGGCTGCTCTGCCGAGGTTATATGTGTAAGTGGCATCGAAGACGGTTGGGTATCCGCATCTTCCGTCATATCCGTAAAAGTGTGTCTGAGTGGTGAGCTTTATGCCCTGCTTCTCCAGCTTCTGGCAAACCAGGTCCATAATAAGCACCTCGGAAGCGATCTGAGAAACCTGCACATTTCCGTGTGGGTCCAGTCCGCACAACAGGCCGTTCTGCACCTCCTGCGGAAGCGAGGCAAAAAGCCTCTGCGTTTCCTCATTCAGTTCCACCAGAATGATCTCTCTCCTGGCCTGAAGGCACATTTTCATGAATTCCTCATTCCCGATCTTTACGATAGCCGCGTTAATTTTGCTTATGAGGTCCTTTATTTCGGGGATGAACTCGACGATGCCTTCGGGGATCAGCACTATACCGTACTTTTTGCCTGCCTTGTGCCTTTTTATGACCACCTCGCAAATTATGTCAATGATCTGTAAAATAGTAAGCCTTTTTTCTTTTATCTCTTCACCTATCAGGGCAATGTTAGGCTGGGTCTGAAAAGCGGTCTCAAGGGTTATCCAGCTGGCGGATCTGCCCATAAGTTTCACAAAATGCCAGATCTTTCTGCTGGAGGGAAGGTCCCGGCAGATATTGCCCACCATTTCGCTGTAGGTCCTGGCTGCCGTATAAAAGCCGAAAGAGGTCTCAAGATACGGAGGATAGGCAAGGTCCCCGTCGATCGTTTTTGGGATCCCTATCACAGAGCAGTTAAGCCCTTCTTTCTTGACCCGTGCTGCCAGATGGGCGGCGTTTGTATTGGAATCGTCTCCCCCGGCCACCAGAAGGCCGTCAAGCTCCAACTTCTTTATCGTGGACAGGCATGCATCAAAACTTTCTTTTTTCTCAACCTTGGTCCTGGAAGTCCCCAAAAGATAAAAGCCGCCCTGGTTCCGGATACTGTCTATGTCCTGCGCTGTCAGGACCTTTGCGTCGGCCTTGATAAGCCCGTCGGCGCCGTTCATTATGCCGATCACCTGGCTTTCACTGTTCAGCTCCTTAAGAGCATCGTACAGGCCGGCAATAATATTGTGGCCTCCGGATGCGGGCCCTCCCGAAAAGAGTATCCCGACCTTGAGGGGAGGATACTTTTTTGCCAACCCGTTCTTTTTATAGGAGAGAAGTCCGTTGTCGGCTATCTCCTTAAGATCGCTTTTTGCCTTAGGATGCAGTTTGAGGACCGTTTTTTCTTCTAAGAGTTCCACCTGCTGCAGGCTGCTAAGCACATCCGGCCTGCGCATCTTTAACTTTTTAAGTTCTTCTTCCATCAACTCTCCCGATCTTTTGCCTGTGTTCAACTTATATTCCTCCTGTGATTAAATCTATATTTTTATTATACAACGAAATGAGAAAAAGTGAAATTTTAGAAAAAAGTGGTCGATGTAAAAACAACCCGATATAAGGGAAATCAGTAAAAGGAGAAACAATATGGATACGAACATGCGGGACAGGGTAAATGTGCTGATAAAAAGAGGCGCCAACGGCAATGAAAAAAAGCGGATAGATTTTATAATAAAGCGATATGCTGAGGTTGACAAGATCCCTGATCTATCGGAAAGGGAACTGGCTGCAGTTGAGACAGCGCTTGCCCAGGCAGATAACGGGGATAAGGTTTATACTGATGCAGAAATAACTGCCGCTGAATTAAAGATTATGGATGCGGATTATATAAATGTCTTAATCGAAAGCCTTGCAAAAGATGAGATTCTGTGGAGTACCGATGCTCAAAAAGAGCTTATCAATATATTCGCATCGGCAAAACAATATGTCATTGCCGGATTAAATAATCCCAATGAAACAATTAGGGCTAAATTAATAGATGTATTGGCAGGGACAGGAGACCCTCAATTCCATATCAATATTCTGGATGCTTTGAAGGATAAACATTTCACCGTCCGTTTTTGTGCAGTAAGGGCAGTAACTGCTATTTATAAAAAAGACAAGACGGCATTTAACGGGAAAGCATTGGAATACATACAAAATATGCTTGGTGATGATACACCAGTGGTGCGTGTGCGGGCCGCAGACTCACTTGCCGAAATCAAAGATGCTGGCTCCGTCTCATATATCACCAGAGCTTTAGATAAAGAAACAGTCTCTTTTTGCGTGGGAAGCATGTGTAGAGCTCTTAGAGCCCTAAAAGATAAAGCTGCAGTCCCTGTATTGATAAAGGTTCTTGAAAATACTGATGATAGTACCAGATATTATGCTGCCCAAGCACTGGGAGATATCGCAGACAAAGCTGCTGTCGAGCCACTGTTAAAAGTATTGGTTCAAAAGGATACTCGGTTTAGCCAGCGTTATATAGTGTGGGCGCTCGGACAGATCGGTGACAAAAGAGCTGTAAAGCCGCTTATGGACGCCATGAGTATCCTCACATACAACTCATCTAATGTAACGGCAATTACTGTGCTGGGAAAATTAGGGGATATTTCGGTTGTACCCCTGATGTTGACAAAACTAAATGATAAAGACACTTTTATGCGACAGGCGGCAGGTAAAGCGCTGCAAGAGTTGAAATGGAAACCTGATACTGCCGAAGAAAGAGTGCTGTACGGAATCGCACAGCGCGATTATTGGGTATTTAAAGATGATGAAAAAATAGCCATCCCGCACTTGATCAAGATATTAAAGAATAATGGGTTTACCCGATACACAGGCGTTGCGGAGGAATACTATTGGGCCGCAAGGACACTTTCAAATATCAACGATCTTTATTTGGAGAAAAATGATCCGGAACTTAAGCCGGTAACCGAAGCCGTTGACATACTGCTCTCGCAGTTTTTAAACGATGATATGTGCGGCAGATGGAACGCTTTTTTGGCATTAAGAAACTTCAAAGGGGACACTACGGCGGCAAATGCAATTAAACCATATATTGACGATAAATTCATTTCAGATATATTCGAACTCGGAGCATCTCCTTGGGGCTGGGATTATGGCAACTGCAAATATGCGGCAGCCCGCTTAGGAAGAACTAAGGATAAAAGAGCTTTGATCCCTCTCATTGCCGCGGCGCACAATTGGAGAGGTGATGGAGAAGTGCGTAATGATTGTCTCAGTGCTATCAAAATGATAGAAGGGGATGAGACACTAACTTATAATGATTATGATCGGCTTCTTGCAAGAGAGATAAAACTTATTAAACCTGATCAAGCATACTTGATACCATGCCTGTTTACGTTAACTAGATATAAACGTATCACCCCCGATTTTATTGAATTGATCGGGAACTTTGGTCCTGCTGCCCGGGGAGTGCTGGCAAAGATCGAGGAGACAGCAAAAACTGATCCTGACGAAAAAGTCAGAAAAGCAGCAGCAGAAGCTATTGCAAAGATCAAATAGACGCCCGCTTTGCCATATTAAGGTATAATTCCTATATATGGCATTGCAGTACAAGACAATAACAAGCGCAGATAATCCGCTCATAAAAATGATAGCGGGATTAAACGCTAAGAAGAACAGGGACAGAGAAGGACTGTTCTACATTGAAGGCCGTTTTAATTTGGAAGAAGCCCTAAAGAGCAGCATCTCCATCAAATATATATTGTTCACCGAAGAAGAACTTCGGCCTTCAGCCTCTCTGCCGGAGGCAGAATATATCCGCATAAGCGATCAGCTTCTCAAAAAAATAACCCAGGTCGATTCTCCCCGCGGCATAATTGCGGTTGCCGAAATGCAAAACATCAAAGAAGACGGATTGTCTTTTGGAAAGAACCCTCTTATTGTAATAGGGGACGACATCAGCGACCCGGGCAATGCCGGGACTATAATAAGGTCCGCCGATGCCGCGGGGGCCGATGCGGTCATATTTTCTGAAGGCAGTGCTGATATCTACAATCCAAAAACGGTAAGATCGACCGGGGGCTCCCTTTTTCATCTCCCCGTGGTCAACGGCTGCGGCCTTGCGCCTTTCCTTAAAACGCTGAAAGAACAAAAAGGCATAAGATTGATAGCGGCCGATGCGAAAGGAAAGACACCTTACACAAAAGTTGATTTTACCCTGCCATCTGCTATCATAATTGGTAATGAGGCTTCCGGTATTTCAAAGGAAATAGAAGCCCTTTGCGATGTGACCGCGGCCATCCCTATCATAGGAAAAGCGGAATCGCTTAACGCGGCAGTTTCCTGTTCGATCTTGTTGTATGAGGCGGTAAGACAAAGATGCATCAAAAGATAGCAAAATTGAGGACTGAGGCTCTAGAAAAGATCGGTTCTGCACCGGATGCGGGCGCATTAAGTGCTGCAAAGAACCATTTTCTTGGGAGAAAAGGTTTGCTTGCCGCTCTCCTTAAGGACCTTCCCGGTCTTAAGCCGGAAGAAAAGAAGGAAGCCGGGGCCGCGCTCAACAAATTAAAAAAAGAACTCGAAGAAGCAGTAGAAAAAAAGACCTCCGCTCTGGGAAAAGGGACTTCCGGTCCCGGAAGCATACTTGACCACACACTTCCCGGAAAAAGGATTCCAAAGGGCAGGCAGAATATCCTGACTACGACCATGGAAGAGGTCATAGCTATTTTCAAGGGCCTGGGCTACAGCGTTGCAGAAGGCCCGGAAATAGAGACCGAGTATTACAATTTTGAAGCGCTTAATATACCCGCCGGGCATCCGTCAAGGGATATGTGGTCCACGCTTTATATTAAGGACGACCTGCTGCTGAGGACTCACACTTCTCCGGTACAGATCAGGTACATGGAAAAAAGCAAGCCGCCTTTTGCCGCGATCTTTCCCGGAAAAGTTTTTAGAAGGGACGCCGCCGACCTTACGCATCTACCCGTATTTCATCAGGTAGAAGGACTTACAGCGGGCAGGGACATAACTTTTTCGGACCTTAAAGGAACTCTTGCCGCTTTTTGCAGGGAGCTGTTCGGAAAAAACAGGAAAGTAAGGTTAAGGCCCAGTTATTTTCCTTTTACGGAACCTTCGGCAGAAGTTGATGTCGAATGCTTTGTGTGCGAGGGTTCTGGGTGCAGGATATGCAAAAACACCGGCTGGATTGAGATACTGGGATCCGGGATGGTGGACCCGAATGTGTTCTTGGCGGTTAAATATGACCCGGAACAGATAAGCGGTTTTGCCTTTGGAGTGGGGATAGAAAGGATCGCAATGCTAAAGTACGGGATAGATGACATACGGGTCTTTTTTGAGAACGACCTGCGTGTAATGAGGCAGTTCTGACATGAAAGCGCCATACAACTGGCTTAAAGACCTTGTGGACCTGAAGGCGACCGCGAAGGAAGCCGCGGCAAGGCTTTCGCTTTGCGGAATAGAGTGCAGCGCGGACAGCAGCGGGATACTGGAAGCTGATATCCTTCCAAACCGTGGCGATTGCCACAGTATCATCGGGATAGCCAGGGAATTGTGCGCGGTTTTTAACACTTCGCTTAAACTGGACCTGCCGAACCTTGCAGAGAGCTCCTCTTTGGTTTCTTCCTTTGCCTCGGTAGAAGTAAAGGATGCGGACCTGTGCCCCAGGTACATGGCAAGGGTTGTAACAGGACTGCATGTCAAGCCTTCGCCGGACTGGCTGCAAAAAAGGCTGATCGAGAGCGGGATGAGGCCTATCAACAACATAGTGGATGCCACCAATTACATAATGTTAGAGACCGGCCAGCCTATGCATGCCTTTGACCTTGACCGGCTTGACAATAAAAAAATAATAGTTCGCAGGGCAAAGAACGGAGAAAAACTCACCACGCTTGATGATGCGCAGCGGACACTTTCGGATAAGGACCTTCTTATCTGCGACGGCGAAAAGCCTGTGGCGGTTGCTGGAGTGATGGGAGGAAAGAGCAGCGAAGTCTCGGCCGTCACAAAGAGTATCCTTCTTGAATCCGCCTATTTTGAGCCGACAGCGGTCAATAAGACTTCAAAAAGGCTCAAACTGAGGACTGAATCATCTGCAAGGTTTGAAAAAGGCGTTGATTGGAACGGAGTCTCCTCCTATCTGGACAGAGCGGCAGCCCTGATAGCGGAGCTTTCCGGCGGCCAGGTCGCAAAGGGAAGTATCGACATAATGTCCGGCCCGAGAACTCCCAAAAAAATTAACCTGCGGCTGGACAGGATAAAAAAGGTGCTCGGCATAGAGATACCCAAATTAGAAGCCGTGCTCATCCTTGAGAGGCTGGGTTTTGGGGTGGCAGACAGGGTGGACAGCCTTGAGGTAACTGTGCCTTTATTTAGGGCCGGCGACATAGAAAGAGAGATCGACCTCATAGAAGAGACAGCAAGGATCTACGGGTATGACAAGGTCCCCGAAACGGTCAGGACAATTGCAGCCTCAAAAAAGAACGAACTCGAGGTCTTATACGAAAGAAAGAACGCCTGCGAGTCCGGAGTGAGGCAGGTCCTTCTTTCCTGCGGTTTTAACGAGGCCAAGACCTTCAGCATGGTGGGGGAAAAACTTTGCAAAAAGGCCCTGATGCCTATAGAGGGCGCGGTAGAGATCGACAACCCGCTGGTGGAAGAAATGACACATCTTAGGAGCTCTCTTCTGCCCGGACTGCTTGAAGCGGCGGAGTTCAATTTTAACAGGCAGGAACAGGATATCGCTTTATTTGAAATAGGGCGGGTCTTTAAGAAGACTTCGGGAGTCCCGCAAGAGACCAACAAAATTGCAGCACTTCTTACGGGCGGCGTCTGGAAGGGTCTCGAAGGAGGGGACAGGTTCGAGCAGGACCTTTCTTTTTTGAAAGGTGCTGTAGAGAACATCTTCGACTCGGCGCAGATAGAAGGAGCGTCATTTGAGCCGTCGGCAGATCCGCACAGCGAGCCGGGGACCAGCGCCGATATCTTTGTGCGAGGAAAGAAGATCGGGTTCCTGTCGCAGGTAAGTTCGGCCATATGCGGCTCTTTCGGGCTTTCCAAACCGGTGTATGTTTTTGAACTTGACCTGGAGCAGTTCCCCGAAACAGAGAAAAAAACGGCCGTTTATGTCCAACCGCCAAAGTATCCTCTGGTAAGGCGGGACATTGCCATGTTCGTACCCGCAGGCGTTACCCACAAAACCATTGTAGAGACCATAAAACAGTCCGGAGGGCCTCTCGTGGAAGCTACGGACATCTTTGACAGGTTCGAGTCCAAAGGCAAAAAGAGTCTTGCCTATTTTGTCCTTTACCGCTCAAGAGAAAGGACCCTAACCGATGAAGAAGTGAACCGGGCGCACAACAATGTCATGGAAGCCCTTGAATCAAAATTAAAGGTCCAGATAAGAAAGTAATTCATCCCCATGCCAGAGCCCACCCCGATGATGAAGCAGTACCGTCAGATAAAATCTCAGACAGACGGCGCTATACTGATGTTCCGCCTGGGAGATTTTTATGAGATGTTCGAAGACGACGCCGAACTTGCCTCGCGCGAACTGGAAATAACGCTTACGGGAAGAGGAACAGGGGAGAACCGCTCGCCGATGTGCGGGGTCCCTTACCATAGCGTTGAACCCTATATCTCTAAACTTGTCTCAAAAGGATATAAGGTCGCTATCTGCGAACAGATGGAAGACCCGTCGCAGGCAAAAGGCATAGTAAAAAGACAGATAACCAGGATCATTACTCCCGGCACGATCATGGAACAGTCGATGCTCACTGAAAAAACTAATAATTTTCTGATGGCGGTCTCGCTCGGCCGGGACAGGATCGGCCTTGCCTATGCGGATGCCTCTACCGGTCTCTTTAAGTCCCTGGACATAAAAGGAAGCGGCGCAAGAAAAACGCTTTTTGACGAGATCGAGAGGATCTCTCCGGCAGAGTGCCTGTTGGCCCCGGAAACACTTGAAAATGACCAGGAACTTGTTTCTCTTCTTGCCTCAAGAAAGATCATTGCCACAAAATACACCATCAAAGACCTATCGGACCCGGCGCTGGCATCAGAAAAACTTCAGAGGTTTTTCGGGGTCAGTTCTTTGGAGGGATTTGGGTTTTCGGGAAAGGAACAGGGACTTTGCGCGTCATCGGCTATAATCGAATACCTGGCTCAGACGCAGAGAACGGAACTCGGACAGATAACCGGACTGTCGCCTTACAGCACCGACCGGTTCATGAGCATAGATCCTTCTACAAGAAAGAACCTTGAGCTGGTGGAGACCATCAAGGACAGGTCTTATAAAGGCAGCCTTCTTTCAATACTTGACCGCACCGCCACCCCCATGGGAGCAAGAAAGCTCCGGTTTTGGCTGCTTTATCCTCTGAAGGATGAAAAGGAGATAGATCTCCGGCTGGATACCGTGGAAGAGTTGTCAAAAGAAGCAGTGCTGCGGCAGAGGCTGCTTGCGGCCCTGGGCTGCATGAGGGACATCGAAAGGCTCTCCAGCAGGACCGCCGGAAAGAGCGCGAATGCGAGGGACCTTGTAGCTCTTAAAGAATCCCTTCTCAAACTTCCGGACATTAAAGAACTGCTAAAGAACTGCACTTCTCCCATGCTAAAAAAGACCGGCGAAGTTAACGCTCTTGCCGAAGTCGCTGCCCTGATAGGGGCTGCAATAAATGACGATCCTCCCTTCCAGATAAAGGAGGGAGGTCTGATCAAGAGCGGCTACAGCACCGAATTGGACGAGATAAAGGGAGCCAGCCTGAGCGGCAAAAAATGGATCTCCGACCTTGAAGAAAAAGAAAGACAAAGGACCGGGATAAAGTCACTCAAGGTCGGGTTCACAAAGGTGTTTGGATATTATATAGAAGTTACATCATCCAACCTTAAATATGTTCCGATGGACTATATAAGAAAACAGACCCTGGTCAATTGCGAACGGTTCATAACACCGGAACTCAAAGAAAAGGAAGCCCTGGTCCTTAACGCCCAGGAAAGGCTTGTTGAGATGGAATATGAACTGTTTTGCGGAATAAGGGAAGAGACCGCAAGGCATATAAAGGAGTTTCAGGCCATTGCAGACACAATATCAACGACAGACGCACTTCTGTCGCTGGCCGAAACTGCGGCCGGCGAAAATTACATTCGTCCGGTGATTGTAGAGACGCCCTGCAGGGCGTCTCTACACATAATATCCGGCCGCCATCCCGTGGTGGAGAACACAATAGGGCGCCATCTCTTTGTTCCCAACGACACTGTGATGGATGAGAACGGCTCGTTCATAATGCTGACAGGACCCAATATGGCGGGAAAATCGACCTATATGAGGCAGGTGGCTCTGATCGTGCTCCTTGCCCATATAGGAAGCTTTGTTCCGGCAAAGAGCGCCTCTGTCCCTTTGACCGACAGGATCTTTACCAGAGTAGGTGCCCTGGACGATCTTTATATGGGACAATCCACATTCATGGTAGAGATGCTGGAAACCGCTAACATCTTAAACAATGCCACAAAAGACAGCCTTGTACTTCTGGACGAGATAGGCAGGGGAACGGCCACATTTGACGGGATGTCGATCGCCTGTGCAGTGGCAGAGCACATTCACGAAAAAATAGGAGCAAGGACGCTTTTTGCCACCCACTACCACGAACTCACTTCGCTTGCGGATAAACACAAAGGGATCAAGAACATGAACATTTCCGTAAAAGAGGACGGGGACGGAATTATTTTTCTGCACAGGATAGTTGACGGCCCTGCGGACAAAAGCTACGGCATCCAGGTGGCAAAACTTGCGGGGCTTCCTGCCCAGGTCATCTCGCGCGCAAAAGAAGTGTACAAGACGCTGGAAATGGTGGAAAATGATTTTGGAAAATTGTAAAGGAATGATATAATCCCTTTATAATTATGAGGAACAAGCTTTCCGTTGCCTTTGTCTGGCACATGCACCAGCCGTTCTATAAAGACCTTGTAACGGGCGAATACATGCTGCCGTGGGTAAGGCTCCACGCGATAAAAGACTACTTTGACATGGCCGCCTATCTTGACGACTTTCCACAGATAAGGTCCACTTACAATGTCGTCCCTTCGCTCCTGGCGCAGATAGAGGACTATACGGCGGGAACTGCCAGGGACAAATACCTTGAATTGTCTATCAGGCAGCCGCAGGACCTTGACCCGGACGAAAAGATCTTTATACTTAAGAATTTTTTCATGGCCAACTGGGGCACCATGGTAAAGCCCTATCCCAGATATGCCGATCTGCTGCTAAAGAGGGGCAGGTTCGTAACGATAGAAGAGATAGCGGAAGTGTCTCAAAGGTTCTCCAACAGGGAATTATTTGACCTTCAGATCTGGTTCAATCTTGCCTGGTTCGGGCAGATCCATAAGGAAAAGGACGAAACGATAAAGGGATTGATAGCAAAAGGCAAAAATTTTTCGGAAGCGGACAAAAAAGCCCTATTTGACAAACAGATGGACATCATGAGGCTGGTGATCCCCAAATACAGGGAACTGCAGGAAAAAGGCCAGATAGAGGTCAGCGTCACCCCGTACTATCATCCCATACTGCCGCTGCTGTGCGACAGCGAAGCCGCAAGGGGCGCTCTGCCGGGGATAATCCTTCCCAAAAAGAGCTTTAAACATCCCGAGGACGCAAAACACCAGATAGAGACAGCCGTTGAGTTCTATGAAAAGCGCTTTGGCAGAAAGCCATCCGGGATGTGGCCCTCTGAAGGTTCTGTATCGGAGGACATGGTCCCTCTGGTTGCAGGAGCAGGCATCAAGTGGATGGCAACTGACGAACAGATACTGGCGGCATCCCTTGGCCGCAGGCCCAGCGCCTCCGAGCTTTTTGCCCCCTATACTCTGGAACGGGACCAGGAACGGGTCTCCATCATCTTCCGCGATCTTAGGCTCTCCGACGACCTCGGGTTCATCTATTCCAAGTGGAGCCCCAGGGACGCGGCCGCGGATGTGGTCTCAAAACTGCGCAAGATAGCGGAACTGCTTGCCTGCGAAGAAAAAAGACATCTGGTAAGCATAATCCTTGACGGAGAGAACGCGTGGGAATACTATCAGAATAACGGAAAGGATTTCTTCTATGAGCTCTACGGAATGCTTTCCTCAGATCCGGTGCTTGAGACCGTAAGGGTCAATGATTTTCTTGAACACAACGGCCCTTATAACAACCTGAACAAGCTTTTTCCCGGTTCCTGGATAAACAATAATTTCGCAGTCTGGATAGGGCATGAAGAAGATAACAGGGCCTGGGACTATCTGAGCAGCGCAAGAGCAGCTCTCATGGAAGCAAAGGACCCTCCCAAAGAAGCTTTTGAGGAACTCTACATTGCAGAGGGATCTGACTGGAACTGGTGGTACGGGGACGACCACAGTTCTGACAACGACGAGGATTTTGACCATCTGTTCAGAAAACATCTGATCAACATCTATAAACTTATCGGCAGAGAACACCCGAGGGAGCTGGAAACCCCGATAAAAGCCTTTAAATCCATAAAACCGGCAAGAGAGCCTGTCTACCTGATCGACCCAAAAATTGACGGGGAAGTAACGAATTACTACGAATGGCTTTCTGCAGGGCTTTACAGTGTTGACGCAGCAAGGGGCGCCATGCACCAGGCAGAGACGATAGTCAGGAACATATATTACGGGTTCAGCATGGAAAAACTTTTTGTCAGGATAGACACCTCCATAGCTCTTAATTGTTCTTCGGCCATGAAAGGCCTGTCCTTTGAAATAGACATAACCAAACCGGGGCACTGCAGGATAGTGCTGTCCTGCGGAGGGGAAGGAAAGATCTCCGCCTCTCTGCTCAAACTCTCGGAGGCGGGCAAGTTTGAGGAGAGCGGCCCTGTTATAGAGGTCGAAGCAAAAAAGGTCTTAGAGGTTGCAGCATCATTTAAGGACCTTGGGATAGCACCCAAAGACGAGGTCAATCTTGCCTTAACGGTAAAAAAGGAAGGCAGAGAACTTGAGCGATGGCCCAAGGGAGGCATAATAGTGTTTAACTGTCCCGATGAGGAATTTGAAGCGGAATCATGGTTCGTATAAGATAAAAATATGAATAAGATCAATTTTTTATTCGCCATACACTGCCATCAGCCCGTGGGGAACTTTGACCACGTGATCGAGGACGCGTATCAAAAGTCCTATCTGCCCTTTATAGAGGTGCTGGAAAAATTCCCGTCCATAAAAATGACAGTGCACTACACAGGGGTGCTGCTTGAGTGGCTATCAGAAAAACATCCGGAGTTCATCAAAAAACTCGGGGCCATGGCGGCAAAAGGTCAGATCGAAATAATGACCGGAGGTTTTTACGAACCCATTATCTCGATAGTTCCCGACAGCGACAAGGACGGCCAGATAAAGAAGCAGACACAGTTCATCCGCGACCGTCTTAGTTTTGAGCCAAGGGGCATGTGGCTGGCGGAAAGGGTGTGGGAGCCAAATCTGCCAAAGGCTCTTTCTTCCTCGGGAGTGGAGTACACTCTGCTGGATGATTACCACTTTATAAGCGCGGGACTGGAAGAAAAAGACCTGAACGGCTACTATGCCACAGAAGATCAGGGTTCTGCCATAAATGTGTTCCCCATCAGCAAGACGCTGCGCTATCTGATGCCGTTCCGCCTTCCTAAAGAGACCATAGACCACCTTGCCTCTATTGCCACGGACTGCGGGACAAGGGCGGCAATAATAGGGGACGACGGCGAAAAATTCGGGGTCTGGCCCGGCACCCACAAATGGGTATACGAGGAAAAATGGCTTGAGAACTTTTTCAGGGCACTTGAAGAGAACAGCTCGTGGATAAAGACCATGACCTTTTCGCAGTACATGGACCGCTGCCCCGCAAAAGGAAGCATTTATCTGCCGGCGGCCTCTTACTACGAGATGATGGAGTGGGCCCTTCTTGCAGGTGCCGGCAAAAAATTCGCCCATATTCTTGAAGAACTTAAAGGCGCAGGAAAATTAGAGTATTACAAACAGTTCTTTAAAGGGGGCTTCTTCAGGAATTTCTTCGTAAAGTACAGCGAAAGCAATTATATGCACAAAAAGATGCTTCTGGTATCCAAAAAGGCCGAAAGGTCCCTACAGGGCTCCTGGGCTGAAAAAGAAGAGATGCTTGACGAATTGTGGAAGGGGCAATGCAATTGCCCGTACTGGCACGGAGTTTTCGGCGGGCTGTACCTAAATTACCTCAGGCATGCGATCTATGAACACCTAATCAAGGCGGAGAACAAGGCCGACAGTTTTGTTCATTCTTCCCGTAACTGGCTGGAGGCGGAAGTACAGGACCACCTAAAAGAGGGAGAAAAAGAGGTCCTTGTCAGCAGCCGTCTGCTGAACCTATACCTGTCTCAAACCGGAGGCTGCGCCTTTGAACTGGACTACAGGCCAAAGGCCTTTAACCTGATGAACACTCTTACAAGAAGAGAAGAGGTCTATCACAAAGACATTTTAAGGAGCCATCTGCACCAACTTACCCTGACCGGCACATCGGAAGGGACCTCCAGCATCCACGACGCCGTCAGGGTAAAAGAAGTGGGCCTGGACAGATATCTCAATTACGACTGGTACCGCAGGACCTCTTTTATCGACCATTTTCTCGATCCCGACACCACCATAGAGAAGTTCTCAGCCTCTAAATACGGCGAGGCCGGCGACTTTGTTCTTGCACCCTACAGCCACAAAGTGGTCTACGGCAGGAACGATCTTAAGGTCGTCTTCACAAGAAAAGGGAAGGTCCGCTGCAGCGGAACACTTAAGCCCGTATCGATAGAAAAGACCTTTACTCTCTATTCCGACAGGAGCGAGATAGATGTTTCCTGGAATGTGAAGAACCTTTCGAAAGAACCTCTTTCCGTGTGGATGGGGACAGAGCTGAACCTCTCGCTTCTGGCAGGCAATGCTCCCGACCGCTATTATGTTATTGACGGCAAAAAACCTCAGAACTGCGAGCTGGCAAGCAGCGGCATTTCGCAGCAGATCTATGAGGCTGTATTGATTGACAAATGGAGCTCGTTAAGTATAATGATAGACGGAAGCAAAAGGTTCGATCTATGGCGTTTTCCGATCGAAACTGTTTCCCAGTCCGAGGGGGGCTTTGAGCGGACCTATCAGGGTTCCTGTCTCTTGCTACATAACAAACTAGAACTTGACCCGGAGGGTTCTCTGGATTTTTCGATCAAACTGACGATCAAGGAAGGAGCAGCAGATGCCTGAACTAAGAAAGGATCCCATCTCGGACCGTTGGGTTATCATCTCTACGGAAAGAGGCAGAAGGCCCTCGGATTTTAAGGCCGGAGAAAAAGGGAGCTCGGTAGCAGCGGAGCCAAAGATGTGCCCCTTTTGCGAAGGCAACGAGAGCAAGACCCCTTCAGAAATAATCGCCGCCAGAAAGCCAGGCACTGCCAAGGACACTCCGGGCTGGCAGGTGCGCGTGATGCCCAACAAATTCCCTGCGCTTGTCATAGAAGGAGAGGTCAACAGGACCGGTATCGGCATTTTTGACATGATGAGCGGTATCGGGGCGCATGAAGTGATAGTGGAAAGCCCCAAGCACACCGAACAGATCCCCGAAATGGCGGACGCTCAGGTCGAAAAGATACTCTGGGCCTACAAAGAGCGCATCAGGGACCTTGAAAGGGACAAGAGGTTCAGATATGTACTGGTGTTCAAGAATTACGGAGAGGCCGCGGGGGCCTCGCTTTCCCATTCACATTCGCAGCTGATCGCCACCCCGATAACTCCCAGGTACATCAAAATGGAGCTTTCCAACGCCAGACAGTACTTCATAGAAAAGGAAAGGTGCATCTTTTGCGACCTGATCAGGCAGGAGCTTAGCTTTGGCGAAAGAATAATCGCCGAGAACGAGAACTTTGTCGCTTTTGCCCCGTTTGCCTCGAGGTTCCCTTTTGAGGTGTGGCTGCTGCCGAGAAAGCATTACTACGGCTTTACGGAAATGAGCGAAGAAGAGACCAAGCAGTGCGCAAGGATGCTCAAGGATATCCTGATAAGATTAAAAAAGACGCTATACGATCCTCCTTATAACTATGTCATTCACACGGCCCCAAATGTGGTGGCAAGAGCGGGAAGGCCGGACTACTGGGGCACGATACAGTATGACTACCACTGGCACATAGAGATAATCCCGAGGCTGACAAAGACAGCCGGTTTTGAATGGGGCACCGGACTTTACATAAATCCGACCCCGCCGGAAGAAGCGGCAAAATATCTTAGAGAGGTAATGTAAGGTTCCTTAACAACCCCGGTATGCCGGGTTAGTTAATAGACAAGGAGGGTTGTCATGGCAAAGAGTTCTAAGAAGAAGAGAACCGCAGCCAGGCCGAAAGCAGCAAAAAAGGCAGCTACCACGGCAAAAAAGCCGGCCAGGAAAAGAGCACCCTCAAAAAAGCCAAAGAACGTTGTGCTCAATGCAGCGCCCGTAACCCCAGGGCTGCCCGCGCAGCCTCAGGAAGATAGTTTCAGATCCGCGGGTCCTGTTATGCAAAAGATGATGGAGAGCAGGGGATATGAGCTGCCCGACGGATATTCGGACTGCAGGATAACCCTTCTTGTCAGAGATCCCCACTGGATCTATGCTTACTGGGAGATTGCCGACTGGAAGATAGACGAGTTAAAGTCGGCCATGGGACATTATGAGTTCTCAAGGTCCAAAAGGATACTGCGCGTCTATGATGTTTCCGGCATCAGTTTTACCGGAATGAACGCCAACAGATCCTTTGACATAGAGCTTACCGGACATGCAAAGAACTGGTACGTCAATATCGGAGAACCCAATAGAAGCTGGTGCATAGACATAGGTTTTCTGGATCCGAGCGGTAAATTTTATGTCGCGGCAAGGTCTAACATTGTATCCACCCCAAGGGACGGAATGTCAGATGAAGTTGACGAAGAATGGATGACCATAGACTGGGACAAGATATACTCTCTTTCCGGAGGCTTTGGGCTGGGCAAATCATCCGGCGACATAAAAGAGCTCCTCAAGAGAAGGCTTCATGAAGAGCTTTCCTCGGGTTTTCCGTCCAGTTTCATGCAAAAATCCCCGCAGGAGAACAAGGATTTTTGGCTGGTAGCAAGCACCGAGCTCATTGTTTACGGCGCAACAGAGCCTTCTGCGCAGCTTACGGTACAGGGGCTTCCCGTAAAGTTGAGAAGGGACGGTTCTTTTACGCTGAGATTTGCACTTCCTGACGGCAAACAGGAAATACCCATTGTCGCAAAAAATGCAAAAGGCGACATGAAGCGCTCCATTACCAAGGTTGTAGAGAAAAGAACCCAGTAATGGAAAAAGGATATCTGGCGCTGGTGCTTCATGCGCACCTTCCGTTCGTACGCCATCCGGAACACAGCGATTTTCTTGAGGAAGACTGGCTTTTCGAGGCTATAACCGAAACTTATATACCGCTGATCAATGTCTTTGACAATCTGATCAGGGACGGCATTCCTTTTAAGATAACGGTCTCTCTATCTCCGACACTGATAGCCATGCTAA
Source organism: uncultured bacterium (assembly GCA_964443545.1). Classification (GTDB taxonomy): domain Bacteria; phylum Margulisbacteria; class WOR-1; order JAKLHX01; family JBAZKV01; genus JBAZKV01. The sequence goes on from CAYUCV010000008.1 coordinate 36,691, forward strand.
GGGACGATCTGCTGCAGGAGCGCTATATAGCCCACATGAACAGCCTTATAGAACTCGCTTATAAGGAGATCGAAAGGACAAAATGGGAGCCCCAGTTCAATCGGCTGGCGCACATGTACAAAGACAAGTTCGAGAACGCCAGATGGGTCTTCTGCGAAAAATACGGACGGGACCTGACCAGGGCCTTCAAGAAATTTCTCGACTCCGGCTGCGTGGAAGTGATAACCTGCGGCGCCACTCACGGGTTTTTGCCGCTGATGGAAACCTGCAAAGAAGCTTCGCGAGCACAGATAAGAGTGGCGGCTCGTTACTTTAAGGATGTGTTCGGAAGGACCCCGGCCGGTATATGGCTTCCGGAGTGCGGCTATTTCCCGGGGCACGACAGCTATGTTTTCGAAGAGGGGATCAGATATTTTTTTGTTGACACCCACGGCATCCTCCACGGCTCGCCAAGGCCAAGGTACGGGATCTTTGCGCCGGTCTATTGCAGGAGCGGCGCCGCGGCCTTTGGAAGGGACATAGAATCGTCCAAGGCTGTCTGGAGCGCAAAAGAAGGTTATCCGGGAGATTATAACTACAGGGAATTCTACAGGGACATAGGCTTTGACCTTGACTTTGAATACATGAAGCCCTATATCCATTCCGACGGGATAAGGGTGAACACCGGGATCAAGTATTACCGCATCACCGGAGAGACCAACCATAAAGAGCCGTACGACAGGCGCTGGGCGCTGGACAGGGCAGCAGATCATGCCGGCAATTTCATGTTCAACAGACAAAAGCAGGTAGAACACCTTTATGACCTGCTTGGTAAAAAGCCCATACTTGTTTCTCCGTATGATGCCGAACTCTTCGGCCACTGGTGGTTCGAAGGCCCCGAATGGCTTGACTTTTTGATAAGAAAGCTCGCCTGCGACCAGGACACGATAAGATTGACCACTCCGTCCCAGTACCTTGACGAGAACAAGAGGAACCAGGTCATAGAGCCCTCTATGAGCAGCTGGGGATATAAGGGATACAATGAGGTATGGCTGGAGGGCAGCAACGACTGGATATACAGGCATCTGCACAAAGCCGCGGAAAGGATGACGGAGTTGGCCAATGATGCTGTAAGGTTGAATAATGATTCGCCCCAAAAAATACGAGCGCTAAACCAGGCAGCCAGAGAACTTCTTCTGGCACAGGCCTCCGACTGGGCCTTTATCATGAAGACCGGAACTGCCGTGCCTTATGCCGTTAAAAGGAGCAAAGACCATATAGAAAGGTTCACAAAGCTTTTTGAAATGCTTAAGTCGGGCAATATTGACGAAGGATATCTTAACGATATAGCATCAAAGGACAATCTTTTCCCGGACCTGGACTACAGGGTCTATTGCACATAGCTTATGAAAGCAGTACTCATGGCGGGCGGGATGGGCACCAGGCTCCATCCTCTTACTGTCGACAGACCTAAACCGCTGGTCCCGATATGCGGCAGGCCTATCATGTCGCATGTTCTTTCCTGGCTTAAAAAGCACGGTATAGAAGAGATAATAGTTCTTTTATACCACCAGCCGCAGCAGATAAAGGGCTATTTCGGGGACGGGTCTTCTCACGGCGTAAAACTATCTTACATTGAGGCAAAAGAGGATTTTGGCACCGCCGGCGCCGTAAAACTGGCCGAAGGCCTGCTCACTTCAGATTTTCTTGTACTGAGCGCTGATGTGATCTCCGATATAGACCTGACCGCTCTTGTTGATTTCCATAAAAAGAACGGCAGCCTTGCTACAATCTCTCTGACCAGGGTTAAGAACCCTCTGCAGTACGGGATAATTATCACCGAGCCCGGCGGCCGCATCAAAGCTTTTCTCGAAAAACCTTCCTGGGCAGAGGTATTCAGCGACACCGTCAATACGGGCATCTATGTTCTAAAAAAGGAAGCCCTGTCCCAGGTGCCCTGCGGACGGTTCTTTGACTTTAGTCAGGACCTCTTTCCGAAGTTCCTTAAAGAGGACAAAAAGATCTTCGGTTTTGTGGACAGCGGTTATTGGAAAGATATCGGCAATTTGATAGAATATAAAAACTCCCACGGCGATCTGCTTAAAGGCAAAAGCCTTTTTCCTGCGTCGCTAAGAACGGGGCCCGAGGTCCAGATAGAAAATTCCTGCATCGGGGAAGGATGCAAAATAGGGCAGGGAAGCAGGCTGATCAACTGCGTCGTCTGGGATAATGTTGAAATAGGCAAAGAGTGTTTCCTTAAAGACGCGGTGGTGGCAAGCGACTGTTTTATAGGCGACGGCAGCATTCTTGAAGAGGGGAGCGTGCTCGGCCGCGGATGCAGGGTCTCTTCCGGGGTCAGGGTGCTTCCTTTTGTCAAGATCTGGCCGGATAAAGAAATAGAAAAGGGCAGCACGGTGAACAAAACGGTGGTCTGGAGGGAAAAGTGGTCGAATGCCATATTTGGCGCCTTCGGGGTCACGGGAAAATGCAATATTGAAATAACCCCTGAGTTTGCCGCCAAACTCGGCTCTGCCTACGGAGCGATGCTCGGCAAGGGTTCTTCCGCCGTCTGCTCCATGGACGGGCACAAATCCTCAAGGATGATCTACAGGGCCCTTATAGCAGGTGTCCTGTCCTCGGGGGTCAACATCTCCAATATTGAGACCGTGCCGATACCGATCAACCGGTATTTCCTCAAATCGCTATCCTGCAAAGGCGGCTTCCATGTAAGAAAGTCGCCGTTCGACAATGAAGTTATAGACATAAAGTTCTTTGATTTTGACGGCATGGACCTGTCAACCTCAAAAGAAAAGACGATAGAGCGCCTTTTCTGGGGGGAGGATTATCTGAGGGCAGCGATCGAGGAAACGGGAGAGCTCACTTTTCCGTTTTGCAGGGTGACCGAAGAATACAAGGAAGGCGTGCTTCACTATATAGACAGCAGCTGCATCAGGAAGAGAGGTTTTAAGATAGTGGTGGATTACGCCTTTGGCAGCGCTTCCCAGGTCTTTCCGACAGTGTTGAGAGAGTTGGGCTGTGAAACGGTCGCCATAAATTCGCACCTGGAAAAGACCAAGCTGACCAAATCAAAAGAAGAATTTGACAGATATCTGAACCAGCTTTCGCAGATCGTCACCAGCCTTAATGCGGACCTGGGCATCATGTTCGATTCCGGGGCCGAAAAGGTCTTTATAGTTGATGAAAAAGGAAAGGTCCTTGAAGGTCAGACAGCTCTTGCTTTTGTCACCGCTCTTGTCCTGATATCCGACAAGCCAAAGACGATCGCGGTACCGGTAAATGCCAGCTCCGCGGTGGATGTCCTGGCAAATAATTCGGGAACAACTGTAATAAGGACAAAGACCTCCATAAGGGCGATGATGGAAGGCGCAATGTCCGGCGGCGTTGGCTTTTTGGGCGAACCCGTGGGAGGGTATATATTTCCCGGGTTCAAACCGTATTTTGATGCGATGCTGGCAACGGCAAAGATACTGGAATTGCTCGCAAGATCCGGAAAGAAGGCTTCGCAGATCACGGACTCCCTGCCAAGGACCTGCTTCCGCAAAGAAAAACTTCACTGCGATAACGAATTCAAGGGCGGCGTTATCAGAAAGCTCATTGAATCCAGCGGCGGCTCTCAAACAGATCTGACCGACGGGTTCAAGCTCATCACAGGCAAAAGCTGGGCTCTGGTACATGCCCATCCGGACAAACCGGAGCTCCATATAACAGCGGAAGCAAATGATCCTGTATCCTGCGACAGGCTGTTTGACGAAGTAAGCAGCAAGGTCAAAGAGCTGTTGGGACAAAAGCAATGAAGATCCTGTTCGTTTCTTCCGAAATGGTGCCGTTCTGCAAGACCGGAGGGCTTGCGGATGTGGCCGGATCTCTTCCAAAGGCGGTCAAGGCGCTGGGCCACGATGTTAGGGCCATAATACCAAAGTACAAGATGGTGGATGACGGCCATTTTAGGCTCAAGACGCTGTTCGAGGCAATACCCGTGCGGGTCGGGAACATGGTGGAATACGCTTCTATCCACGAAACCAAACTCCCAGGGTCCGGTGTAACCGTCTATCTTATAGGCAGCGAGAAGTTCTTTGACAGAGAAGGGCTTTATCAGGAGAACGGCAGGGATTATCCGGACAACGCGCAGAGGTTCGTATTTTTCTGCAAGGCTGTCCTGGCAGCTCTCAAAAAACTAGGCTGGGAACCGCATGTTATACATCTTAACGACTGGCAGACCGCTCTTATCGGCGCTTATATAAAGACCGAAGGGAAAGAGGATCCTTTCTTTAGAACGGTGGCCACTGTCTATTCGGTGCACAACATGGGCTACCTAGGGCTTTTTAAAGCCGACACTATGCCGCTCACGGGACTCTCCTGGCAGTATTATACTCCCGATACTCTTGAGTTCTGGAACAATGTCAGTTATGCAAAGGCGGGTTTTGTTTTTGCCGATGTCATCAATACGGTAAGCCCCACTTACGCCAGGGAGATTCAGACCCCAGAGTTCGGGTGCGGACTTGAGGGCCTGGTAAAGAAGAGAGGCTCCGATGTCTACGGGATACTTAACGGAATAGACAATGAACTCTGGGACCCGGAAAGGGACACAAAGATAGCAAAAATGTACTCGTCCTCAAATCTTCGCGGAAAAGCCGTGAACAAGGCCGCCCTCCGCAAAGCCAATGATCTGGAAAACAGCAAAGACGCTCCCATTATCGGCATAATTTCGCGGCTTGCGGACCAAAAAGGCCTTGATATTCTTTCGCAGGCTCTTCCTGCTATAATGGGAATGGGTTTTCAGTTCGTGGCGCTGGGCGCGGGAGATCCCTCGTATCAGGAGCTTTTCAGGTCTTTTTCCGAAAGATACAAAGGGAAGTTCGCCGCCAATATCGGGTTCAATTCGGCGCTCGCACAGCTTATCTATGCAGGAAGCGACTTTTTCATCATGCCGTCCCGGTATGAGCCCTGCGGCCTCGGCCAGCTTATCAGCTTCAAATACGGAACTATCCCGTTAGTTAGAAAGACCGGCGGACTGGCTGACACAGTGTTCGATTATGACCTTAAGTCAGAAAAAGGCGACGGGTTCGTTTTTGAAGAATACTCTTCAAAGGCGCTGGAAGATGCGGCAATAAGGGCTTTTGCAGCCTATAAGGACAGGAAAAAGTGGGGCAGGCTGGTGAAAAAGGTCATGGGATATGACTTTTCCTGGGATATTTCGGCCAAGAAGTATATAGCGCTCTACAAAAAGGCTATAGAAAAAGTGCTTTCTTTTAGACAGGCATTGTCGCAGTAAGGAGAAAAGATGTCAGGACATTCAAAATGGTCAACAATTAAAAGGGCCAAAGGCAAGACAGACCAGTTGAGGGGTAAACTCTTTTCAAAACTGGCAAGGGAGATAACGGTCGCGGCAAAACTCGGAGGAGGTGATCTTTCGGGCAACGCCAGGCTCCGCCTGGTAGTGGACAAGGCCAAAGAGGCCAATATGCCGCGTGACAACATCCAGAGGGCTATAGACAGGGGAACAGGCGCCATAGAAAGTGCAATTCTTGAGGAGCTTTCATACGAAGGCTACGGACCGGCAGGCGCCGCGGTAATAGCCGATGTGATGACGGACAACAAGAACAGGACCCAGGGAGAGATCCAGTTCATCTTTACCAAGAACGGCGGCAATATGGGGAAAGCAGGCTGCGTTTCCTGGCAGTTCACCAAATACGGGGTCATCACGGCTGAAAAATCAAAAGTTGACGCCGAAGAGCTGATGGCAGAGGCTATCGAGGCAGGAGCCGAGGACATAACCGAAGAAGATTCAACCCTGGAGGTAAGGACCAAACCGGAAAACTTTGAAGCTGTGCTCAAGGCCCTGAAAGAGAAAAAGTTCGAACTCTCCTCCTCGGAGATCACGCTTGTTCCCAACACCACGATCGCGGTTTCAGGGGAAGAAGCAAAAAAACTGCTTAAACTGGTGACCGCTCTGGAAGAGCACGATGATGTACAGAATGTTTATTCTAATTTTGATGTTCCGGATGAGATAGCATCAGAAATTCAGTAGAAATACGGTAGAAATACTTTGAAATACATTGCGGATCTTCATGTTCATACGGTATCGTCCGGCCACGCATATAACACGATATACGAATATGCGCAGCAGGCAAAGAAAAAAGGCCTTAAATACATTGCCATGACGGACCACGGCCCCGCGATGGGTGGGGCTCCTCACGAGTACCACTTTGCCAATCTGCACAGCCTTCCGCAAAAGATCAGGAATGTGCGCATACTTAAAGGCATTGAGGCCAACATCATAAACACCGACGGCGCTTTGGACCTTGACGAACAGTATTTGAAGGAGTTGGAAGTGGTGATCGCCTCCTTTCATATACGGGTAGGTTATGATGGGCGTGATGAAAGGGTGAACACGGAAACGCTGTTAAAAGTTATCAAGAACCCTTATGTTAAGATCCTGGGGCACACAGGCAACCCTCAGTTCAAAATAGACATCCCGACCATTGTTGAAGCCTGCAAAAAGCACGGGGTGCTTATTGAGATCAACAATTCCAGTTTTTCCGGAATGATAAGACAAGGTAGTTACGACAGGTGCATAGAGATAGCGCGTCAGGTCAAAAAGACAGGCTGGAAGGTCTGCTTTGGATCTGACTCTCATTGCATAGATACCCTGGGTATCTTAAAAAAATCGGAGGAAGTTGCAAAAAAAGCCGGGCTTTTGCCATCCGATATTGTTAATACTTCTGCAGATATGATTGAAAGATATGTTTTGCAACCAAGGGCGTGAAGGTGTGATATAATTTTTGAGCGTAAAAGGAGAAAGCCATGAACCCTAAAATACTACTTAAAGAGATCATGGAAGATGTCAGGGCTCTTCCAGAGAGAGATGTGCGGTTTGTCGCCGATTATGTGAGGTATATCCGCGAAAAAGAGATGGAAGAGAGGATCATCAATTCGCGGCAGTTGATAAGCAGGGTCAAACGATCCCGGAAAGCATGGAAAACCGGCAAGAACAAGGAATTTGTACCATGGGAAGAAGTTAAAAAAAAGAATAATTTTTGATGTTCAATATCGTCTTTCACAAGTCCGCGGCAAAACACTTCTCTAAACTGGACAGGCCTTCAAAAAAGCGCATTGCAAAGGCAATTGATGTCCTGTCTGTAAGTCCCTATCTTGGGAAACCCCTTCACGGAGAACTTTCAGGAACGCGCCGCCTAAGGATCGGGAATTTCAGGATCATTTATGAAATTCAACTTTCAGAAAAAACACTTCTAGTTCATGCCATAGGCAGCCGCGGAGATGTCTATAAGGGATAGGGATGGAAGATATCGAAAAGGCCGTAAGAAACTTATACGATTTGCTTGGCGTCAAGCAGCCTATTTCAGGGTAAAGATTATATTCCCTTATCTGGAAAAACAGGATTGAAGAAGCAGCCCAAGAAATCGCTGTTCAACTGGGTCTGCCCGTAAAAATAAGTCTCACTTATGTACCTAAGGATTTTCGGGCGCAAACCGAGGACAATCGCTTTCACTCAACTCAAATCGCAAAACAATATGAATCTGGATCCGAAGGCATAACGGCTCAAGTTCAAATACCGGCAAATCTTCCTTCATTTGGGCAGTTATCCTTAAACAATTATCCCATTAATGTCAAAGTCAGCAAAAATTGTAAGGACCACGCTTCGGGATTTGTCCTTATCATGGCACATGAATTATCCCACATTTTGCTTCATTCGCTAAGACATCCTTTCAAAGATAGCGAGCCTCACACGGACATTACAGCGATGCTGCTCGGATTTTTGAAAATTTTCGAGGATGGTCGAAAACTGACAACTTATAAAGATGTTCACAGTATGACAGAAACAACAACCTATTCAACAACAATAACATAAAGATAACTTGACCCGTACACTGAAACAATTTCAAGATTATTGTAATGGGGGGCATGTTATTCAAGGAAAACTTGACCATTACAGCAAGCAAGTATCTCTTGAATTGACAAATTACATTGAACAAGCAAAAATAGCCAACTTGTCTTTCAAAGAGAATTTGAAACTTCTTGAAGCTGACACAAAACTCCTCAGGAAACACGCCGGTATTGTGCATAGAATTAGGTCTTTCATGAAACATCTTATGCATCCAAAAGGGCTCAGACATTAACAGTCCCCGCCAGCCTAACCTTCCCGGCTCAGCGGAATGGAGGTCGGCCTTGAATTCCCTTGATTCTTCAGGAGCCGACACTTTAGTGTCGGTTAAGCCACGCTTAAACAAAGTTGATTTCCGTTATATAATAGACATATATGCCCGACCCAAGCAAAATAGTCATCCGCGGCGCGCGGACTCACAATCTAAAGAACATAGATCTTGAGATCCCGAGGAACAAACTTGTCGTACTTACGGGGCTTTCCGGCTCAGGAAAATCATCACTTGCTATCGACACCTTGTACGCGGAAGGGCAAAGGCGTTATGTTGAATCCCTTTCTGCCTACGCCCGGCAGTTCCTCGAACAGATGCAAAAGCCGGATGTGGATTCCATAGACGGACTTTCCCCTGCCATTTCTATAGAGCAGAAAGCCCCCAGCAGGAACCCAAGGTCCACGGTGGGCACGGTGACAGAGCTGTATGATTTTCTCCGCCTTTTATACGCAAGTATTGGTACTCCATACTGCCACAAATGCGGTAAAAAGATAGAAAAACAGAGCGCTTCCCAGATAACGGACAACATAATAAAGCATTTCAACAAGAAAAAGATTATGGTTCTGGCCCCCGTGATCTCCGGGAAAAAAGGCGAACACAGGGACCTGATCGAGGGGCTTAAGAAGGAAGGCTTTGTCAGGATCAGGGTAAACGGGACCGTATTTGAGATAGGGCAGGACCCCAAGCTGGACAAAAAAAAGAAACATTCTATAGAGGTGGTGGTGGACCGACTAGCCGCTGACAGCCAGGGCAGGGGAAGGCTGTTCGAATCCGTTGAGACAGCGCTCAAACTGGGAAGGGGAAGCGTCCTGATAGCAGAAGGCAAAAACACTCCGGTCATCTACAGCGAGAACTTTGCCTGCGCTGCCTGCGGCATAAGCCTGGGGGAGATAAGCCCCAGGATCTTTTCTTTTAACAATCCTTACGGGGCCTGCCCCAACTGCACAGGACTGGGCTCTCTTCTAATGTTCGATCCGGACCTTGTCATCCCTGACAGGACCCTTTCTATAAACGAAGGGGCGATCGAGCCGTGGAAATCCGGGGCTCCTTATTACATGCACAAACTTGAGGCCCTGGCAAAAAAAATGAAGTTCAGCCTCGACACTCCCGTTAAGGACCTGACAAAGGAGCAGCTGGACACTATCCTGAACGGCACCGGGGGAGAAAAGATGAAGTTCAGGTACACCTATTCCGGCGGATATTCTGAATATGAGGATGATTATGAGGGGGTACTTAACCATCTGGACCGCAGATACAAGGAAACGGATTCAGAAAATGTGAGGTTTTACCTGTACCGCTTCATGAGCCCGGTGGTCTGCAAAGAATGCGGGGGGGCAAGGCTGAAGCCGGAGAGCCTCTCGGTAAAAATAGAGGGTCTGTCCATAGCGGAGGCTTCCTCTCTTTCTATAGAAAAACTGAATAACTTTATCAGAGGACTTAAGCTTTCGAAGACACAGCTGGAGATCTCAAGACAGATACTAAAGGAAATAAACGCAAGGCTCAAGTTCCTATCAAATGTCGGGCTTGACTATCTTGCCCTTAGCAGACAGTCCTGGACACTGTCGGGAGGAGAAGCCCAGAGAACGCGCCTTGCGACCCAGATAGGTTCCGGCCTCGTCGGGGTCATGTACATACTTGATGAACCGAGCGTCGGGCTGCACCAGAGGGACAATGACCGGCTGATCCGCACACTTAAGGACCTGCGGGACCTCGGGAACACCGTTATTGTAGTTGAACACGATGAGGAGATTATGAAAGCCTGCGACCATATAATTGACATCGGCCCCGGAGCCGGTGTTCACGGGGGCAGAGTAGTGTCGCAGGGCAGCCCTCAGGAGGTCGCAAGTGACGCCTCTTCCGTAACGGGAAAATATCTGAGCGGCAGAGAGAGCATTAGAGTCCCTGAAAAAAGAAGAAAAGGCAGCGGAAAAACCATCACCATAAAAGGTGCCGCTCATCACAATCTTAAGAAAATAGATATCAGCATACCGCTTTCCACCTTTACCGCTGTTACCGGTGTATCTGGTTCAGGCAAAAGCTCCCTAATAAACGAGGTCCTATACCGTGAACTGGCACGACAGCTCTACAGGTCCACCGAAAAACCGGGTAAGTTCTCGTCAATACACGGTATAGACAACATCGACAAGGTCATAATAATAGACCAGTCCCCGATCGGGCGCACCCCAAGGTCCAATCCGGCTACCTATACTAAAGCCTTTGACCACATAAGAGACCTGTTTTCCATGACCGAAGAAGCCAGGGTAAGGGGCTATCAGAAAGGCAGGTTCTCCTTTAATGTCAAAGGCGGCAGATGCGAGACCTGCGGCGGAGGCGGGCTGATAAAAATAGAAATGCACTTTCTGCCTGATGTCTATATCCCCTGCGAGGAATGCAAGGGAAAAAGGTACAATCCCGAAACCCTTGAGGTCAGGTTCAAGGGAAAAAACATCTCGGAAGTCCTGGACATGACCGTGGAAGAGGCGTACAACGTGTTTGAAAAGATACCCAGGATAAATCACATCCTTAGGACACTTATGGATGTCGGGCTTTCTTATATACATCTTGGGCAGGCGGCGACAACTCTGTCGGGAGGAGAGGCCCAGAGGATCAAACTTTCGTCCGAACTGTCGCACAGAAGCACAGGCAGGACTTTATATATATTGGATGAGCCGACCACAGGCCTTCACTTTGACGACATAAAAAAGCTGCTTGATGTGCTCCAGAGGCTTGTAGATGCAGGCAACACGGTGGTCGTGATCGAACACAATCTCGATGTGATAAAATCGGCAGACCATCTGATAGACCTTGGTCCCGAAGGAGGAGATAAAGGAGGCTATCTGGTGGCGCAGGGAACGCCCGAGGTGGTAAGTTCCTGCAAAAAGAGTTATACTGGTCAATACTTGGCCAGATCTCTATATATATATAAGGAGGTGAAGCATGAGCGAAGTAAAACCGCTTAAAGAATACGGCCACATAGAAAAGAACAAGGACACGCATTTTATCCTCACCAGTTCGGAATGGCGGGGCAATGTCTACATAGACCTTAGAGAGTACTATCAGATGCCCGAAGCCAAAGCCGACTGGCTCCCTACAAAAAAAGGCATAAGGTTCAAAAAAGAAATGCTGGGGGATATCTTAAAGCTCCTGGAAAAAGCAAAGGAAGACTAAGCCAACAATGGCCGAAGACAGGTTACCGCCGCAGGACCTCAACGCGGAGCAGTCGGTTGTCGGCTGCATGCTGCTTGACAAGAACGCGATCATCCGCGTCGTTGAGATGTTGCGCCCCGACAGTTTTTACCGCGACGCCCATAGGTTTATTTTTGAAGCCATCTTAAACATGTTCGACAAGAACGAACCGGTCGACATCGTCACCGTAACAGCAGAACTCAGAAAGACGGACAGGCTGGACTCTGTCGGCGGCAGCGTATATATCTCTGATCTGTTGAACTGCGTGCCGACCGCCGCCAATGTGGAGTATTATGCCAAGATAGTGGCGGAAAAGGCAGTTCTGAGGCGTCTCATAGAAGCCGGCACAGCGATAGTCGCGGAAGCTTTTGAGGACCCCGAAAATGTGGATGCTGTCCTTGACGATGCCGAAAAAAGCATATTTGAGATAGCACTAAAAAGATCGAGACAGGGATTTCAAAAGATCGACGCTCTTTTGAAGTCCGTCCTAAACAAGATAGACCAGCTCTACGGCAAGAAAGAATCACTGATAGGCATACCGACAGGCTATCCCGACCTGGACACAATGACAGGAGGCCTGCAGAATTCCGAGCTCATAATAATCGCCGCAAGACCTTCGGTAGGAAAAACCGCTCTGGCGCTCAACATTGCTCAGAATGTGGCAGTTAAGCATAAACTGCCGGTGGCAATATTTAGCCTGGAAATGTCCAAGGAAGCTCTTGCCCAGAGGCTGCTCTGCAGCGAGTCCGAGGTGGACGCGCAAAAATTAAGGGCACAGACCCTTTCGGACGCAGGATGGAAAAGGCTGACAAGGGCAATAGGCAGGCTTTCGGAGGCCTCTATCTGGATAGACGACACAGCGGCGATCTCGGCCACGGAGATCAGGGCCAAAGCAAGAAGGATGAAGATAGAAAGAGGCCTTTCGCTGGTCATAATAGACTACATGCAGCTGATCCAGGCCAGGTTCAGGTCGGAAAACCGCGTCCAGGAAATGTCCGAGATAGCAAGGGCGCTTAAGACCATGGCAAGGGAGCTGGATGTGCCGGTGATCGCGCTTTCGCAGCTCTCAAGGGCGGTCGAACAGCGGCAGGTAAGGATCCCCAGGCTCTCGGACCTGAGGGAATCCGGAGAGATAGAGCAGACGGCCGATCTGGTGCTTTTTATCCACAGGGACGACTACAACAACCCTAATTCCGAAAAGGCAAACACCGCCGAAATAATTATCGCAAAACAAAGGAACGGCCCCACCGGTTCAGTAGAACTGGTTTTCAGGAAAGAATACACGAAGTTCGAAAGCAAATCCCAGTATAATGACGCCGCATAGAACTGCGCTGGCGGCTCTGGCGTTATGGCCGCTTCTTTTATACTCCACGGCGCTTTGCCAGGACACCTCGGTTTTGTTGACCGGCAACGATATTTTCTACAGGAAAGAACAGGGGCTGATCGAAGCCCGCGGCTCGGTAGAGGCTTCCTACAAGGACACAAAGGTCTTTTCCGACCATCTCATCTATTATTCAAAAGAAGGCAGGATAGTATCCCCGGACGACTTCACTTTTGAAAGGCAGGATGTCACGTTGCAGGGCAAGGACCTTGATTACAACATAAAAAGCAAAGAGGGCAGGGCAGGCAGAGTTTCCATGGTGGTCAAGGGCAACTGGATCTCGGGAAAAGATGTCGTTATCAAGCCGGAGGAGATCGCTCTCAACGACGCTTCTTTTTCTACATGCGGCCTTAAAGAGCCTCATTACAAGTTCACTGCTCAAAATCTCAGCCTTTACCCAAAACAGGGATGGATAGTGCTTTACATGGGAGTTCTTTGGGCCGGAGGGCTTCCCGTGGCGCCCGTGCCCACCTATGTCTATGATATGACAGCGGTCCCCGGGTTCGCATCAAAGAACAAGGTCCCCCTGCCTGAATTCGGAGTTGACCCGGATGACGGAACATATTTAAAGCAAAAACTGTTCTGGAGGCTGTCCGGATTTAGCTACGGCATGGCTCAGATAGACTATGCCACAAAAAAAGGCCTGGGACTGGGCTTTGAAGGCAATTATGTAGTGGACCGGTTCAACCAGGGAAACATCAGGATACACGGGCTTAATGCCGACGGTTACTGGGGAGGCTTAACGCATTCGCTGTTTTTCGGCAGCGACATCAAATATGAGGAATCAAAGACCTTTCTGTACCAACTGCTTGAATTCCTGCCGAGAAAAAAATATGAATTGCGTACCGAGGTCTCTTACAGGGAAAGGATAAACTACGAAAAGGTCAGCCTGCTTCCAAAGGTATCCTTAAGGTACGACGACCTTCCTTTTTCGTTTTTGGAGCTGCGTCCCAGTGTGGAGATAAGCCTGGCAGGCGTGTCCGAAGAAAGCACGGGGGTCAATGTTTTTGAAGGCACTTTCAAAAGCTCGGTGAATTATTTTCATGAACTCCCGCGCGGGTTCTGGGCAGACCTTGCTGCCTCCATCGATTACAGGGGCTACGATTCTTCTTCCAGATGGCTTCGCCTGGACGGCAGCATAGACATATTTAAGCCGATAAACGACCAACTCGATGCAGGCATCGGCTGCGGACATCTCTTTATAAACGACGGGGTCAGCCCGTACCGCTTCGAAAATTACAGGTTCTTTCCTTATGATGATGTAAGGGGCAATCTAAGGTACAAGAACGGGCTGTTTAAGGCGGGGGTCTTTATTTCCTACAATGTTCCTGTTTTAACGCCGCGGGAAATAGACTATAATGCAACTATGGAGCTGCATTGTTTTGATGTTACGCTCCTTTACAGGGCCATGAGGGGTGAATTTTCCGTGGGGTTGAACCTGGTATCAAAATAAGGGAGGCTCAAATGAAGAAAGGGTTCTTTATCAGTTTTGAAGGCACCGAAGGATGCGGAAAATCCACTCACGCCGCGCTTCTGCACTCTTACCTTAAAAGTCTAGGCAAAAAGTCCGTCCTCACCCTTGAGCCCGGTTCCACAAAGATAGGCAAAGAGCTGCGGAAGTTGCTCCTTTCAACAGATGAGCCTCTGGCAAAGAACGCGGAACTCTTTCTTTTTGCCTGCGACAGGGCCCAGCATGTTGAGCAGGTGATAGCGCCCGCTCTCACCGACGGCGCAGTTGTTATCTGCGACAGGTTCACGGACTCGACCCTCGCATATCAGATAGGAGGGCGCAAACTTCCCGAAGAACTGGTCAGATATGTCAATGCGGTCTCCTCCTGCGGTCTTATTCCCGACCTTACCTTTCTGCTTGATGTCTCTCCCATGGTGGGGCTTCCCAGGGCCATCGGGGTGTCCAGTCTGGGCAAAGGCAAAGTAAAAAAGATAGATCGTTTTGAAAAAGAAAAGATCGCCTTTCATGATGAGGTGCGCTCCTTTTATCTTGAAACGGCAAAGAACGACCCTGATAGGTTCAGAATAATAGACACCGAAAAGCAAAGCCAGGATGCTTCCCAGGACCAGATAAAGGGGTTTGTCCGCCAGGCCCTGGGGCTCTAGGGGTTTTTCGTGAGATCATCCGACATCAGGACAAAATTCCTCAAATATTTTGGCGACCGCTCGCACAGCGTCATTGCAGGCTCTTCTCTGATACCAAAAGACCCTACAGTGCTTTTGACCATGGCGGGAATGCTCCAGTTCAAGCCGGTCTTTCTGGGTCTTGAAAAACCGGCGCACGCAAGAGCGGCAACAGTGCAAAAATGCGTCCGCACAAATGATATAGAAAATGTGGGGCGCACCGCCAGACACCACACTTTTTTTGAGATGCTCGGCAATTTTTCGTTCGGGGATTACTTCAAGAAGGACGCGGTTGCTTTTGCCTGGGAACTGCTGACAAAAGAGTTCGGCATAGACAAAAGCAGGCTGTATATTGCCGTCTACGAAAAAGACGCCGAATCGGAAGATATCTGGAGAAAGGACATGGGCATCCCGGCCGGGCGCCTGATCAGGCTGGGCGAGGACAACAATTTTTGGTCCGCCGGCCCCACGGGCCCCTGCGGCCCCTGTTCCGAGATCTACTATGATCTGGGAGCGCAGCAGGGCTGCGGCAAAAATGAATGCGCCCCTGGCTGCGACTGCGACAGGTTCCTGGAGATCTGGAACCT
>CAYUCV010000009.1:0-22430 GCA_964443545.1 uncultured bacterium
GTCCTCTTAACCTCAAACCCGTCCCACGAAGACGGGATGCACGGATCTATCATCAGCCCGTCATATTCCGGCCTGATCCCCAGTATCCACTGCGACACGGCTATAAAGTTCCAGCAGGCCGAGCCGGTCAGCCAGGCATTTTTGCCCTCGCCAAAGTCTTTGTGGTCTTTGCCCGCTATCATCTGGCAATACACATAGGGCTCTATCTTTCTTACATCCGGGTCCTTGCTGGGAGGAAGAACGGATTTGTAATACTCAAATGCCCGGTCTCCCCTTCCCATAATGCACTCGGCTATCACTATCCACGGATTTGGATGGCAAAAGATAGCCCCGTTCTCTTTGAGCCCCGGAGGATAGATCGATATTGAGCCGAGTTGGTGGTAGAACTTGGAAAAGGACGGCTGAAGGATAAGAATTCCGTGCTCCGTTGCCAAAATATCCTTGACCGAATCCAGGCATTGCAGCGCTCTGTCTTTGTCCGCCACGCCGCCCATCAGCGCCCAGCCCTGTGTTTCAAGAAAGATCTTTCCCTCGGTGTTCTTTTTGGAGCCGACAGGTTTCTTGTTGTCGTCAAAGGCCCTAACATACCATTTGCCGTCCCAGGCAACGGCATTTATTTTGTCCTTTACCTTTTTGTGCAGTTTTGCGTACTTTATCGAGTCCGCCTTTTTCTTTAAAAGGGCTGCCATCCTGCTTACCTCAAGCAGAGCCCCGGCTAGCATCTGAGCCACCATCACCGTTTCGGCCTGTTTTTTGGGCCCTATCATGTTGAGGCAGTCGTTCCAGTCGGCAAAGCCGGCCAGAGGCAGCCCGTGCGGACCCGTATGTTTAAGGGAATAGTTGACGGCCCTTACCAGGTGTTCGAACATGGTGCCCTTGGCCTGAGCCTGTCGAAGGCCTTTTTTGCCCGTGTCATACGGCACTTTTTGCAGAAGGAATTTAATGTCGCCCGTTTCTTTTATGTAAGCGGCCACCGAGTAAACCAGCCACAGGTGGTCATCGGAATAGCCCCTGCCGTTGCCCTTTTTGGTAAGCGGCGAATACTGGTGATAGGCATCCCCTTCCTCGAACTGGGTCGAGGCAAGGTCTATCAGGCGCTGCTTAACGCCTTCGGGTATCTGGTAGACAAAGCCCATCGTGTCCTGGTTGCTGTCGCGGAATCCCATGCCGCGGCCGATTCCGGACTCATAATAGGAGGCCGATCTTGACCAGTTAAAGGTGGTCCTGCACTGATACTGGTTCCACACATTAAGCATCATGTTAAGGTCTTCGTCCGGGGTCCTTACTTCAAGTTTGCCAAGGTTCTCTTCCCAGGCTTTGTTAAGGCCGCGCAGCTCTTTTTCGGCTTCCTCTTTTTTTGAATACTTTGCGGAGAGCGCTTTGGCCTCTTTTTTGTCCTCGCTGTATCCCAGGACAAAGATGACGGTCTTTGTCTCGCCGCTCTTTAGCGACAGCTGGATATTGTGGCTGCCCACAGGGGCCCAGCCGCAGGCGATAGAATTGTTGGACTTGTTCTCTACAACGGCCCTGGGGCCGGAAAGGTCCCCGTACCTGCCCAGAAAATCCTCCCTCTGGGTATCAAACCCGGCCAGGGGCTGGCTTGCCGAAAAGTAGGCAAAATAGCTTTTTTCCACCCGGTATCTGGACATGTTGTAAATGACCTGGCCCTCGACTTCGGTCTCGCCTATGTTCAGGTTGTACTGATAATCGGTCATGTCGTTAAGCGCGTCCCAGAGGCAGAATTCCACAAAAGAGAAGATACCAAGCTGCCTTTCCTGAAGGCTCTGGTTCTTAATTTCCATCATCCAGATCTCGCAGTTTTGGTCAAGCGGGACAAAATAGGTGGTCTTGGTCTGAATGCCCTTATAGGTCGCGGTTATCGTAGTATAACCAAGGCCGTGCCTGCACTCATAGACATAGTCGTCCTTTTTGCCTTCCTGGACCGAGAACAGTTTGGACGAATCGTCGCTGTATTTTGCAAAAGGCTTTTGCACCGGCTGCCACGAGGCCGACCAAAACTCGGAGGTCTTGTTGTCGCGGATATAAAGATAGCGCCCTCCCCTGTCATAAGGGATGCTGTTGTATCTGTAGCGCAAAAGTCTTCTTTCTTTTGGGTCTTTGTAAAAGCTGTAACCTCCGGCCGTGTTGGACATAAGAGCGCAGTATTCCTGGCTCCCAAGATAATTGATCCACGGCAGCGGGGTGTCCGGCCTCGTTATCACATACTCCTTTTTTTCTTTGTCAAAATAGCCGTATTTCATCATTGATTCTCCTTTTCTAAACCCTTTCTGTCCCTTCGGGACATCTTCCCCTTGTCAGGGGAAGACCTCTTCTAATATTTCTCCCCCTGATAAGGGGGAGATTAAGAGGGGGTTTATGACAAATGCAGCACCAGCACACCTCTTCCGGCAAGGGTGATGGGCAGTTTGCCTTTTTCTATCTCAAAACCCTTATCGGTCAGGGCATCCTCGGCTTTGAGATACCGCTCTGGCACATCTATTTCGAATTTCTCTTTTTTGGGACTGTGATTAATAACATACAGGATAGGAGTGTCGCTGCCCTCCCATAGCACCATCTCGATGCTGTCTTTGTCCTTCAAGAAGAATTCCGGCAGCGGCAGATGCCTCCTTACATAGCTTGCAAGCCTGGAATTGCCTAGCTTGCCTATGCTCATAAAAAGAGAGAAAGTAGCGTAAAGAACCTTGCCCCTGCCTATCTTTTTCTCGATAAAAGCCGGATAACCGTCTTCATACTCAAGCAGAACATCGTCTGCCCCGCTGATGAGGTCCCTAAAACCGTAGGCATAACATCTGATCTTGGGGATTGCTATCCTGTCCCCGATGGTCTCTATATGGTCGCAGGTTACATTTAGAAGTTCCCCCAGGAGCCCCTTTTGGTGAATGTGCGCGTTCTCATTTTTTGCGCCGAACCTGGATTCGGTTATCAATACTCCACCTTTTTCGACAAACTTTTTAAGGGTTGCGGCATGGCCTTCCTTAAGGAGATATGGATTTGACACAAGCAGGACTTTGTACGGCAGTTCCCCGTCCTCAAGATGCCTTTCAAAAACAAAAGCCGCCGGATTATAATAATTCCAGAGCACTTGATGGGCCCCCTGGCAGCTGTCCAATCCGTGTGTATGCCCCAGATCGGCCCTAACCTGTTCCCACTGGCCCGCAATAGCTCTTGGAGGCCCCTGTTCCTGATAGGTCTGTATATCGGAAGACCTTAGATAAGCGACAGCGGCCTTAGGTTTTAATTCGTGAGCGTGCAGTGTCTGAACAGCCTTTTTTATCTCCTGTCCGGCCTTTTCTATGGCTTCCAGCCTTTTGGTGCGGCTTCCATCCGCGTTCAAGATCCCAAAACCGCCGGCCTCTCCTCCAAAGATCGCCGTTCTCCACTGATGATACAGTATGGACTTTGCCCCGTGAGCGATTATCTGATGTGTCCAGGTCCTTATTTCCGGCCCTTCTATATACCCTGGATAGCCCCATCTTACATTGGGCCCGCCCTGCAGTTCGGTCACATGGAATTCGGTTTTCCTGTGGCTTGAAAAACTTCTCCACCAGTCGGCCATCTCCCCTATCTGCTGGGGGGTGTTCTTGCCGCCCATGGGGTAGATGTCCCAGCCGTACCAGTCCATTTTTTCGGCCAGGCGGTCGTGATCCGGCACTCTGGGGCAGATGCCTAAAAAGCCGTTGGTGCCGATCTTTTTGCTCTTGTCATATTCAAGCACCAGGTCCTTTTCCCACTCCAGGAACGCCTTCAGCGAATCGGTCTTAAAGCGGTACCAGTCTAGAAAGATGTGGGGATTGCCTGCGTCCCAGAGACCCGTTTTTGGGGTCGTGATGTCCTCAAGTTCGCCGAATTCGTTGGTCCAGAATTTTGCCCCCCAGACCTCGTTTATCTTTTCAAGGGAGCCGTATTTCTTCAGTGCCCACGAAACAAAAGCCGCCCTGGTGTCCTGACAGTGGCAAAAATCCTCGTTGGTGGTGGAGTCCAGCGGCGGATACACGGGCTCGTTGTCTATCTGCCAGTAGCGCACGGCGGGATGCCCCTTGTACCTGTCTACCAGTTTCCTTATCATGCGCTCCGCGTATTTCTTAAAAGTGCCGCTGTCTCTGCAGATATTGGGCCGCGGCCCGTATTCCGGATAAAGAGTGCCCTGGTTAGAGACAGGCCTTGTGTCAGGATGCTTTCTTACCAGCCAGGGAGGTGCCATGGAGGTCGGTATACCGAGCAGCACTTTGAGCCCGTACTTATCGGCAAGTTCCAGAGCCTTATCAAGGTCTTCAAACTTGAAATCGTCTTCTCTTGGCTCTATCCAGTTCCAGGCCATTTCTCCGAACCGGACAAGGTTGAACCCGCTTTCCGCTATCTGCGAAAAGGCGGTTTCCCAGTACTCTTTTGGCCACTGGTCGGGATAAAAAGTTACTCCGAATAGGAAGTCCATTTCTTGATTAATTATAACATAAGAAGAGCTTTATGCTTTGCGGCCAGACCATCAATATTGTGTCAAAAAAGTGAAATTTGAAAAATTTACTGACGATATATTGACAAAGGCTCAAAAGTTGAAAGGAGAACAATATGAGCGGTAGAACAATGGGGATGATACTGGCTGCAGGAGCGGGGACAAGGGCAAGACATCTTACGGACATAAGGAGGACCGCTTATCCGGTAGCAAAACCGATGTTCAGGCTGCTTGACACCCCCATAATGCATCACACCGTGCTTGAAATGCAGAGGCAGGGAATAACGGATATTTTCTGCAATGTCTGGAGCAACCCGGATACTCTTGAATCTTATTACTCCAATATCGCTCCCGGAGCCGTAAAGATGTATAGAGAATCCCAGCTTATGGGGACAATGGGCTCGGCCGTTCATTGGACTGTCGAGCATGGTATCGGGGACGCGGACAGGGTCTTCGTAATAAGCGGGGATATCGCGTCCAACGCCGACCTTGGCAGGATACTGGCTGAGCACGAAAGGGTCGGGGCGGATGCGACAATAGCTTTTAATCCGGTTGACTGGAGCCAGGTGCCCAAATACGGCACCGCTTATCTTGAAGGCATGCCGGAAAAAAGGACTCAGAGATCCGATGAAACCGTTGAACAGTACGCTTCCTATCTCCGGTCCTATATAGCCGACATGGACAGATATATTAAAGGCATCTCTTACTCTGCCGTGCAGGTCCATCAGTTCCGGGAAAAAGCCTCAATAGCCGACTGCTGCAGCAATGCCAACAATTCTTCCATCTATCTATTCAACGGCAGCATAATAAGGGCTCTTTACGAAAGGGGGATAACTCCCACCACAGAAAAGACGGATCCCTTTTATGATTTCGGGGCGCATGGATTCAGATATATTTTGGAGCAAGGGATGAAATTTTTCGGGGTACTTCTGCCCCAGGAAACCTACTGGGCAGATATCGGCGATATGGGCAAATATTGGCTGGCAATAATGGACACTCTTGACGGCAGATTTGACAGGTCCATGTGGCCCTCTGTCGCCCCTCAGGCTGACGAAGAGCTGGGTATGATCAAGTTTATCCATTCTTCAGCAAGGATACATGAAACGGCAGAGTTGATACCGCCATACTACATAGGGCCCGAAGTTTATATCGGCGCCAATGCGAGGGTTGAAAGGGCCGCTCTGTCACGCGGAAGTATAGTTGGCCCAAACAGCACGGTGTACGCCTCGGCAATGCTTGAGTCATCTCATTTTTATCAGGGCGACACTATGAGACAGCTGAGAGGCGACGGGACAAGGGGGTCTTTCCTTGAAAGATCGCTTATGGCTTCAGGTTTTCTGGCCCCCGGGCAGATGGCAAGGAACAATGTTGTTATGACAACTCCTGACGGATATGTCAGGTTCGCACACATAGGAATGGACAAGGACCTTTCGGAACAAAGAGCTCGTGGCCACGAAGTGCCTGCAGTAGAAGCGATCTCGCTCGATGCTATCGGCCAGGCAGTGGTGCACAGAAACTAGTTCTATCTATCCCAAAACGGCACGGACCCTGTGGGTCCTGCCGTCCCCGTGGGGTTTGATAAGGTTTCCCTGGACCTTCTTTCCGTCAACTTCCAGAAGGGAAATCCCGTGCTCGACACCATTGGGATTTTCTATCTCTATTTCGTAGACGGCGCCTCTAAAAGGCCTTGTTATCTTGCATTTTTTCCATTTTGACGGGATACACGGGTCTATAAGCAGCCCTTCATGATCCCTTCTTGCTCCCAGTATCCACTCCGTGGCAAGCATGTAGGTCCAGCCCGCTGTGCCTGTAAGCCAGGTATAGGCGCCTTCGCCATAGGCATAAGGGTGGTCGGGACCTATAAGGTATTCCGCATAGGCATAGGGTTCCGCTTTATATAGTGAGATGTCCTTTTGCTTGTTGGGCATTATCTTGCACATTTCTTCGTAGGTCTTATTTCCAAGCCCTAGCTTTGCAAGCGCCGCCAGCATAAAGATCTGCGCGTGGCAAAAGACCGCCGCGTTCTCCTTGGTACCCTGGGAGAACATTGCTATCCTGCCCAGCCCCGGATCAAAAACGGTATAGGCCGGGGCAAGCAGCGCATAGCCGAATTTACCTCCAAGGTATTTGTCCGCGGAATCCAGAATGGTCTTGATCCTGTCCTGTGGGACAAGGTCGGCAAGAATTGCCCAGGACTGGGAGTTCAAAAAGATCTTTCCTTCTTTGTTCTTTGAAGAACCAAAAGGCACCAAATCGTCGTTGTAGCCGGCAAGATACCACTGCCCGTCCCAGCCGGCTTCGTTTATTCTCTTGGTCATTATCCTGGCTTTTTCCAGGAGGTCCTTTTTGATCTCTTCCTTTTTAATAAGTCCCGCCAGGTCCGCAAGCAGTTTAAGCGCCCGCACCAGAGCTATGCCCAGCCATACGCTTTCCCCTATCTGCTTTCTTCCGGCCATGTCAAGGGCATCGTTCCAGTCCGCCTCTCCCACCCTGGGGATGCCGTGCACGCTCACATCGTTATAAGTAAAGTTAAGCTGGGCAAGCAGGTGGTCAAAAAGCGTCCCTTCTCCGTCCGGAGCCGAGGGGCCGTGCCATTGGGGATCGGTCTTTGTGCCGCCTTCTATCCATTTGTCCTTTAACCAGGGGATTTCCTGATTAAGGATATTGACATCTCCCGTTTCTTTAATATAACCCGCTATAGACGGGGTCAGCCATGTGGGATGGTCCTTAAAAGGCCTGTTCTGATAAGGGCCGTAGGTATCGGACCAGCCCGGGGCCATTGTCCCGTCCCTTCTGGTAAGAGAAGCCACTTTAAGCAGTTTGGCCTTACCGTAGTCGGCATCAAGGGACAGGATCGATTCTCCGTCCTGGCAGCTGTCGCGCAGGCCCCTTCCGCCCTGCCCTTCGTGGTAAAAGGACGGAGATCTGCTCCACATATTGCACATCCACAGCTGGTATTTTAGCCAGTTGTTGACAAGAACATCAAAATCTTTGTCCGGAGTTTCCACTTTTATCGGAGAAAGCCTGTTTTTCCACATTTTAACGGCGGCAGTAAAGGCCGCTTCCACATTTTTTTTGTCCCTGAACCTTTCTATGATCCTTGCCGCGTCTTTATCTCCCTTTGTCTGGCCCAGAATAAAAAATATTTCTTTTTCCTGACCCGGCTTTAAGGTGAGTTTGTGCTGCAGTGCCGCTATCGGCTCTTCCCCGTCGCAGATGCTCTGCGTGCATTTTCCGCTAAACACGCTTTGAGGATTTTGGCAGGTGTTGCCGTAACCGAGGAACTTTTGCTTGTTACAGTCCCAGCCGCTGACCTTTTCGGAGGAAGAAAAGAAGAGCACATAAGGATTGTTCTTGATATTGAACTCTTCGTAAAAGGCGGTCTTTTTTGCAAGTATTGCCTGCGTTTTTTTATCGAACTGCACGCGGTTCCAGAGTATGGCAATATTATAAAAAGTCTGGTAATCCGCGCTGCCGATGAACCATTCAAGATAGCCGAAGAGGTTAAGTTTTCGGATCTTTTTGCCGGTGTTCTTTACTTTTACCTTCCAGATCTCGCAGGGCTCGTCCGCCGGGACAAAATAAGTTGTCTCTGCCTCGATGCCGCTTACTTTTGACTTGATTATCTGGTAGCCGAACCCGGAGCGGCATTCAAAAGAATCATACTTTGTGCGCAGCGGCTCCCACGAAACGGAAAAGGCCTTCTTGGTGTCTTCGTCCTGGATAAAGATGTATCTTCCCGGCCTTCCCTGATGAAGGTTCTGTCCGGTCCAGTAAAGCATTCTTTCGGTCTTTGAGTCTTTGTAAAAGCTGTAGCCGCCGGCCGTCTGTGAAATGACCGCACAGTATGTCTCGTTGGTTAGGTAATTTCCCCACGGGCGCGGGGTATCCGGGTCAGTTATTATGAACTCCCTTCCGTCGTCAGAAAACTTGCCGTACTTCATCTTTATTCCTTTCCGGTTGTGTTGCTTATTCCACCGTCACGCTCTTGGCCAGGTTCCTCGGCTGGTCAACATGGCAGTTCATTTTGACCGCGATGTAGTAGGCAAACAACTGCAGCGGCACTACCGCCACTATGGCAGACAAAGCCTCCGAAGTTTTTGGGATGTATATTATGTCGTCCACATTCTTCAGGTTAAGGTCTCCCTCGGTCGCAAGGGCTATAACTTTTCCTCCCCTTGCTTTAACCTCTTCTATATTGCCGAGTATCTTGTCGTATCTTCTGCCCGAAAGCGCCAGCACCACAACAGGCATGTTCTCGTCTATCAGCGCTATAGGGCCGTGCTTCATCTCGGCCGCAGGATAACCTTCGGCATGTATATAGGAGATCTCCTTTAGTTTGAGAGCCCCTTCCAAAGCCACGGGAAAACCTTCGCCCCTGCCAAGATAAAGGGCATTTTTGCTGCCACAGTATTTTGCCGCTATTTTTTCGATGTCCTTTTCAAAAGACAGCACCTTTTCTATTTTATTAGGCAGTTCGTAAAGGGAGTTCAGCCTTCTAAGATATTTTGCCTTGGTTATCTTCCCCCTTTTTTTGCCCAGAAAAAGCGAGAACAGATAAAGCACCGCTATCTGGGTGGTAAAGGCCTTGGTAGAGGCAACCCCTATTTCCGGACCGGCAACCGTGTGGATGGTGTAATTGGAGGCTCTGACGACCGAAGAGTCTGCGACATTGCAGACCGAAACCACTGTGGCCCCGCGGGACCTTGCCTCTTCGATGGCTCCAAGTGTATCTGCTGTTTCGCCCGACTGGCTGATAGCTATTACAAGGGTGTTTTTGCCGACCAACGGGCTTCTGTATCTGAATTCAGCCGCATACTCGACTTCAGCGGGAAGTTTGACATAATGCTCTATAAAGTACTCCCCTATCAGCGCAGCGTGCCAGGATGTTCCGCAGGCCGTTAGAACGACCCTGTCAAACTTATTGAGCTGTTTGTCGCTCAGCGGAAAATCCTTGAGACAAATCGAGCCGGTCCTTCTATCGACCAGACTGTCAATAGTATCTATTATCGCCTTGGGCTGCTCGTGGATCTCCTTGAGCATAAAATGTGAATACCCGCCCTTTTCGGCAGATACGGGATCCCAGGATATCAGCGTTTTTTTTCTGTCTGATTTTTCTCCGGAAAGGCGGAATACCTCCACACCCCTGTTCTTTACCAAGGCGATATCCCCATCCTCAAGAGTAATGATCCTTGAGGTGTGCTTAACTATAGCGGGGATGTCGGAAGAGATAAAATTTTCGCCTTTGCCCAGGCCGATAATAAGAGGGCTTCTCTTTCTTGCGACCACTATCCTGTCCGGCTCATTCTTTGAGACCACAGCTATCGCGCAGGAGCCTTTTACCTTTTGGACAGCTTTTCTTACGGCCTCAAACAGCCCCTCTGCCAGCTTGTCCTCTATAAGATGCGCAAGGACCTCGGTATCGGTCTGAGAAATGAATTTGTGCCCCGCTTGCTGCAGGTCTCTTTTCAGCTCTTCAAAGTTCTCGATTATCCCGTTGTGGACAACAGCAAGCCGTCCCTTGCAGTCGTTGTGAGGATGAGCGTTCTCTTTTGACGGCCTTCCGTGGGTGGCCCATCTGGTGTGCCCTATGGCGCAACGGCCCTTTAAGCTCACATTCGACATGAGCTTTTCGAGTTCCGCTATCTTGCCAAGGGCCTTGACCGTCTTGAGGCTTTTTGAAGAAGCTACCGCAATGCCAGCCGAGTCGTAACCCCTATATTCAAGCTTTTTAAGCCCCTCTATGACTATCGGAGCAGCTTCTTTGCTTCCTATGTATCCGAAGATGCCGCACATCTGGGCCTATTTTCTGGAACTCAGGACCTGATTGATCTCTTTTGCCGCGGCATCCAGGTCCGATTTGATCACTTTTTTGAGGTCCGCATCCCTGGTGACCAGTACATGGTCCCAAAGTATCCCGAGCCTTCTTACAAGTATCGGCTCTATTATCCCCCACGAAGAAACACAGGGATAGGTCCTGCCGTAGTTCACGGCTTCTTTAAAGACCTTTCTATAGGGATCGCTGGAAAAATACGGGTCTTCAAAGGCGGTCTTTACCGACGGCAAAAACCCGGTGGACTTGGCGTAATTGACCTGGCTCTTGTTGCCGGAAAGGAACTTGATCACCTGCCAGGCGGCCTCTTTGTTCTTTGCAGACTTGAAGATTGCAAGGTTGCTGCCGCCCACAAAGGCAAACCTTCCTTTTGGCCCTGCCGGGTAAGGCGCGATTGCAAAGTTCCTCGAAGTGATCGAGCCGGCTGTCCCGCCCTGTTCCGCAGGCATGGTAAGTGTTTTTACTTCATAGGGCCCGTCAAAGTACATAGAATAAGAGCCGTTGTTAAAATTGCTGCTGACCTGAGCGGTATTTAGTTCCAGCGCATCAAGAGGGACCAGGCCTTTTTTGACCAGCCCCACATAATACATCATGCCGTCCACGGCGGCCTGGGAATTGATAACGGAAGTCTTTCTGTCCTTTGAAAGGAAGTCCCCTCCCGCGCCCCAGATCCAGGGGGATATGTTGTGGATGACATTCCAGTCGTTCTTTCCGGGTATACCGAGCGGAACGACTTTGATGCCGTCTATTTCTATGTCCGACTCCTTTATCTTTTTGAGCGTGTTCTCAAAGCTTGTCCACTCCGCAAGATCGCCTGCCGGGACCCCGGCTTTTTTGAGGACATCTGCCCTGTAATAGAGGGCTCTGCAGTCAACGAACCATGGGATTGAAGTGACGGCTTTGCCGCCTTCAAGTCCCGACGAGACCCATGCCACCGGCAAAAACGCGGCCTCTCCTCCTATTTCAGATACCTTATCGCTGAGGTCAACAAGGGCGCCCATTGCAGAGATGGCCCCTACCCAGGTGCTGCCCAGCTGCACTATGTCGGGAGTATCGCCGGAAGTGGCGGCAGTGGTTATCTTGGTCCAGGCAGAACCCCAGTCAACGGAGGTGATCTTCACTTTTATTCCGGGGTTTTCTTTTTCGAACTCCGCCAGCACCGCTTCTATGTCCCTTACCGGCTCAAGACTGTTTGGCATTACCCACATCTGCACCACGGTTTTTCCGGCATCTGACCCTCCGGCGGGGGCCGGAGCGCTTTTCCCGGAAGTTCCGCCTCCGCAGCCAAAACCCAGCATAGAAACAGCAAGCAAAACAGCTGCCAATTTGAGAGATCTCATTGCAACATCCCTTTCTATATACCTGAATATCTTAATTATCAATACAAAGATAACATATTTACGGCACCGTGTAAATTGCCGCTGAAAAAAAGCGCTGAAGGCGCCTTGACATCGGTTTTTTGTACTGATAAATTGTTATCTACAGGCGATGAAGGGGTGCAACTCCCCGGAGCTTTCTTGAGATATTTGCGGAAAGTTTTTCGGGTTGCCTGCGGTACGCTCGGATGCCACGGACTTTGTCCATCGGCATCCCTCCTAGGCTACGGCGACAAACCCGGATAAATGGACCGCGGAGTCTTAGAGAACGCATGTTGCGCGTTAGTCGACTAATGCCTCAAATTCCCGGCGACAACATACATGGGAATGTCGCCCTTGTGTGTGTGGGAAGATGAGGCATTTTTTATGGTCGCTAATTAGGCCGACCCCGTTGGTGTATAATTTGTTCCATATGAAGGTCACAATTAACGGCAGACAAGAAACGCTGGAGGGGGAAATGACCCTGTCTAAACTTCTTGCAATAAAGAATATAAGGCCGGAGATCGTGGCAGTAGAACGCAACAGGGACATCGTCGATAAGGCTCTCTATAAAGACACCGTTGTCAAAGAAAATGACATCCTTGAGATCCTTCATTTCATAGGCGGCGGCTAATGCTTTCTAAAGAAGAAAAAGAAAGATATTCCAGACAGCTGATCCTCAAAGAGATCGGCCCTTTTGGCCAGAAAAAACTCAAAAACGGAAAAGTCCTTGTTATCGGCGCCGGCGGCCTCGGAAGCCCCGCCATCCTTGAGCTGGCCGCCGCGGGGATAGGGACCTTAGGGATCGCGGATTTTGATACCGTTGAGCTCAGCAATTTGAACCGGCAATTTCTGCATAACACTAATGACATCGGCAAACCAAAAGTACTTTCTGCAAAAGAAAAGATCGGACTTCTTGATCCCGGGATAAAGGTCATAAAACACGGGGAAAGAATAGAAAAGAATAACATAATGGGCATTATTGCCGGCTATGACATTGTTCTGGACTGCAGCGATAACTTTGAAACCAAATATTTGATCAACGATACTTGTATAAGACTTAGAAAAACCTTTGTCCACGGGGCTGTAAGCCGCTTTACGGGGCAGCTGTTCACGGTAAAGAACGGAACGGGCCCTTGTTTGAGATGTGTTTTTAGGGAGCCTCCGCCTAAAGAAGTTGAGTTCACCTGCCACGGAATGGGTATTCTTGGCTCGGTTGCCGCAGTGATCGGAAGTTTGCAGGCAACTGAAGCGATAAAATGCCTTCTGGAAAAAGGAGATCTGCTTACAGGCCGGCTTATTATTGTTGAGGCTCTTGATATGCAGGTGAGAACAGTAGCTTTCAAAAAAGACCCTGCCTGCACTTGCAAATAACCATCCTCCAATTGACAGATAATATATAGTATAATATACTCTACTATATTGATAGACATACTGGAGTATTATGAAACTTTCAACTAAAGGTCGATATGGAACCAGGATCATGCTTGACTTGGCCATACATGAAGGAAAAGGCCCGGTTTTGCTTAGAGAACTGTCCGAAAGACAAAAGATCTCTCAAAAATATCTTTGGCAGCTGATCCCTCCTTTAAAGAACGCCGGTCTAATTACATCCACAAGGGGCTCAAAAGGAGGCTATAGACTGGCAAAGCACCCGAAAGAGATAAATCTTTTCGAGATCCTGTCGGCGCTTGAAGGCCCGCTGGGCTTTGTGGCTTGCGTTGAGGATCCCTTAACATGCAAGAGGAACAGGGATTGCGTGACACGGGATATCTGGATAGAGCTTTCGCAGAAGATGGCAAATATGATGTGTTCCATAACACTATGGAACATACTACAAAAACATAAAGACCGAAATAAAATCAACGACTACATTATCTAAAAAGGAGAATGAAAATGACCAGAAAATACAGGCCCGAAACGATCGCGCTGCATGCAGGCCAGGTCCCCGACCCTTCCACGGGCTCAAGGGCGGTGCCTATATACCAAACCACATCCTATCAATTCAAGGACACCGACCACGCGGCAAATCTTTTTGCACTCAAGGAGTTCGGCAACATATATACGCGGCTGATGAACCCGACCACGGATGTGCTGGAAAAAAGGATTGCGGAACTTGACGGCGGCGCCGGAGCTCTTGCTGTCGCGAGCGGACAGTCGGCCATCTCGCTGGCGCTTTTGAACATTGCAAAAAGCGGGGACGAGATAGTGTCCGCCGACAATCTATACGGCGGGACTTACACCCTGTTCCACTACACGCTGCCCAGGTTCGGCATTAATGTAAAATTTGCTTCCTCTGACGATATCAATTCCTTCAAGAAGCTCATCACGCCAAAGACAAAGGCTATATATGCCGAATCCATAGGGAACCCCAAGCTCAATGTTTCTGATATCGAAGCCATTTCCGCTCTGGCGCATGGCAACGGCATACCTCTGGTCCTGGACAATACTGTGTCGCCCTACATACTTAAACCCTTTGACTGGGGTGCCGATGTCATAGTATATTCCGCCACCAAGTTCATAGGCGGGCACGGGACATCTTTAGGCGGGCTCATTGTTGACAGCGGAAAATTTGACTGGACGGCGGGCAAATTCCCGCTGATAGCGGACCCGGACCCCAGTTATCACGGGACCAAGTTCGTTGAGGCTCTTAAGCCCATCGGCAACATAGCCTACATAATCAAGGCCAGGGTGACCCTTTTGCGGGACCTGGGCGCCGCCATATCACCGTTCAATTCCTTTCTGCTGCTGCAGGGGCTGGAAACACTTCATCTTAGGATGGCAAGACACTGTAGCAACGCCCTGGCCGTTGCAGAGTTCTTGAAGTCCCACCCCAGGGTATCGTGGGTCAATTATCCCGGCCTTAGCGACAGCCCGGAGAACAAAAAGGCTAAGAAATATCTGCCGGAGGGAGCCGGCGCCATTATCGGGTTCGGGATAAAAGGCGGCATCAAGGAAGGCAAGAAGTTCATTGAATCGCTTGAACTTATATCCCATCTTGCGAATGTGGGGGATGCAAAAACGCTTGCAATACATCCGGCCACGACCACCCATCAGCAGCTTTCGGAAGAAGAGCAGCTTGCCACCGGCGTAACAGCGGACTTCATAAGATTGTCCATAGGGATAGAGCATGTCGACGACATTATAGAAGACATTGACCACGCCTTAAAGAAAACATAGTAAGGAGAAATGAAATGGGAAGGATATTTGAGGACATAACAAAGACCTCCGGAAGAACCCCCCTGGTCAAGATCAACGCCCTGGCAAAAGACCTGGGAGCAGAGGTGCTGGCAAAACTGGAATTCTTTAATCCGATGTCCAGCGTAAAGGACAGGATAGGGATAGCAATGATAGAGGCCGGGGAAGAGAGCGGGGAGCTGAAAAAAGGGGCCTCGATAATTGAGCCCACCAGCGGCAACACCGGGATAGCGCTTGCGTTTGCGTGCGCGGCAAAAGGCTATAAGCTGATACTGACGATGCCCGAGACCATGAGCATCGAAAGGCGCCAGCTTCTTAAGATATTCGGGGCCCAGATAGTGCTTACGGAGGGGCCAAAGGGCATGAAAGGCGCCGTAGAAAAGGCCGAAGAGCTGCACAGGCAAACCCCGGGCAGTTTTATGCCGCAGCAGTTCAACAACCCCGCCAACCCGCAGACACACAAAAAGACGACTGCTCTTGAGATATGGGATGATACCGGAGGAAAAATAGACGTGCTTATAGCCGGGATCGGGACAGGAGGAACTATCACCGGGGCCGGGGAGGTCTTGAAGCAGAAGAATCCCGGCTTAAAAATAATCGCTGTTGAACCGGAGGATTCGCCGGTGCTTTCCGGCGGAAAGCCGGGACCGCACAAGATACAGGGCATAGGAGCGGGTTTTGTACCCAAGGTGCTGGACATATCGCTTATTGATGAGATAATAAAAGTGTCTAACGACAATGCGGGAAGAACGGCCAGAGAACTAGCCAGAAGCGAGGGCATCTTTGCCGGGATCTCTTCGGGCGCTGCCATGTGGGCGGCGCTTGAGGCAGCAAAAAGACCGGAACTGAAGGGAAAGAGAATGGTCGTGATCCTTCCTGACACGGGAGAAAGATATCTGTCCACCTGGCTTTTTCAGGAGTACCTGGGATGAAAGAGTTCGTTTTTGCAAAAGACGGGGATGGCTTTGAGCTTGGATCCGGCAAAAGGCTGCGAGCCGTCACCCTTGCCTACGAAACTTACGGGAAGCTGAACAAGAACAGGGACAACGCCATCCTTGTCGAACACGCGTTCTCCGGAGATTCCGATGCAGCCTCCTGGTGGAAAGGAATGATAGGAAAAGGCAAGGCTCTGGATACTGACAGGTATTTCATTATCTGCTCCAATGTGCTCGGGGGCTGCAGGGGCTCGACCGGACCGTCCTCGATAGATCCCGACACCAAAAGGCCTTACGGGCTGAGTTTTCCTCTGATCACTATCGGGGACATGGTAAGGGCTCAGAAAAAACTTATCGAGCATCTGGGGATAGACCGGCTCTTAAGCGTTATCGGAGGCTCTATGGGCGGAATGCAGGTACTTCAATGGGTTAGCCTTTATCCGGATTCTTTGGTTAGCGCTATCCCGATAGCTTCAACGCTTAAGCATTCGCCGCAGCAGATAGCCTTTGATGAGGTCGCAAGACAGGCCATAATGTCGGACCCCGACTGGCGGGGCGGGGATTATTACGGAAAAAAAGCCCCGGAAAGAGGCCTGGCCCTGGCAAGAATGATCGGACACATCACTTATATGAGCGATGAATCCATGGAAGAAAAATTTTCGCGCACGCCCAAAGAAAAGGACAAATCCTCGTATTTTTCTTCCGACTTTCAGGTGGAAGGCTATCTAAGGTATAAAGGCAACAGTTTTGTAAAGAGGTTTGACGCTAATTCATATCTTTATATAACCAAGGCCATGGACCATTTTGACCTGTCGGGAACAAAACTGATACCTCTGGATAAGAATATCGATGTTAAGTTCCTTGTCATAGCTTTCCGGTCCGACTGGCTGTATCCTCCGTACCAGTCAAAGGAGATCGTCAAGGTCCTGCAGGGGAGGTCCATTTATGCTTCTTACTGCGAGATCAACTCTACTTACGGGCATGATGCTTTTTTGCTTGAGGTGGAGGAGCAATCCAGGCTCATAAGCGGCTTTTTGAACCAGGCAGCCTCAAAAAATAAGGAGGATGCCGCATATGAGATCTAGGATAGAGCGGCTCGACCACAGGATAATTCTGGGGCTTATTGAGCAAGGGGCCACAGTTCTTGATCTGGGCTGCGGCGACGGCTCTCTCCTTAAACTCCTGGCGCAAGGCAAGGGCGTCATGGGACAGGGGATAGAACTTGATGACCAGGAGATCTTTAGATGCGTAGAAAAAGGCGTTTTTGCCCTGCACGGCGACCTTGACAGCGGCCTTGAGCAGTATAAAGACAAGTCCTTTGATTATGTAATACTGAACCAGAGCATTCAGCAGGTCAGGAATGTGGAGGCTGTAATCTCGGACGCGCTAAGGGTCGGGAAAAAGGTCATTGTGGGGGTCCCTAATTTTGCAAATTACCGAGCAAGGCTTCAATTGTTCTTCGGGGGCAGGGCCCCGGTCACCAAAACCCTTCCT
The DNA here is from genome assembly GCA_964443545.1 of uncultured bacterium. GTDB lineage: Bacteria > Margulisbacteria > WOR-1 > JAKLHX01 > JBAZKV01 > JBAZKV01. Next base: position 17,287 of record CAYUCV010000009.1, read on the forward strand.
TACAGGTGGTTCGAAACTCCCAATATAAGATCCTTCAGTCTTAAGGATTTTGAGAGGTTCTGCGCGGACCGTGGCATCGCCATAGAAAAGGCCCATTATCTGCGCGGCTTGACCAGGGTCCTGTTAATGCCAAATCTTTTTGCGGAATCCGGGATCTTTTTGATAAAGAGGTGACGCTATGGACCAGGTCTCGCTATTGGCGGCCTTTGCCGCGGGGGTGCTGTCATTCTTTTCCCCCTGCGTGCTGCCCCTGCTGCCCGCTTATCTCTCCTTTATCACCGGGATAACATTTTCTTCGGGAGACGGCCCTTCGGCGCAGCGGCCTCTTAATGCGGCGGTCAATTCTATTTTCTTCATACTCGGCTTCTCCCTTGTGTTCGTGGTGCTTGGAGCGGCCGCGAGCTCGGCGGGTCAGCTGCTCATGCGGCATCTTAACCTTATAAAACTCTTTGGAGGACTGCTTATAATGCTCTTTGCTCTTTTCATCCTTGGCGCCGCAAAGATACCATTTTTGAACTATGAGGCAAGATTCCGCTTAAGGAGCAGGCCGGCCGGCTATTTCGGGTCTTTTGCAGCCGGAGTGGTCTTTTCTGCCGGTTGGACACCGTGCGTCGGCCCCATACTGGGTTCCATTCTTGTTCTTGCCGCCAGCAATGCTTCCATGTACAAAGGGATAGTCCTGCTGGCTTTCTATTCGCTGGGGCTGGGGATCCCGTTTTTTTTGTCCTCTCTGTCCGTAAATTATTTCCTTGCGGTCTACGGGAGGCTGGGTAGCCGCATCAAATACATCAATCTGGCCGCGGGAGCCCTGCTTCTGGCAACAGGAGCGGTGGTGGCGCTTCAGGGACTAATTTTTCTGGCATCGCCGCTAAACTGACGCACCGTTGCCCGCAGGTCTTTTTCCGTGGTATAATTTCTTTATATGAACGAAAAATACGATCTGATCTGTGTTTTCAAGCCCAACACTGCCGAGGAGAAGGTAGATGCTGTTTTTGCAAAGATAGAAAAAAAATTGAAATCCTTGGGCGGAGAACTGCTGAAAGTGTCAAAGACCGGCATCAGGCGGGTGCAGACCAGGATGAGAAAGTTCAAAACTACCCGCGACGGTCTTTTTGTGGACTGTTCCTTTTCCGGCCCCTCAAAGTGCCCTTCTGAAGTTGAGAACATACTTCATGTGACGGAAGATCTTATGAGGCACCTGCTTGTAAAAGCAAAAGAAGTTCCTCAGCCGGTCCAGGAAAAACCTTCGGAAGAAAAAGTTGAGATCAACCCGGAGATGCTAATTGGCAAACCTCAATAGGATAATCCTTGTAGGGCGCCTTGCAGCAGAAACCGAAACCCGCTCCACGCTTGACGGCTTGCCGATGTGCCGGTTTGTGCTGTCGGTGGAAAGGCCATCCGGAGCTTCGGGCAAAAAAGAGAGCGATCTTTTTGACATAGTGACCTGGGGAAAGCTGGCGGAAGTCTGCGGAAGTTATCTGTCAAAAGGACAACTGGTGCTGGTTGAGGGAAAAATCCAGAACAGGACCTACGAAACAAAAGAAGGCGCCAAAAGATACGCAACGGAGATAATAGCCAGGAACATGAAAATGCTCGAAAAAGGCAAAGGCAGGACCGGGACAAATGCTCCCGCCGCTGCAATGTCTGAACCTGACGATGACCTGATCGACGATGATCTGCCGTTCTAGGCGCAAAAGAAATGTATAACAGGGTTTTTTTGATAGGTAATCTGACCAGGGACCCGGAAGTAAGATATACGACCTCCGGTCTCCCGGTGGCAAAGTTCGCGATCGCGGTCAACAGGCCGAAGAGCAAAAAGAGTTCCGCTGACGAAAAGGGCGAGGTCGACTTTATCAATATTGTGGCCTGGAGAAGACTTGCGGAGATCTGCAAAGAGTATCTTAAAAAAGGCCGTCCGGTGGCTATCGAGGGCAGGCTCCAGATAAGGGAATACGAAAAGGACGGGCAGAAGAGATTTTTTTCGGAAGTTGTTGCGGACAACATGCAGATGCTGGGCAAAAGGGGCGATTTTGACGGCCCTGAGGTTTTAGGAAGGGCTGCGGCGGAAGAATTACAGGAAGACGGAAAAACAAACAGCGAGGAGGTCCCGTTCTGATGTACAAGCCAAAGGACAGAAAAGAAAAAAGGGGCGGAGAAAGAAGAGGCGACAGGGATTTTAAGAAAAGAAAGAGAAAAGTCTGCTTTTTTTGCGCGAAAAAGACGATCGCAGATTTTAAGAACCTCGAGCTCATAAGAAGGTTCATAAACGACAGGGGAAAGATAATGACAAGAAGGGGCTCGGGCTGCTGCGCCAGGCACCAGAGGATGGTGGCCAAAGAGATAAAGCGGGCCCGGCAGATAGGTATGCTGCCGTACAAGGCGGAGTGAAAAAATGAAAGTAATACTTAGCAAAGACATCGAAAATGTCGGGGACAAATTCTCGGTCATAGAGGTCAAAGAAGGCTATGCCAGGAATTTTCTTTTCCCGAGAAAACTGGCCGAGCCGGCGACCGCAGAAACCATAAAAGAACTCGACAAAAAGATGAAGCGCCATGAGGCAAAAGAAGCTCTGCGCATCGACGAGTATAAGGACCTTGCAAAAAAACTTGACGGGATCTCTATCGAGATAAAAGCGCCCTGCGGCGAGGGCGGAAAATTGTTCGGGGCCGTAACCAACCTGGACATAAGCCAGGCGATAAAGACCTCCTGCTCTATAGAAGTTGACAAAAAGAAAATAGTCCTGCAGGAGCCCATCAAGACCTCGGGCAGCCATGAGGCTCAGGTCAAGATCTATAAGCAGATAGAGGCAAAGATCAAGGTATCCGTTATCCCTTCTTAAAATGGCCTCCCTAAAAGAACAACTGGCCCAAATTCCGGACGCTACCGGGGTTTACCTGCTAAGGGACAAAGACAGAAAAATAATCTATATCGGAAAGGCCATCAGCCTGCGCAAAAGGCTGCTTTCCCATGCCAGAAGCCATCTGGCATCCAAGATATCCAAGATCGACTTCATAAGAGCCTCTTCGGAGCTTGACGCCCTTATACTTGAAGCAAAATTGATCAAAAAACACCGGCCCAGATACAACATAAGCCTTAGGGACGACAAACAATATCCATACATAAAACTTACTGATGAAACTTTCCCCAGGGTCCTTCTGGTAAGAGAGACCTTAAGCGACAAAGGAAAGTATTTCGGGCCTTTTATGGGAGGATCTGCAAGAAATCTGATAGCCCTGGCAAGCAGGGTTTTCGGCATCAGAAGGTGCAGACAAACACCTCTCAGGAAAAGGAAACAGCCCTGCCTGGACTATCACATAAAGAGATGCGCGGGGCCCTGCGCGGCAAAGGTCTCAAAAAAAGAGTACGCCTCAAGGGTTTTGGAATTTTCTGAACTTCTCAAAAACGGCCTTACTAAGGCCATAGAAAAGATGAACCGGCAAATGGAAAAGGCCGCAAAGAAACTGGATTTTGAGGCAGCCGCAGAGCTCAGGAACAGGATCTCCTGGCTGCTGAGGGCAGAAAGCGGCTCATATTCGGGCTCCAGGTATTTTGTGTCATCTCCAAAAGAAAAAAGGACCGCTCTTTTGGAGCTCAAAGAGGCCCTTGGGCTCGAAAGGGCCCCGCAGAGGATAGAAGCGTTCGATATTTCAAATCTGGGAGGTTCTAAAATATCGGCATCAATGGTGGTCTTTAAGGAAGGCCTTCCGTATAAATCGCATTACAGGCGCTTCAAGATCTCGTCCCGCGGGGTGGCGGATGACATTCTGTCAATGAATGAAGTTGTATTTAGAAGATATTCTGGCAGCCTTTCAAGGATGCTTCCCCTACCGGACCTGATATTGATAGACGGAGGCAGGGGCCAGTTAAGCAGCGCCCTTAAAGCCCTAAAAGAAGCAAAAGCCGATATCCCGGCAATAGGACTGGCGAAGCGTTTTGAGGAGATCTATGTCAAAGGTTTAGCGGACCCCATAGCGCTTCCAAAGGACTCCGCCGGGCTGCGGCTTCTGCAGAATATCAGGGACGAGGCGCACAGATTTGCCGTAAAATACCACCGGCTCCGCAGAAAAAAGGGTCTTGCGGACCAAGCCTTTGACAATCCGCTCTAAAATGTTAGACTTGGACTGAGGTCGTTCCGTGAAAAATAAAGAGATAGCCGCTATTGCGGCAATAGGTGTTTTTTGCGTTTTCCTGACGGCTGCACAGGCCGCCAAGGGTACGGCAAATTATCCCTTGAAATCAAAATCACCTCTGACCGCCCCTTTTGGCAAGCCTTTAAAATTCAACAAACCTGAACAAAAACCTATTCCTTTATATCCATCCTCGGAAAAGGAAAAGATGGGGCTTTCTGTCGGCATAAAGGCCGGCGGAAGCGCAGGTTTAACGGGGGCCATGGGAGATGTAACATATTCCATTTCCAACCTTGTTCCCGGCGCCGCAGTAAGAGGAAGCATCGGCTATCTTACCGGGGCCAACATCGCGAACCAGGACCGGCTCAAGATGGCCACGGTCAACCTGGACGGAATAATAGACATTGTAAAGAAAGAGAATGATCCTTTGAACCTGTATGTTGGAGGCGGGCTTATCTACCCCTGGAAAGTTAGCCAGGTCAGCGGCGGAGGGGCCTGGGGCGCCCATGCTTATCTTGGAGGCAAATATGTCCTCGAGAGGAACACTTCTATTTACGGTGAAATAGCTTATTCCGGTATCAAATATAATCCCAAAGAATCAGCGCTGCGCGGAGTTGAGGCGATGGTCGGATACGGATATTCATTTTAAGGGAGAGATCAGGTGAAGAAAGAGAAGATCGGCATAATAGGCTGGGGTATTGTGGGGCACGCGCTTTCCGAAGGGTTTAAAGACCACGAAATACACGAATATGACAAATGTAAGAATACGGAATCTCTGGAAGAAGCGGCAAAAAAGAGCGAGTTTATCTTTATCTGCGTTCCAACCCCGATGAAAAAAGGCAGGATAGACCTGTCAATAATGGATGGGGACATAGCGCAAATAGTTAAATACACGGATGGCACAGATAAGATAGTCATAATTAAATCGACCGTCGTCCCTGGAACGACCGATGCTTATCAGAAAAAATATCCGCGCACAGATTTTGCGTTTAACCCTGAATTTTTGAGAGAAAAAAC
>CAYUCV010000009.1:22530-51671 GCA_964443545.1 uncultured bacterium
GGAACTTGGAGTTGATGCCGGCTTCCTTGAAAAAGTCTGGACCGAAAACCTCAGAGTCCGCAAGCTTCACGACTGGGAGTGGATACCTGGAGCAGAGACAAAATGAGACACTATCTTTTCGGTTTTTATCAATGAAAAAAGATCTGGCTTTTGTTAATTAATCGAAGAAAGGTTTTTGTTTGTCCATGGAATTGTTTGCTGGTAAAGACAATAAAAAAATGTGTCGCTGTTTATAATATGTCAATTTTATTGTTCTCTTTGTCGTTTCTTTTGCCGCTGACCAGCATGTCAGGATACTTTTTGGGGTCAGTTTCCGGCAGTCGCGTAACAGTGTCTGCCACCGAAATACTGATCTTGATCTTCTGCTTGAGTTTTGTTTTTTATCTGCTGAAAGGCCAAAAGTTCCATTTCAAAAAGGACATTTCTCTTGTCCTATGCTACTTTTTTGTCTGCCTTATTTCCTGGGCTTTCACTTCGCAGGGGAATTCTATTCTTCCTTTGTTCAGGGTTTTTCAATATACAATGGTTTATATCGTCCTTAGGACTTTTTTTGCAGATAAAGATAATACGAGGTATTTCTTTGGCGGTTTATATTGGGGATGCATCTTTACAATAATTCTGACTTTTGCTCATGTGATTTTGGGGCCGAAATCTGTTTTTTCCAATTGGTTCATGTTCAGAGATTCTTTTACCCTGGAAAGCTATTTCAGGTTTTACGGACCCTTTGATAATCCGCTTAATCTAACATGTTATTTGGTAACTTTGGCTTCTTTATTTATGGCAACCTATTCCAGGAGTCCTGATCCCAAAGAAAAAACGGTTAATCTATCATTAATATTGGCTTCCTTACTGGCACTGGCTGCGACCGCATCAAGAAGTTCATTGTTTGTTTTTGCTTCACTAATGCTAATCATACTTTCAAACTCAAAAAAGAAAGTTTTTTCTTTTTTGGGCTTAGCAATCGTTTTCTTCCTGATATTTTCCTTAAAGAGCGGCATTGCGGATCTTGCGGGTCTACTGCAGAATCAAAACCTGTCAAGAGTTTTGGCGGTCATGGAAGATTATTCCGACAAACAGAGAAACATGATCTGGAACGCCTCGGTAAATATGTTCATGGATAACCCCATATTTGGTGTTGGGCTTAATAAATTTGGGGATTATTATTCCTCTTCGTATCGCCTCAGATCAGCAAATCCCGCTGGGCGTACCGCAGAGAATATCTTTCTTGAGACAGCCACGGAAATAGGACTTGTGGGATTATTGTTTTTTGTTTCTATCGTCATCCCGCCAATATTTAAAGGGTTTTTTGAAAAAAAGCGGACCGACGGCAGGATTTCAGCCTGGCACATATCTATCGCTTTATCGGGTTTTCTTATGGTCGGAATGATACAAAGCGTGAGGGGGTTTACCTTGTCATTATTATTGTTTAGTTTAATAGCCGCACAGAACAGTTTACTTGAACAAAATAACGGGAGCACAAAAAATGGACGCTTTCATTAAAAACTTCATCAAATCGTTCCTGAACAAATTCTTTATACTGTTTCTTTCTCTAATAGCATCCGTTATTGTTGCCAGAGCGCTTGGCCCGGAGGGAAAGGGAGTATTTACCATAGCAATCTCTTTTTCCGCGTTCATTATTGTTCTGGCAAATCTGGGAATGACTGATCCGATTTGCTATTACACTTCAAGGGATGAATTTCCCAAAAAGATTATGTTTGGCAATTCTGTATTATTTTCCCTTATTGCCGGCTTTGTTTCGGTGGTCCTCGGCCTTGTCTTTATTTTGCTGTTTTCGGGGGCTTTTTTCCCGGGGATTGAATCGGAATATCTTGTGTTCTCGTTATGCTTCATGCCTTTTCTCCTTCTGATCCCCAATCTGAATTCAATTTTACTAGGGAAAAAGGATATTAGCACATACAACCTATCCCTTCTCCTTCAAGGCATCCTATACCTGTCATTTATTTCTTTTTTGCTTCTATACAAAATCTCGGTTTTTAGCGCCCTTGCGGGAAGCGCAATATCATTTTTTGTGACCTCCTCTGCATTATTCATGATTCTCCTAAAAGGATCCGGAGGCATAGACATAAAACCCGACATTAATTACTTTAGGAAATGTCTTCCTTTCGGAATAAAATCCCATATTTCAAGCATTTTGGCCTTTTTCGTGCTAAGGTTTCCGATGTTCATGGTAAATTACTATCTTGGCACGCTTTCAACGGGAATATTTTCGGTCTCGCTAGTATTAGCCCAACAGGTCGAGCTCCTGCCGTACACAATGAGCCTGATGCTTTTCCCTTCTATTTCAGGCGAAAAAGACGAAGAAAGAAGAAGGGAACTCACGCCTTTTGTTTTTAGAACTGTATTATTTCTTTTGAGTATCTGCATAATATTCTTAATGGTTGTCAGCAAGCCGCTTATTTCTTTGTTGTATTCAGATAGGTTTTTAGATTCGATATTTCCTTTCCAAATACTTCTTCCGGGGATACTCTTTGTTTCCATATGGAGAGTTTTTACTACAGATTTTTCGGCCAGAGGAAAGCCTGAATATACTTTGTTTATCAATATTGTCATGGCATTTTTGTGCCTATTACTCAATTCTATTCTTATACCTTGGCTGGGAATTATCGGCGCCTCACTCGCTTTTTCAACATCTTTTTGCATTAGCGGAGTGTTATCCTTGGTATTATATAAAAAGATTACTAAACTGACTTTCAGGGAATTATTTTTCCCAAATAGACTTGACAGGAGTGTTTGCGAGGATCTTGTTAATAGATATGTGCTCAGAAAAAAAAGTCCTTATAATAGCATATAATTTTCCTCCGGAAAACAGCGCGATGGCGCTTCAGGTATTCAGACGCTTGAAGCATCTGAGCACATTTGGATGGAATCCAACACTATTGACAAGATCTTTGAATGGGCCCATTGCGGCAGAGGGTTTTCCGGCTCATGGCAAATCTGAAATCAGGACTATAAGGATAAAGGGGTTTGATTATGTAGCTTCCTACACTTTTTTGAAGAGATTCCACCTTCATAAGTTGCTATCTTTGTTTATAAAGCTTTTCGCCATCCCGGATGACCGTATTTTTTGGGCAAGAAAAGTCTACTGCTATTTTAAAAAGCATCTTGCCAAAGAAAACTTTGACATTGTGTATTCTGTTTTCAGGCCGGGATCTTCTGTATTGGCGGGGAAATGGATATCATTCCTTATAAAGAAACCATTGATAATAGACTTTTTTGATGAGTGGGCAAGCAATCCTTACAACAAAACCAACATATTTGATATGATCAAACAGCCCGTATACGCTCTTTACGAGAACAAATGCGTGCGAACAGCCTCTGCAATAATAGTGTCCAACGAATGTGTAAGAAAATTATTTTTGTCCAGATATCCGGAAGAGCCGCCAAGCAAATTTGTGATTATTCCAAACACCTATGATGAGGACGAAAAATTCAATACTAACATCTTTAATGTTTGCTCGTACAAAAGGATGAAAGTATTTGCGCTCGGCTCTTTTTATGAATACAGAAGTCCAAGGCCTTTTCTTGAATCGCTGGCAAAAATGGCGGACAAAGATCTGGTGGAATTAACTTTTGCCGGATATAATGGCGAAAAAGACATTATAAACTTTATTAAATCGTCTTCGTTAAGCGGGTCCGTCAAGTTCGCCTCTCCAATAACCCGAAAAGGAATTTTGCGCGCACTGGCTTCTGCCGACCTGCTTTTATTGATGGTTCCCTCTTATCCGGGCGCAGAAAGAGAAAACCCGTCCAAACTGATAGAATACCTTTCGTCGGGAAGGCCTATTCTTGCCCTGGCGCCAGTCAATAGCATTCCTCATAAAATTATCAAAGATACTGGCTCAGGGTATTTTGCGGACATATCCGACAGCACTGCGGTATGTGATACCCTTAAACATCTTATCGCTCTTTGGAAAGAGGGCTCTCTTAAAACCCATAGGAAAGAAGACGAAATAGCAAAATATTCGTCGCTGCGCGCGGCAGAACAAGTGGTCGCCGTCCTTGATGGTGTTTGTGCAAATGAACCGAAAAATGGCAAATACTAAAAGACACAACATTCTCGTCCTGACCGCTTTATATCCGGATCAAACTGATCCTGCATTTGGCATATTTATCCATGAGCAGATAAAAAACATAAAAGACAAAGAAAATTTCGATTTTGTTGTGATATCCCCAAGACCGTTTTGTCCTTTCCCCTTAAATTTGATAAAGAAGAAATGGGCTGCTTATTCAAAGATAAAACCCCAAGATACAATTGACGGCATTTCAGTATATTATCCCAGATATTTGCGCTTTCCCGGAAAACATTTTCATGCACTTTCGGCCATGAGCATGTATATTTTCTGCTTTTTTACCATAAGAAAAGCTATCAAATCATTTGATCCGCTAATAATCCATGCCCACGAGGTAACTCCTGCGGGTTTATTGGGATGTTTTATTAAAATGATATTTAAAATTCCTCTCGTTTGTACTTTACTCGGCTCAGATATCAACTCTTATCCTTATTACAACAAGATTTCATTTGCTACCACAAAAATTGCACTTAATTGTTGTGATGTTGTAATTTCGATCAGTCAATCCCTTGCATCAAATGCCAGACATATTGCAAATAATATAAAGAGCTTAGTTGTGGTGCGCAACGGTATTGACACGGAGAAGTTCCGCTATGTCCCCGATAAAGGAAACGCTTTGCGAAATTCTGTAAATATCAAGCCTAAAGACAGGGTTATTTTGTTTGTCGGACATTTGATCAAACCCAAAGGAGTATACGAGCTTATTGAGGCTTTCTGCACCCTAAACCGGGAGTTTAATGACATATTTTTGTTTGTGGTTGGATTTGGAATTGAAGAATCTTCCTTAAAAACCTTGGTTAAGAGCCGCGGCTTGGAGAACAAAGTATTTTTTTGGGGGAATCAAAAACATGATGAACTGCCGAAGTTTTATTCGTCATCGGATATCTTTGTCCTGCCAAGCCATAGCGAAAGCCTTTCCACGGTTGTGGCAGAGGCCCTTGCCTGTGAAAAGCCTGCCGTTGCCTCAAATGTGGGGGGAATTCCCGAAATAATCAAGAACGGTTATAATGGGCTTCTGGTGGAAAAAGAAAATCCTGAAATTTTGGCCGGCGCTGTCAAAACGCTGTTAGAAAACGAGGAGAGCAGAAAATTGATGGGAAAAAATGGCAGACAAACCATTATCGAGTACTTTTCCGAAAAAACAAATAAAGATAGAGTAACCAAGATCTATAGGAATATCATGGGGGCAAATTCAATTTAATTATGCTTAATGAAGAAGCGCACAAAGTCTGTATCATAACTACCGCACATCCTGTTTTTGACAGAAGGGTGTTCCATAAGCAGGCCCGCACTCTGGCAGATGCCGGCTTTGATGTCAGCCTGATCGCTCAACACGATAAAGACGAGACGGTAAGCGGGGTCAAAATATTATCCATCCCAAAAACCTCTAGCCGGCTTTTAAGAAAACTGTTCTGGGGGTGGTTCGCTCTTAAACGCGCTTTCCGCCATGATTTTGATTCCTATCATTTCCATGACCCGGAATTAATGCCCTGGATGGTTTTGCTTAAAACACTCAAAATGAAACCCGTAATAATCGACATCCACGAGCTCTATTCGGATGTGCTGATAAGAAGTTCGGTCATTAAACGCCTTCCTCCTCGGGCTCAAAAAATATTCTCCTGGATCTATCTCCTTGCGGAAAAATTAATGGTGGCATTTTTCGACCGGATAATCGTGACCACTGAAGTAGCAAAAAAAAGGTATCCGACCGATAAAACCTTTGTCATCTCAAACTATCCTAGACTTGATTATTTGGCTGATGCTACAGCACCCGACCGCACCGGCAGTACAAAGATCGCAATCTATGCCGGGTCTCTGGATGATATCTATGGGGGACAAATGTTGCTGAGATCTTTGTGTTATATTGATGCCAAGAAAGACCTCAAACTTAAGCTGATTGGGAAGCCTCTGGGTGGCGGGGAGTTCATCATCCCGGAAGATCCCGATATAAAGGACCGTGTCGAGCTGATAGACTGGCTGCCTCACGAGCAGGTGGCAAAGTACCTGTTAACGGCAGATATCGCTCTTTGCTGCCCTCCCCCATTGCCAATGAACCTGCATATGGGCTCTAACAAAATGTACGAATACATGGCTGCCGGGTTGCCTATGGTGGTCTCCAACTTTCCGCTCTGTGCGAAACCGATAAGGACGTCCTTTCCAGATACAAGCGGGAATATCCCGACATCGAATGCTGCAGCTCTTTAAAAGCGCTGCTGGGATCAAAAAACATATCCGCCGTAGTAATAGCGGCGCCCACGGCCAAGCACTACGAACTTACAAAAATGGCCCTTGAGCAAGGTAAAGATGTTTATGTTGAAAAACCTCTGGCGCTAAAAGCCTTGGAAGGCCGCGAACTGGTGGAACTGGCCCGCAGGAACAAAAAGGTCCTGATGGTCGGACACATACTCCAATACCATCCCGCTGTAAAAAAATTAAAGGAGCTGATCCAGGGCGGCCAAATGGGCAAGATCCAATATATTTATTCCAACCGGCTCAATATAGGGAAATTAAGGACCGAGGAGGATATACTTCTGAGTTTTGCGCCGCACGACATTTCGGTTATCCTTTCCATTGTGGGGGAAGAACCGTTAGAAATCAGCGCTTCCGGAGGGGACTATCTCAACCGCGGCATCTACGACACGACCCTTACTTCCATGTCTTTTAAGGAGGGGATAAGGTCCCATGTTTTTGTAAGCTGGCTTCATCCTTTCAAAGAACAAAAACTTGTGATAGTTGGCTCCCGGGCAATGGCTGTATTTGACGACCTTGCAGCGGACAAGCTTAAGATCTACCGGCACACCATTGAATGGGCTAACGGGAAAGAACCTATAGCCCACAAGGCCGATTTTGAAAAAGTTGCTTTGGAAGAAGGGGAACCGTTAAAGCTCGAGTTAACTCATTTTCTCGAGCGCCTTAAAGACAGAAAGCCGCCGCTGACCGACGGCTCCGAAGGGCTCAGGGTGCTTAAGGTCATAGAATCGGCTCATAGGTCGCTTAATGAGCATGAAAAGGAGGTCTGACCATGGCCAAAGATTATTTTGCGCATGACAGCGTTTACATTGACAAAGATGTCAAGATAGGGAAAGGAACAAAGATCTGGCATTTTTCGCATATTCTTTCAGGCACCGTCATAGGCGAGAACTGCGTCCTTGGGCAGAACGTGATGGCCGGACCCGGTGTAAAGATCGGCAACCGCGTTAAGGTGCAGAACAATGTAAGCATATACAAGGATGTTGAGCTTGAAGACGATGTTTTTTGTGCCCCCTCAATGGTCTTTACAAATGTTATTAATCCCAGGGCTTTTATCGAGAGAAAAGACGAGTTCAGAAATACGCTTGTTAAAAAGGGGGCAACCATAGGAGCAAATGCGACCGTGATCTGCGGGCATACTGTGGGAAGGTACGCTCTTGTAGCCGCAGGGGCTGTTGTCACAAAAGATGTTCCTGATCACGGGCTTGTCGCGGGAGTTCCGGCCAAACAGATCGGCTGGGTATGCAAATGCGGTGTTACTCTCAAGGACTTTGACAAGGACCAAAGAGCTGTCTGCCCCGCCTGCAAAAATGAATATATGTTCACATGCGGCATGCTCAAGCCCGTTAAGGAGAATTGATGAAACAAATAGAGATGCTTGATCTGCCGGCTCAGTATGAATATATGAAAAGGGACATAGACCTTGCTGTCGCCGACTGCCTGAAAGAACAAAAATGGATACTTGGCCCGCAGGTTAAAGAACTGGAAGACCGCATCTCTTCTTATCTTGGGGTTAAACACTGCATTGGAACTTCAAGCGGAACTGACGCCCTGGTATTGTGCCTGCGGGCTTTTGCCTTGATCAGAAAGAATAAAGAGTATTTTGATAAAAGAGATGAGATAATTACTACTCCCTTTACTTTTACCGCTACGGGAGACGCCATTCTTAGATCAGGGGCAACGCCTGTTTTTGTTGATATAGAGCCGGACACGTTCAATATCGACACAAAAAAGATCGAGGAATATCTTAATTGCGCATCATCAAATGTAGCAGGCATAATCCCTGTTCACCTTTACGGCCAACCGTGCAAGATGGACAGAATACAGGAGATCGCAAAAAAATACGGTCTTTTTGTTCTTGAGGACGCTGCACAGGCGTTTGGCGCGGAATACGGAGGAAAAAAAGCCGGCTCCATCGGAGATGCCGGGGCTCTGAGCTTTTTCCCGTCAAAGAACCTGGGCGGCTTTGGGGACGGCGGGATGGTATCCACCAATGACAGCGGCCTTGCCGAACTGGTGCGGCGGCTTCTAAAGCACGGGGGAAAAGACAAATACAATGTCGATCACATAGGCTACAACGCCAGGCTTGACACCTTGCAAGCTGCCATATTACTTGCAAAGTTCAAGTATATCGACGAATTCAATGACAAAAGAAGGGCCCTTGCATCTGTGTATAATACAGGCCTTGCCGGACAAGACCCTGTAGTGATCCCAAAAGAAATAGAGAACATCAAACATGTTTACCATCAATACACGGTAAGAGTCCCGAACGGAAAAAGGCAGCAGGTGCAGGAGAGGCTAAGAGAGAACGGCATATCCACAATGGTCTATTATCCCGTGGCTCTGCACAAAATGAAGGTCTTTGCCGGCAGAAGCATTCTTCATGGGGCTCTTGAGGAGGCGGAAAGGGCCTGTGAAGAAGTCTTAAGTTTGCCGATCGAGCCGCTAATGGGAAATAGTGAGACAAAAAAGATACTAACCCTAATCCTGAAAATTATTTGAGCGATGAGTTTTTGCGGTACCTGGCTTTTTTGTGTATAATCTAATCGAATGAAAAAAGATCTGGCTACCACCGGTCTTTCCCAAGCCTTTGTCCTGCTTAGCATCTTTGCTTGTTATAAGCTGGCCATACTTATTTTGGGTGATACGGGGTTTTCGGAATATGCTATATCCAGAAGGGTGATTGCCCTGCTTCAGCCCTTGATTCTGCTTGGCCTGGGAGTTGGGGTCCCAAGGTATATAGCCCATGAAGCTGTCAGCAGCAAGGAAGACAGATCGGGCTCATATTTCTTGTCCGCACTTATAATAGTCTTGATCGTCTCTGCGGCATTTGTTTCTGCGGCCTCTTTTCTGCCGCATAGCTTTGCCGGTCTTATGTTCGGGGATCAAAAATATTCGGGGTTGTCGGTACCAATAAGCCTGATATTGTTAGGCAATGCTTTAACAGCTCTTTGTTACGCCTATTATAGGGGAAAGATCTCGTTTTTTAAGGCAAATTTCATTGCGATCATTAATATGGGCATAATACCTCTGGCCTCATTCTTTATGAATAATAGTCTTGCGGACATTCTTATGTTCAACGGTCTGGCAGGCATACTATTTTCTGTTCTCTATATTTTCTTTATTCTAGCGGGGTCGGGATCGGACTTTTCCGGGCTTATAACTTCAACAAAAGCCCTTCTTGTTTTTGGCACGCAAAGGGTCCCGGGGGAATTGGGAATGGCAGCCATGCTTTCTCTGCCGGCACTTATCGCTCTGCATAACCTGGGGATAGAAAAAGCCGGCTACATAGCCTTTGGAGTCTCCATAATAAACGCGGTCGGCCAAATATTCAGTCCTATCGGCCTCGTTTTTTTGCCGATCGCAAGCAGATTGTTCGCAGGCGGGCAAAAGGACCTGCTAAAAAAGTACTCCGGGAAGATGATCCTGCTTTCTTTATGCGTAAGCGCGATACTTTTGGCTGGCTATCTCTTGTTCGGCAAGATCGCTTTGCGGCACTACATGGGAAATGATATTCCTGACCTTTATCTGGCAGTTTTAGCGGCTCTGGTCTCGGGCTTTGGTTATTCTGTATTTGCTTCTTTGAGAAGTTTTATTGATGCTTTGTGCGTTAATGCTGTCAACACTGTCAATATTTTGTTATGCCTGGCGCTTTTTTCTGCGATTTCCATGTTCACAAAGACCTATCTTCTGATCTTGCTCAATTTTTCGTTCTCGCTTTCTTTATTGGGAGCGTTATCAATAATATCGGTTTCGCTGTTGGCCAGGGATAAAAAATGATAGGGATCAATAGCAGGCCTACGGCTCCTTTGCTTTTGACCTTTTTTGCCGGGCTTACTGCCTTGCTTGCTTATTTGTCGATCGAATCCCAGCCGTCGGTGCAAACCGCATTGTTGTTCTTTTTTATACCGCCTGTTCTGTATTTATGCCTAAAGTATCCTGAGGTGTCCTTTGCGCTATTTCTTGCCTCCGGCTCATACAAAACCGACCAAAGGCTTCAGCAGATAAACAGCGTTTTGGATATCTCCCTTATACTTGCTGCGGTCACAACACTGTCTGTTCTGGCAAGATTCTACAAAAACAGAGAGCCACTAAGGTTCACAAAAGAGGCTTCTGCCCCGATTCTTCTCATTCTTTTGATAGCTGCTATAAGCCTTATGTACACTCCTATGCTTATCTATGGAGGGAACAAGCTCGTAAAACTATTCTTCATAACAGCCCCATGTTTTTTTCTCTCCGCGGCTATTTTCAACAAAGAAGAGGGGCTTGCGTTATTTTTTAATATGCTTATTGTTGTTGCGGTTTTGATGCTGCTTGATCTATATTTCTCTGGGATCTCGCCTGGAGTCCACAGATCATATTCGGCACTCGGGGCCAACTATATAGCATTTGGAAGGTTGGCCGGTTTTTCTGCCATAACAATGATCTTCTATTTTTTCTGGCAATACCGCTCCTTTGCCGGAAAAGCCGCTTGCTTTATTATCGGCTCAATAATGGCGCTGGCCATGCTGCTGACTGGCGGAAGAGGCCCCATAGTTGGTCTTTTGCTTGGTCTGGCATCTTCGTTCGCAGCTCAAAGATATCGCGCTGTTCATGCAAAACAACTGGCAGTTAATCTGGCCCCTCTTATCCTGATCTTCTTTGTGGTAGCCATTACTGCTCTACTCTCAAATCAAGAATACTTTGTGGGCATTCTTGAAAGAAGTTCAGCACTTTACAGGCTGGAAGACACTTCCACGGTAACCAGAATAGACTATTATACTAAGGCCTTTGAGATAATGGGGTCTTTCCCCGAGTTTTTCACGGGCTCGGGTCTTGGCGGGTTCGGAGCATACTACAACCTCGAGGATTCGGCAAGGGTTTTGTATCCGCACAATGTCTTTTTTGAGCTCGGGGCCGAACTTGGGATCTTTGCTCTTCTTGCGTTCATCGCTTTCCTATATTCGGTTTTTAGGGCTTCGCTGGCCAATATAAAAGCGGCCGCTTCAAAAATAGATTATTCTATTAGCATTACGCTTTTTGTTGGTCTTGTATACTGGCTGGCAAACGCCATGTTCTCGGGAGACATCAATGACAACAGATTCCTATTTGTAGTTTCTGGCGTGATCTGCGGCATGTACGAAAGAAGTAAGACCCTTAAAGAAAAGGAACTGGCCAAAAATGCCGAACAAAGATAAAGCAAAAAGGATCTGCATTCTTACTACCGCACATCCTGTTTTTGACAGAAGGGTGTTCCATAAGCAGGCCCGCACTCTGGCAGATGCCGGCTTTGATGTCAGCCTGATCGCTCAACACGATAAAGACGAGACGGTAAGCGGGGTCAAAATATTATCCATCCCAAAAACCTCTAGCCGGCTTTTAAGAAAACTGTTCTGGGGGTGGTTCGCTCTTAAACGCGCTTTCCGCCATGATTTTGATTCCTATCATTTCCATGACCCGGAATTAATGCCCTGGATGGTTTTGCTTAAAACACTCAAAATGAAACCCGTAATAATCGACATCCACGAGCTCTATTCGGATGTGCTGATAAGAAGTTCGGTCATTAAACGCCTTCCTCCTCGGGCTCAAAAAATATTCTCCTGGATCTATCTCCTTGCGGAAAAATTAATGGTGGCATTTTTCGACCGGATAATCGTGACCACTGAAGTAGCAAAAAAAAGGTATCCGACCGATAAAACCTTTGTCATCTCAAACTATCCTAGACTTGATTATTTGGCTGATGCTACAGCACCCGACCGCACCGGCAGTACAAAGATCGCAATCTATGCCGGGTCTCTGGATGATATCTATGGGGGACAAATGTTGCTGAGATCTTTGTGTTATATTGATGCCAAGAAAGACCTCAAACTTAAGCTGATTGGGAAGCCTCTGGGTGGCGGGGAGTTCATCATCCCGGAAGATCCCGATATAAAGGACCGTGTCGAGCTGATAGACTGGCTGCCTCACGAGCAGGTGGCAAAGTACCTGTTAACGGCAGATATCGCTCTTTGCTGCCCTCCCCCATTGCCAATGAACCTGCATATGGGCTCTAACAAAATGTACGAATACATGGCTGCCGGGTTGCCTATGGTGGTCTCCAACTTTCCGCTCTGGATCGATTTTGTTGAAAAAAACGGATACGGGCTCTGTGCAGATCCTCTGGACCCAAAGGATATTGCAAAAGAGATAACCTATTTGCTTGACCATCCGCAAGCTGCTCATCGCATGGGAGAGCTTGGCAAAAAAGCGGCCAGGGAAAAGTATAATTGGGAACTCGAGGGGAAAAAGCTGGTCGGCATATACTTTGATATTTTCAAATAGGCCGTCAGCTGGAAAATTGTTTGTTAATCTGCCATCGCTTTGCTATAATTCACTTGGCCATTTCCTATAGGAGAATTATTCATGTTGAGAGGAAAAACAGTTCTTATTACCGGGGGGACCGGGTCTTTTGGAAATGCGGTACTGGAAAGACTGATCAATGAAGGCTGCAAAGAGATCAGGATCTTCAGCAGGGACGAATTAAAACAGGAACTGATGCGGAAAAGGCTTAACAATTTTAGGGTCCAATTCTATATAGGGGACACTAGGGACAGAAAGAGCGTTGACGACGCGATGAAAGATGTTGATATTGTTTTTCACGCGGCCGCTCTTAAGCAGGTTCCTTCATGCGAATTCTTCCCTGTCCAGGCGGTAATGACCAATATCCTGGGAAGCAATAATGTCCTTGAAAGCGCTATTTCTCACAAGGTCTCAAAGGTGGTCTGTTTGAGCACTGACAAAGCAGTGTACCCCATAAACACCATGGGAATGACAAAAGCCCTTATGGAAAAAGTTGCCCAAGCCGCCTGCCGCCATATTGACGAAAAGATTACCAGTATTTCCTGCGTGAGGTATGGGAATGTCATGTATTCCAGAGGCTCGGTCATCCCTCTATTTATTGAGCAGATAAAAAACACCCACCCTATCACTCTGACCAATCCCGGCATGACAAGGTTCATGCTGACGCTTAGAGATGCTATTGAGCTTGTGCTATTTGCCTTTAGGCATGCAAGACAGGGCAATCTTTTTGTAAAAAAGGCTCCGGCCTGTACCATGCAGGATCTTGCCCAGGCATTAAAGAATATTTTTAAATCAAATGTCCCTGTAAAGATAATAGGCATACGGCATGGAGAAAAAATGCATGAAACCCTGGCCACACACGAAGAACTCAGACACTCCGAAGATATGGGCAGTTACTTCCGCGTGCAAATAGACAAAAGAGACCTCAATTACGAAAAATATGTATCAAAAGGGAACCATTTTGAAGAGCTTAAGGATTACACCTCCCAGAACACATCACGGCTAAGTATCGAGGAAACCGAGGGATTGCTGCTTACATTACCAGAAATAAAAAAAGAACTTGAGGACGCCCGCCCGGGGAAATAAAATTGACAACTATCGGGATAACAGGTCACAAAGGGCTTCTTGGCTGGCATCTTAATGTTTACCTCCTGCATTTTTCTCAAATACAGGTGATCGGGGCCGACAGAGAAACTTTTTCTTCCGTGGAAGCTTTAGCAGATTTCGTTTCAAAATGCGATACCATCGTACATTTTGCGGGTATGAACCGGGGAGATGACAAGGTTCTTTTTGATACTAATGTAGGCATAACACAAGCCCTTATCGATGCCTGCGAAAAGACCGGGAACCGGCCTCACATTATTTTCTCTTCCTCAACTCACATATCCAGGGGCACATCGTACGGCAATTCAAAACTAGAATGCTCCCGCAGACTTTCTGACTGGGCAAAAAAATCCGGCGCTCTGTTCACAAATTTAATACTCCCTAATATTTTTGGGGAAAATGGGAAGCCTTTTTATAACGGTGTCGTGCACACATTCTGTTACCAGATCGCTAAAGGAGAGCCGCCTTCAATAATAGAGGACAACGAGATCGAGCTTTTGCATGCCCAGGCGCTTGCCGAAAAGATTTTTGAGTTCATCTCGGAAAAGAAAGGCGGGGAATTCAGGCTCCACGGAAATTCCGAGAAAGTAAGCGAACTGTTAAATGAAATGAAACAGATTGATCTGGATTACAAGAACAACCTGATCCCGGACCTTAGGAAAAAGATACATTTGCAGCTGTTCAATACTTACAGGTCATACTTATACCCCGAGCATTATCCTGTCAGACTAAATGTCATTACTGACGACCGGGGGGGGCTTTTTGAAACAATAAGAGTAAAAACTCCCGGAAAAAGCTTTATTTCCTCAACAAAACCCGGGATCACAAGAGGCAATCATTACCACTTTTCTAACTTTGAAAGGTTCATTGTTTTGCGGGGCAAAGCCGCCATTGCCATAAGAAAACTGCTCTCATCCGAAGTTAGGACCTTTGAAGTGGACGGAAGAGCCCCGTGCTTTGTTGACATCCCCACCCTGCACACACACAGCCTTACCAATACTGGAAACGACGAATTGTTAACCTTGTTTTGGTCCGGCGAGATCTACAGGGAGAGGTCAGCTGACACATATCCGGAACCGGTCTATATAGGAGGACAAAAGTGAAAAAGATCAAGGTGATGACCGTGATGGGAACTAGGCCGGAGATCATCAAGCTTTCAAGGGTGATGCCCTGCCTGGATAAATATTTTGACCATGTCTTGGTTCATACCGGACAAAATTACGATTTTGAATTGAACGAGATCTTCTTCAAAGAGCTGGGATTAAGGCCGCCCGACACATCTTTGTCTGCCGCAGGGGAAACTCCGGGGCAAACAATAGGCAATATAATAACCACAACCGATTCTCTATTAGAAAAAGAAAAGCCGGATGCTTTACTAATATTAGGGGACACCAACAGCTGCCTGTGCGCCATACCTGCAAAAAGAAGAAAAGTCCCGGTATTTCACATGGAAGCCGGCAACAGATGTTTTGACCAAAGGGTGCCTGAAGAAATAAACAGAAAGATCGTAGATCATATCAGCGATATCAATATGCCTTATAGCTCGATCGCAAGAGAATATCTTCTTGCCGAGGGTTTTCCGGCTGACAGGATAATAAAGACCGGCAGTCCTATGTTCGAGGTTTTGTCTTTCTACTCTGACAAGATCCAAGGCTCTGATGTCCTGGAAAGACTGTCTCTTAAAGAAAAAGGGTACTTTTTGATTAGCTTTCACAGGGAGGAAAATGTGGACAATGAGGCCCGGCTGGCAGCGTTTTCTGACATACTGAACATAATATCTAAAGCCTTCAAAATGCCTGTCGTTGTGACCACACATCCCCGCACAAGGAAAAGACTTGATGAAAAGAGGATTGAAATGGACGAAAATGTGGTCTTTTCAAAGCCTTTTGGCCTGTTCGATTATGTTAAGCTCCAGATTAATGCCAGGGCCATATTATCCGATAGCGGGACAATAAATGAAGAGGCATCGATCCTTAATATACCGGCACTTAATCTTAGAGAGGCCTTTGAAAGACCTGAAGGCATGGAGGAGGGGACAGTAATGCTGACAGGGCTTAATCCTGAAAGGGTAATGCAAGGGCTTGACATCCTTGCCGTACAACCCCCCAAAAACCTGCGGCCGGTAAATGACTACAACATCCCAAATGTTTCCGAAAAAGTTGCAAAAATCATCCTAAGTTATTTGGATTATGCAAATCGTGTTGTCTGGAAAAAATGAACATCCTGTTCTTTTCAGAGTATTTCCCGCCAGAAACCACATCGATATCCAGGCTTTACTCTGAATTGGCCTGTGACCTTGCCGATTTAGGACACAGTATAACAGTAATAACAGAAACACCAAGATACAATGTTGCCCCCAACAGCGATCAGTTCTCCTGTCGAGGCTCGTTCAAACTGCTGAGATTCCCTGCTCCGAAGCTCCCCCGCTCCGGTATCTTACTCCGGCTCATCGAACAATTAATCAAGTCGATATTCTACATGTTTGCGGTGTTGTTTTCTTCAAAAGCAGATGCTGTCCTTGTCAGTTCGCCTCCCTTGGTCACTGCTTTTTTTATCTGCTTATGCAGCCGAATAAGAAGATTCCCTGTGGCAGTATTTGTACAGGACTTATATCCACAGGTCGCCATAGATTTGGGATATCTTAAGAACAAGATATCAACAGGTATTTCTAGAGCTCTCGAGCATTATGTCTACCGGAGTTCGGCATTATTGATAGTGCATTCGCAAGGACATGTCAAATGGCTAACCGACACCGGGATCGCGGAAGACAAAATAAACATTGTACCGAACTGGGTCGACACTAAAGAAATAAAACCTTTCTGCGGAGATGTTGGCCGTTTAAAAAGAGAGTTTGGCCTTTCCCCGGAAACTTTTGTTGTCTCCTTTGCCGGAGTTATAGGCCCAGCACAGGAAATAGAAAACATAATCCATTGTGCGGAATTGTTCAAAGATCGGCCGGATGTTAAATTTGTTATTGCCGGGGACGGCATTAAGAGCTCTTACATAAAACATACTGCCGCTTCAAAAAACCTTTCGAATATTGTTTTTCTGCCGTTGCTTGACCACTCTTCTTATGTCAGGCTGCTTTATTGCTCTGATATCTGCTTAATAAGCTTATCCAGGCTTTTAACAACACCTACTGTTCCTGGGAAGCTGGCCATGCTGCTCGCCGCAGGAAAGCCGGTCATTGCTTCCACGCCAATAACCAGTGACGCAAAAAATATTATTGAGGTTAACGGTTGCGGAGTTTGGGTCCCGGCAGGGGACGCCACTGCGTTTAAAGAGGCTGTTGTTTCGCTGCTAAACGACAAGGAAAAGCGCTTGTCCTGCGGCTTGAACAGCAGACGGTTTGCAGAAACAAATTATTCCAGAAAAAAATGCACCTGCGCTGTTGACTCTGCCATATGCTCTTTAATAAGCAAATGATTTTGACAGTTGCTTTGCCGTATGAAAGAATAGATGCTGGTAAAAAAATTGATTAAGAAAATATTTACAAAAACATCCAGGTTGAGGGCTTTGCTGCTTTTTACCGGGGATTTGTTTTTGATTTCTTTTTCATATTTCCTGTCTTTCCTTTTAAGGTTTGACTGGGCCGTTCCTCTGCAATTATATTCCCTGATAGTCTTTTATTTGCCTGTTTTTCTCATGATCAAGCTGTTCTTCCTGCATCTTTTCGGGCTGTACAACCTTAGCTGGAGATATGTCGGCATCCCGGAGCTAATTTCTGTCTTTAAGGCAATGATCGCATCCTTCATTGCGCTTGGATCGTTTTTTCTTATCACGGGGATATCTGGAATATCCCCCGGATTGCCGCTGTCCATATTCATTATCGACCTCATGCTGTCCGTCCTGTTCATAACAGCTTTCCGGTCATCGGAAAGGATCTTCTTCTTTATAACGCAAAAGCCCTCCTGCAAAGGAGAAAGGACCCTTTTGGTCGGGGCCGGAGATGCCGGAGAGCAGTTGCTGCGCAATATCCTTGAGGCCAAATATTCTGATTACCTGCCGGTCGGCTTTGTAGATGATGACCCTTCAAAAGCCGGGATCTCTATCCACGGCATCAAAGTTCTGGGGCCTATAAACGAGATCCCTTTCATAGTAAGGCACTTCAATATCGAACTGGTCCTTTTGGCCGCTCCGTCCGCCAAGAGCGATCTGGTCCGCAGCATCGTGCGGCTCTGCCGCGAAGCCGGACTGACCAAGATAAAGGTCCTTCCTCCCGTGGCAAAGCTGCTGACAGGAAGCATCGGATTGAACGATGTTAGGGAAATAAGTGCCGGCGACATCCTGGGGAGGTCCGAGGTCACTATTGACAGCTTAAAGATAAAAGAATCGCTTAAGGGAAAGTCTGTGCTTGTAACGGGAGCCGCGGGCTCGATCGGAAGTGAACTCTGCAGACAGCTTCTCAAGTTCGGGCCAGAAAAACTCCTGCTGCTGGACCAGGACGAAACCAGGACCTCGGACCTTGATATTGAACTCAGGGAAGCCTTTCCTCACAGCGCAATAGAGTTCTTTGTTTGTGATATCAGGGACAGGGCAAAGATCGAGAGGATATTTGACCTTCACAGACCTCACATAGTTTTCCATGCCGCTGCCTACAAACATGTGCCCATAATGGAGAAATTCCCCGAAGAAGCCGTAAAGACGAACATTGTCGGGACCAGGGTCGTTGCGGGAGCAGCTTTCGGCTACGATTGCAAAAAATTCGTGATGATATCAACTGATAAAGCGGTTAAGCCGTCTTCTGTAATGGGAGCCACAAAAAGAGCGGCCGAAATGATAATTACGGACCTTAACAACAAAGGCAAGACCGAGTTCGTGGCCGTTAGGTTTGGAAATGTCCTTGAGAGCAGAGGGAACATGTTCGCCCTGTTCAACAAGCAGATAAGCGAAAAAAAGGCCGTCACCATTACGCATCCCGACATGACCAGGTATCTGATGAGCATTACCGAAGCCGCACTTTTGGTAATGCAGGCCTCCGCTATAGGCGAAAGCGGCGAGATCTTTGTGCTGGACATGGGAAAACCAGTAAAAGTCCTGGAGTTTGCCAAAGAACTGATAAGACTGCACGGTCTGGAGCCGGACATTGATATCCCGATAGTGATAACAGGAGTGCGTCCTGGAGAAAAATTATACGAAGAATACCTCGACGCGGAAGAAAAAGGAAAGGCCAGCCAACACGAGAGGATCTTTATTTCCGAAGAAAAAAGGGCCCTTTCTCCCGAGGCCTTGTTCTCTTATCTCAACAAGCTGGAGTTGCTTTCCGAATCCGGGAATGGAGAAGAGGTTAAGAAATTGCTTGCACAAATGATCCCGGATTACAGCCGTTATGTATTATAGCTTCACAAAAAGGCTCTTTGATCTGTTTTTCTCCGTAATTGCGCTAATTCTCCTTTTGCCGCTATTGGTATTTACAGGTCTCCTGATAAAACTGGGCTCAAAAGGTCCGGCTATTTTTAAGCAGGAGCGGCTTGGAAAGGACATGAAGCCGTTCATCATATTTAAGTTTAGGACCATGGGGAGCGGATCAGAAACTCACGGAATAATCACTCTAAATAAAGATCCGAGGATAACGCGCGTCGGCAAGTATCTGCGAAAAACCAAATTGGATGAACTTCCTCAGCTTATTAATGTTGTAAAAGGGGATATGAGCCTTGTGGGACCGCGTCCGAAGCCAAAAGAATATATTGCGCTATACAAAAAAGAAGAAAAAGCATTGCTGTCATTTAAGCCGGGAATAACCAGCCCCGCATCAATCAAGTATTCAAGAGAAGAAGAGCTAATGACAGATGATATTTCTACCGCCAGGAGTCAATATTGTTCTTTACTGCCCAAAAAGTTGGCTTACGATTTGGAATACTTTGGTCACCCCAGTTTGTCCGGGGATGTAATGATTATTCTTAGAACTATCGGCCTGGTTTTTAGTGCGGCTGTCTCAAGCATTTTCCCTAAATTACGCCAAAAATAAATCTTGACAGTGCCTCTTTCCGCATGATAGAATAATTTCAATAATTCTGCAAATCCCTCTGTCTTATCTGCTTAAAGAGGGCCCCGGTTGAAGGCATAAACCTCAAACTGTTAGGGAAAAGGAGTAAATACGCCATGAGTGCGGTCATAAGAAAGAAATTCGTGTTCAAAGGAAGGGTCCAGGGAGTTGGATTCCGCCCCACTGTTTACAATCTAGCCAAAAAATTTGGACTTGCCGGGACCGTTCTTAACTCTCCAGATGGGGTAATTGTTGAAGTTGAGGGAAGTGAAGCCCTTATCGACAAATTTTTGCAGTATTTAAAGCAAAAACAACCGCCCCAGGCCAGGATATCTAAAATAGAATCCTCCGTTCTTCCGGCTATCGGCTATATGTCCTTCCGCATCCTTCCCTCTGCCCAAGCCGGAGAAAAGACCGTTCTTGTGTCCCCTGATATTGCCACCTGTAAAGAATGCGAAAAGGAGCTGTTCAATCCAAAGGACAGAAGGTTTGGCTATCCTTTTATCAACTGCACCAACTGCGGCCCAAGGTTCACCATAATGAGGGACATCCCTTACGACAGAGCCAAGACAACGATGCAGCCGTTTCATATGTGCAGCCTGTGCGAATTTGAATACAGCGATCCCGAGAACAGGCGCTTTCATGCCGAACCAAACGCCTGCGAGGACTGCGGACCCCATATCTTCCTCTACGACAATTACGGACGGAGGATAGAGACCCTTGATCCCATTCTTAAAACGGTACAGCTGCTCAAAGAGGGCAAAATAGTGGCTATCAAGAGCCTTGGCGGCTACAATCTTGCCTGCGATGCTTCAAACCCTGAGGCAATAGCAGAGCTGAGGAGAAGAAAAGCCAGGCCGGACAAACCATTTGCCGTAATGTCCTACAGCCTCAGGGAGGTCAAGTCCTACGCAAAGGTAAGCGACAAGGAGTCCGAACTGCTTCAATCAGCCGCCAGGCCGATAGTTCTGCTAAAAAAACGCAAGGGAGCCCTTATCCCGGAGTCGATCGCTCCCGGGAATTCTTCGATAGGAGTGATGCTTCCGTATAACCCGGTCCAATTCCTTATTCTCAAAGACAATTTTGTCAATCTCATCATGACCTCGGGCAATATCAGCGGCGAGCCCATAGTTAAAGATGACGAAAAAGCCCCCCTAAAATTAAGAAAACTTGCCGATTACCTGCTGATCTACGACAGAAAGATCTGGAACAGGTGCGATGACTCTATAGTCAGGGTCCTCAAGAACAAGCCGACCATGTTAAGGCGCTCGCGCGGGTACAGCCCCGACCCGATAAGGATCTCAAACGAACCGTTCCCGGAGATACTGGCCCTGGGCGCGGAACTTAAAAACACTTTTACAATGACCAGGGGAAGGGCGGCTTATCCTTCCCAGTACATAGGTGACCTTAACAATTCCGAAACGCTTGAATTTTTGAAGGAAGCGATCTCAAGATATCAGGGATTGTTCCGCGTCCAGCCAAAGGCCGTCGCGCACGACCTGCACCCGGACTATCTTTCTACAAGGCTGGCCGCCTCCATTAAGGGGCTTAAAATGATCCCTGTTCAGCACCACCAGGCTCATATTTCTTCCGTAATGGCAGAGCACAATATCAACTGCGATGTAATTGGAGTGGCTTATGACGGGACCGGGTACGGCAGCGACGGCGCTGTTTGGGGAGGAGAGTTCTTTTCCGGCAGGCCGGGGATTTTTGAAAGAAAGGCCCACTTGAAATATGCCGCCATGCCGGGCGGGGATGCCGCGGTCAAAGAGCCTTACAGAATGGCTTTTTCCTACCTTTATGACGCCTATGGTGATGAGGCGGAAAAATTGAAGATCGATTTCGTAAAGACTCACAGGTCCCAGTTCAAGCTTCTTAAAAAGATGCTCAAGTCGGGGACAAATTCCCCGATGACCTCCAGCATGGGGCGTTTTTTTGATGCGGTAGCCGCTCTCATAGGCCTTAGACAGGTCATTTCCTACGAAGGCCAGGCAGCGATAGAACTGGAATCGATCGCCCAGGGGAAAGGCTACAAGTCCTACGAGTTCGAGCTGGACGAATCCCTCATGCTTGACCCTGCACCGATAATAAAAGGAATTGTTGAGGACCTAAAGGCGCTTGTGCCTGCCGAGTCTATCTCGTATAAGTTCCACAACACTATAGCGAAAGCGACCGGCAGGATCTGCAAAGCTATCTCGAAAGAGACAAAGATAAAGAAGGTGTGTCTGTCAGGCGGCGTGTTCCAGAACAACCTGCTGCTTGAGTCCACCATCAGGGAGCTGAAGAAACTGAGGCTTGAGACCTATATCAACGAAAAGGTCCCGACCAATGACGGAGGCATCTCGCTGGGACAGGCGAGGTTCGCAAAAGATGTGCTTGGCAATACCGGGCAGAGTTGAATCCATTTCCGGGGACACCTCGGAGGTCAACTTTTCCGGGCTCAAAAGAACTGTGTCTTTAAAGCTGCTTCCCGGCGTCAAGACCGGGGATTATGTGCTGGTGCACGCCGGGTTTGCCATCCAAACCGTTGACAAACATGCCGCAAAAGAAACTCTTAAACTTTTTAAAGGATTGTAAGCGCAGCCTCATACTTATGGAGGTGTGCGGGACCCATACCGTGGCGATCTCAAAAAACGGCTTGCGCTCTCTGCTTCCGCCAAATATCAGGCTCATCTCCGGACCGGGCTGCCCGGTCTGCGTGACCCCCCAGGCAGAGATAGATGCCTCAATTGAGCTTGCCAGAAGGCCCGGGACAATAATCACCACCTTCGGGGATATGATCAGAGTGCCTGGGACAAGGACTTCTCTAGAGAAAGAAAAAGCCGAGGGTTCCGATGTCCGGGTCGTATACAGCCCGCTGGATTGCCTTGATATTGCAAAGAAAGAACCCGGCAAAGAGATCGTATTTATCGGCGTAGGATTTGAAACGACCTCTCCCGCCATAGCAGGAACTGTCCTTAAAGCAAAAAAAGAAAAGGTGAAGAACTTTTCGGTCATTCCGGCCTTCAAGCTAATACCCCCGGCGCTTAAGGCTATTACCGAAGCAAAAGATATAAAGGTTGACGGATTTATTCTTCCCGGTCATGTTAGCGCTATAATCGGAGCGGATGCCTATAGTTTTCTTAAGATCCCTGGGGTAATCGCGGGATTTGAGGCGGAGGATATACTGGAGGCGATAGGGATGATAGTAAAGCTGATAGTGGCACGCAGCCGCGTGCCCGTACAGATCCAATATAGATCCGTCGTAAGACCCGAAGGTAATCCTGCAGCAATCAAAGTCCTCTACGAGGTCTTTGAACCCTCGGATTCAAATTGGAGAGGCATCGGCACGATAAAAGGCTCGGGCCTTGTTTTTAGGGACAAATACAGGGAGTTTGATGCTCTGAAAAAGTTCGATGTAAACATACAGAACGCAAAGGAGCCCGCGGGCTGTTCCTGCGGCAGTATCCTGAAAGGGACCAAAACCCCGCCGGAATGCAAATTGTTCGGCAAAAAATGTACTCCCGAATATCCTGTGGGGCCGTGCATGGTCTCAAGCGAGGGGGCCTGTTCGGCCTATTACAAATATGGCAATAATTGAGCTCTCTCACGGCAGCGGCGGAAATAAAGCACGCAATATCATAAAAGATATTTTTATCTCCAGGTTCTCCAATCCCATCCTAAATATCCTTGATGATTCGGCGTGTATCGAGGGGGACCTGGCCTTTACAACGGATTCATTTGTAGTTGAGCCCGTGTTCTTCCCCGGAGGGGATATAGGAAAACTGTCGGTGTGCGGAACTGTCAATGACCTTGCCATGAAAGGCGCAACGCCCCTTTATCTTTCCGCCTCTTTCATAATAGAAGAGGGTTTTGAAATGGAGGCGCTGGCAAGGATAGCTTCCTCAATGGCAAAAACGGCAAAAGAAGCGGGGGTTTTGATCGTAACGGGAGATACAAAGGTTGTTGACCGCAGAGGCGGGTTAAAGCCGGCCCCTCAAATTTATATAACCACAGCCGGCATCGGAAAGATCCCAAAAGGTATAGATGTATCATCAAAGAACGCCTCCCCGGGCGATGCGATCGTACTTAGCGGGACCATCGCAGACCACGGGATCTCCATCATGAACGCCAGGAACGATTTTGGGTTTAAGGGCGACCTTAAAAGCGACTGCGCCTGTCTCAACGGCATGGTTGAAGCTTTCCTTTCCAAGGATGTGCGCGTTCTGCGGGACCCTACAAGGGGCGGCCTGGCCGCATCTTTGAACGAGATAGCCGAAGCTTCCAAGGTCAGTATAGTGATCGACGAAGAAAAGATCCCCGTCCTGCCGCAGGTCAAGGCCGCCTGCTCTCTTCTGGGGCTTGATCCTTTGCATGTGGCAAATGAGGGCAAATTTGTTGCCTTTGTAAGGCCGTCGTACAAAAACAAGGCACTGAAAGCAATAAAAAGCCTCCGTCTTGGAAAAAACGCAACTATTATAGGTACTGCGGAAAGAAGTCTTTCCGGTGTCTTTATTAGAACAAAAGTGGGTTCGTTGCGTCCTCTAGGTATGTTAGAAGGGGAGCAACTGCCAAGGATCTGCTGACGATTATAATTTATTCATGCGATCTTTCTGCCAATTTACGGGATTATTGATTATATATTTTCGTATTCGATCCAATGATTGTTGATCCCAGATTATCTGATCATAATATCGCTGTTGCCATTCAAAATATTCATGTCCGATTAACCGGATGCGTTTGGTTGAAACGGATTTAAACTGATTAATTATTGAACCCAATGTATTGGGACCCCAATTGTTATTGTCGCGTGGGAATACAGGGTTGTTTGAGGACGGGGGTAGGTCGTTTGTAGACCGGGGTAGGTCGTTTGTAGACCGGGGTAGGTCGTTTGTAGAGACGCCCCGTCGGGGCGTCTCTACCACAATCGATTCAATAACCAATATCCCGTGAATATGATTCGGCATAACAACGAATTCATCCAATTTAACGTTTTTTCGGATTATCCCTGTTTTTTGCCATTCATCTTGGATTATTTGTCCCATTTCCGATAATCCCATTTTTCCGTTCACGATTTTCCCAAAATAATGCCTGCGGTTTCCTGTGCAAATGGTAACAGAATAATATCCTTTTGATGAATAATCCCATCCTTTTAATCTCGCGGATTCCACGCGGTATTTTCCAACAAATAGAGTCATATGGTCAATTGCCAGCAATTTCGGCGCCACATCCTCTTTTGTTTGCCTATGTTATAATTTATTTGAAAAGGAGAATTAATTGACATACACAATTTCCCTCATCCCGGGTGACGGGATAGGCCCGGAAATAACGGAGGCGACCCGCAGGTGCGTTGATGCCACAGGGGTTAAGATCAAATGGGAAGTGGTTGAGGCCGGCTCCGATGTGATGGACAAATACGGCACCCCTCTTCCAAAAGAGGTCCTTGATTCCATAAGAAAGAACAAAATAGCCCTCAAAGGCCCTATAACCACGCCGATCGGCAAAGGTTTTCGCAGCGTCAATGTCGCTCTCCGCAAGGAACTGGACCTGTACGCTTGCGTAAGGCCCTGCAAATCCTACAGGGGGGTCCGCTCAAGATACGAGAACATAGACCTTGTCATTGTCAGGGAGAACACGGAAGACCTGTATGCCGGCATAGAGTTTGAAGAAGGCAAAAAGGAAACAAAAGACCTTATCGAACAAATAGAGCGGCTGTCCGGAAAAAATATCAATAAAGACTCCGGGGTCTCCATAAAACCCATTTCCGTTACGGGGACAAAAAGGATAGTCAAATATGCTTTTGACTACGCGGTAAAGAACAAGAGAAGAAAAGTGACGGCCGTCTCAAAAGCCAACATAATGAAGCACACCGACGGGCTGTTTCTTGCGGTTGCAAAAGAAGTGTCAAAAAAATACGAGGGCAAGGTCGAGTACGAGGAGCGCCTGGTCGATAATATGTGCATGCAATTGGTCCAAAAGCCGGAGCTCTATGATGTTCTGGTTCTGCCAAATCTTTACGGGGATATCCTGTCCGACCTGTGCGCCGGTCTTGTGGGAGGCCTGGGAATGGCCCCCGGGGCAAATATCGGCAAAGACACCGCGCTGTTTGAGCCTACCCACGGAAGCGCTCCCAAATACAAGGGCAAGAACAAGGTCAATCCTGTTGCGATGATACTTTCCGCCGTCCTGATGCTTAGGCATATCGGGGAAAAAGAGGCCGCGGATAAACTTGAAGCGGCTGTTTCAAAAGTGATAGATGACGGCAAAAATGTCACATACGACATGAAGCCCCGTCCCGATGATCCCACGGCCGTCGGAACCTCACAGATGGCGGATGCCATTATCGGGGCTTTATGACAAAGATATCCGTAATAGGAGCGGGCAATGTCGGTGCCGAGACCGCCCGCAGGTGCGCAGAAAAGGGGCTCGGAGAGGTTGTCCTAGTTGACATAATCGACGGGGTGCCTCAGGGAAAAGCGCTTGATATACTTGAATCGGCCCCGGTGGAGGGATTTGCCTGCAAGATCACAGGCACAAACGATTATTCGCAAATAAAAGGTTCTGATATTGTTGTTGTTACTGCCGGCCTTGCAAGAAAACCCGGCATGACGCGCGAAGACCTGGTTATAAAGAATGCGGCCATAATTAGGGCTGTTGCCGGAAATATCAAGGCTTTTGCACCAAACTCCATTGTCATCGTGGTTACCAATCCGCTTGATGTAATGACCCAACTGATGAAGGAAGAGACCGGATTTGACAGCAAAAAAGTGGTGGGCATGGCCGGCATTCTTGACAGCGCCCGCCTTGCTTCTTTTATCTGGCTTGAGACGGGAATATCGCCGGACAGGATAGAGGCCATGGTGCTGGGCGGCCACGGGGATGCTATGGTCCCCCTGCCAAAGTATACGCTGGTCGACGGAAAACCAGTCGAAAAAGTCCTGCCCGTTGAAAAGGTCGCCGCTCTTATTCAAAGGACCAGGGACGGAGGGGCCGAAATAGTCAAACTTCTTAAGACAGGAAGCGCGTATTATGCGCCTTCGGCTTCGGCGGCATCTATGGTAGAGGCCATTGTTAAAGACACAAAAAAGGTGGTCCCCTGCTCCGCGTATCTTGAAGGCCAATATTGCATTTCGGGCGTTTATATCGGCGTTCCTGTAAAGCTGGGGAAGAATGGCATCGAAGATATAATCGAGCTTGAGCTTTCTGAAGCAGAAGAGAACGCTCTTAACGCCTCTGCACAGGTCGTAAAGGATACTTTTAAGCTATGCGGCAAATAAAGGCCGCTTTAATAACAAAGGCAGTAGAAGATCTGTTTGTTAAGATCAATCTTGAACTTACCCCGGATGTGTTATCCGCCCTAAAGAAGGCCCATAAAACAGAAAAAAACAGCTCCGCAAGGTCCGTGCTTAAGGTCCTCCTGGAAAATGCCTCGATCGCAAAAAAAGAAAGCATTCCGATCTGCCAGGATACCGGCCTTGCGGTAGTATTTGCGCAAATAGGACAGGATGTTCACATTTCCGGCGGTGACCTCAAAAGTTCGGTGGACCGAGGGGTCAAGCAGGCCGTTAAGAAAGGGTATTTGAGAGCTTCGGTCGTAAAAGACCCGTTAACAAGAAAGAACACCAAGGACAATACTCCTGCGATACTCCACACAGAAATAGTCCCCGGAAATAAAATAAAGCTTTATATCCTTGCCAAAGGCGGCGGGGCGGAAAATATGAGCGCGCTTAAGATGCTGAAGCCGTCCGACGGTATAGAAGGGGTAAAGGCCTTTGTGATCGAGACCGTAAAAAAAGCCGGGCCCAGCGCCTGTCCCCCGATGATCGTGGGGGTTGGTATCGGCGGCAATTTTGAAAGATGCGCCTATCTGGCAAAAAAGGCTCTGTTGCGTGGATTGGGCGTAAATGCGCCTCGGGAGGCGCATTTAATAACCCTTGAATCTACCTTGTTGAAAGACATAAACCGGCTCGGCATCGGCCCCTCCGGATTCGGAGGAAAGACCACCTGCCTCGCGGTTAAAATTGAATCGGCCCCATGCCATATTGCCAGCCTGCCTGTTGCCGTTAATATTGAATGTCACGCTCACAGGCACGGAGAAGTTGTTTTATAAAGAAAAAAGCGCCGGTTAGGGCGCCTTTTTATCCGGAGCTAAAAACGGTTTGCCGCTCTTATCTTACCTGTAATATTCTCAGCTCTGCCGCCACACTTTCGGCTTTCTCGGGATCGGCACATCCTAGCACCAAGTCCCGTCTTTCAGGTGAGACCAGAGAAAGGAGGTGCGCTGCCTTACTATTGCTTGCCGCTTCAATATAAGAAAGCAGTTGCCTGTTGTTTGCGACCTCCGCAATGGGACCGTAATCAGATAAATCAAAATATTCTAACACCATGCTCAATATTCTAGGGTCAAACTCTGCAATATATCTGTTGGCGTTGCTCCCCATGGCTTTGAGCGCAGCTGCAGCCTTTTTGGGGTTTCCTTTCCAGACAGGGTAGCCTATATGGCTGCTATACAAATTAAATACCCCGCAAAAGAAGTTGGGGCTAAAATCATTTCCTCTAAAAGCAGCCGCAACAGTTGTTGGCAAGGCACGCCTTAAAAGCGCTGATGGCATAGCTTCTAGCTCCGGGCTCGGATAAAACCCCCGGCTGTCAAGCTTTCCGGCTCCAACAAAGAATGCGGGGACTTCGCTCTCGGGAATAGCGGCCATGATCTGCCTGGCTGCCTCGGCCTCTTCGCCGTCCCCCATTTCCATAAGCCCTAAAGCAAAATGATTGTCTGCGTAGGGATTGTTTTCCCTCAATGCCCTAAGAAATTCAATTGATCTCTCCGGACCAAAACCCAACAGAAACTGGGCCATTGATCTGGAATAGCTCAAATTGATTTCCTGGCAATGACCGTCATCATTATTTTCATACCTATACGGCTGGGCCCCGCTTAAGAGGCCAACGGCTTCAAGGACACTAAAACGGGAGCAAATATTTGGGTCGCCATTTAGGCAGCGCTGCCGTTGGAGAGTATCAAGCACCCACACTCTATTCAATATTTTAGGTAAAATCCGCATGGCACTTTCCGGATACCTGCTGCAAAGATAACTAAGCGTTCTTCCCGGCATATATCGCCTCGGATCATGAAAACCCATTTTCCTGGGCCCAGGAAGAGCATTTAAATCAGCCACTATCCTTCTCTCGGCCTTTGCGCCAACCCTCAATCCTCCCATTATTATTCCCTCCTTATCACAAACTGTAAGACCGGCAGCGAAAAAGATTTGCCAATCTCACATTGGCCCCCTAATGTATTGAGAAGTGTTGATTCTTAAACAGTTCCAACAATCCCCTCTATACAGTTATCTTCAATTCCTGTGGCAGTGTAAACTAAAGTGTGTAAATCGGCGGGAAGGCGGGTGAATATATAA
>CAYUCV010000010.1:0-47241 GCA_964443545.1 uncultured bacterium
CCCAGCATGAACAGATCGCTCCTAAAATCAAAATCGCTCGCGACCGCAGGCCTTCCGCTTATCGCATCCAGTGTTGTGGCGCTAAAGCCCCCCATCTGATCGTTGCCGTATCCGGCAAAGAATTTCCCGTATTTTGTAGGCATTACATAGCCGAGCATCGTGTAGTTTACATCAGAATCCATTTGCCCATACATGCTCACTATCTCTCCTGTAACAACCCCTTTTAAACCCGCCGGATTACCAAAAATACCGTAAGGGTCCGCTTTTTGTCCCGCATATGTTCTCCCAAGCGAGATGGACCTTGCTCCATAGCCGATATCCAGGACTCCGGCCGCTAACGAGCTGCCCGCGATCAGGATTATTGCACAGATTCCGGGCACAAGATATCTTTTCATCTTGCGCCGCCTTTCCAGATGAGCATCTTAGTCTTGCTGACCAGGCGTCCCGTCCCCTGCTCTACCACATTTACGATATACGCGTCGCTTGCAAGACTTCCAAAGAGACCGACGGAATTCCAGTTTAGCTCGTTGTATCCCGCTTTCCCCCCGTTGGCGCCGCTCAAATAATTGTTCTTCCAGACCAGCCTCCCGGAAGTGTCAAAAACATATATGCTGATGTCGTTGTCAACCGAAAGATAATAGGTTATCTTCAGGTCTCCCCTGAGCGGATCGTACGGGTTTGGGTACACAAGTGTCGGGCCTGTTGCAGTAACGGAGCCCGACATCACTTTTAATCCCGTTCTTTCCAGCAGATATTCTGTCCCGGCGCTGTCGTAAGTAATTATCCTTATCGAATGCGTCCCCACGGACAGTTCATCTTTCAGCTTAAGTGTGACCGCAGTATCGGTCAGGGTTATGATCTCGTAATCAGCCTCGACGCCGTCAACGTACACTTTTTTGACCCCGCCAACCGAAGCAGCGGTCCCGTTCTTCAGCGAGCTCAAAGAAGCCTCTCTGGTCAGAGATACAGTTATGGTGAGCTTTCCCGAGATCGTATCCCCGTCCTTTAAGTCCACTCCCGCTATATATGCCTCTGCCGTAACATACGCCTCGGTAGTTGCTTTACCCAGCTCTCTCCAGCCCGACTCATTTGTGCTCGAGGCTCTCGCTTTTACCCTGAAAGAATATTCGGTCAGGGCCTCCAACCCTTCGCTTTCCCAGCTTAAGGCAGTAGTCCAACCAGAATCTGTACCCGCCGTCTCATTTTCACAGAAATATTCAAATGTCGCCGGATTCCCGTTGGCCCCCCAGTTGGCTGTTATCCTAGACTGCTTTATCGAGCTAAAAGCCGCCGCTTCCGGTGTGTTAACTGTCAGACCTCCCCCGCCGGACAGAGTGGATTTGCTTCCGGCGTCCAATGTTGTTGAGATAGTTCCGTCGCCGTTCCTTGCCGTTATTTTGAACGAATATGAGGTTTCAGCCGCCAGCCCTGAACTTGTCCAGGTATTGGTCTTTATCCAGCCCGAATTTGTCCCCGCAGTTATATTCTCAAAGAAAAGGCCTGAATTACCCGCAGAAAGGTTTGAAGGTTCATTTACCGAATATATCGTTATCGAAGAAGAAGTGATCCCTTCCCAGGTTGCTCCTGTTGATGCTTCTATCGATGTATATCTAGAGACCGCCGCCGAAGTAGCTGTTCCAGCAGAATTATATGCTTCGATTTTTCTCGCATATTGGGTGTTTGCCGCAAGCCCGCTCTCGCTCGTTGATACTGCCTCCGCCGTCACCAAAACCTTTACACCATCTGCCGCGTCAAGTATCCTGAACCCCGCCTCGTTTGTGCTGTTCCGTGTCCAGGTGTAATTTAGCTGCGTTGTTCCGCCTGATACTCCTGCAAAGTTTGAAAGCGCCTCGGGGGTGGGAACTTTTTCAGTTGTACGGCTCCCGACCTCCTCCGTTGAGGTTATCAGCCCGTCCCCGTTCTTTGTGGCTATCCTGAATGAGTATGATGTATCCGCTGCAAGATCGGAGCTAACCCATGTATTCGTCTTTATCCACCCGCTGTTCGTGCCTTTGGTCACGTTCTCAAAGTAGACGCCTGAATCACCCGATGAAAGATTTGAAGGTTCATTATTTGAGTGTATAGTTATTGAGGTTTCCGTTACCCCTTCGTATGTGGCTCCAGTTACCGCCTCTATTGATGTGTACCCGGATATGGGTTCCGAAGTTGAAGCCCCTGATCCATTATAAGCCTGCACTTTTCTTGTATATTGGGTGTTTGCCGCAAGCCCGCTCTCGCTTGTTGAGACTGCCTCCGCCGTTGCCAGAATTTTTACGACATTTGCCGCGTCAAGTATCCTGAACCCTGCCTCGTTTGTGCTGTTCCGTGTCCAGGTGTAATTTATCTGCGTTGTTCCGCCTGATACTCCTGCAAAGTTTGAAGGCGCCTCGGGGGTGGGCTGCTGCAAAGTGCTTTTGGACACTTCAAGCGTAGAGGTCACTATAGCGTCCCCGTTCCTTGACGTGATCCTGAAAGCATAAGCTGTCCCCGCCGTTAAGCCTGAACTTGTCCAGACGTTGGCCCTGACCCAGCCGGAATTAGTGCCCTGTATAACATTTTCAAAATAAACCCCTGAGCCTGCCGAAGAAAGATTTGACAATTCGTTACCCGAGTGTATCGTTATCGAGGTCTCTGTCACCCCCTCGTAAGTTGCAGAGGAAGCGGCTTCAATAGAGGTGTATCTTGAAACAGCATCAGAAGTTGCCGCTCCTCCGTCGTTATAAGCCTGCACTTTTCTCGCATACTGGGTATTTGCCGACAAACCGGATTCGACAGTATAGGTCTCTGCCGAAGAAACAGAAACTTTTACCGCGTTCATGTCATCAAGTATCCTGAACCCTGCCTCGTTGGTGGAATTGTCCGTCCAGGTGAATGCAAGGCTTGCGGAAGAAGCCGCGGCCGGGACAAAATTACTGGGCGCTTCCGGGGTTGGATTAAAGACCCAGTTGGTATTGTAGCCTCCGTCATAATTGGTCCCGTTCTTTGCATTGATCTGTATCCCGCCTGAAGCATTGGAGTGCGACGCATTGACATAAGAAACACCTGTCAGCGTGGTAACATTAAAGTTCCAATCATTCGTGTCTGTGCTTGCCATAGTTATTCTGGTGCCGGCAGCCTGTCCGTTTAGATTGACGTTATTCCAAGTATGAGTGGTGCCTCCGGTAAAGAACAATTTTGAGGACGCTGTTGTATCTACAAAGTTCCCGGTCACCGCAGAGCTATCCAGAAAGGTAACACCTGAAGCCGATGCGTTAGATACGGTTAAGTGCTTAAAGGATGTAGATGTAGAAGTAACATTTTGTGCGGCGGCTCCGTTCAAAACAAATGTGGGCGAATAGCCCCCTCCTATTGTGCCGCCGGTCCTTGTCAGGTTGCCGGCAATATTAAAGGTGCCGTTGTCGATATTTCCGGCTGACCATGTCGCGTTCCCCGCAACATTGAACGTTCCTCCGGATGCAGATATTCCGCCTCCTGTAATAGATAGATCACTGTTGACGGTTACCGTGTTAGCCCCGGGATTAAACCCGTAGCCTCCCCCCGAAGCCGATACGGTATTATAAATCGACAGGTCCTGCACGGTCAGGTCCCCGGAAACGGCCAATTTAGAGGTGCTGCCCGTGCTACCCATAACCTTTACAGCCAAATCTTGCAGGACATTGCTTCCTGGCGTAAGAGTGTTTGCACGTGCCAGATTATATCCGGCTTCAATGGTTATCTGTCCTGAAGTCACTGTAAATGTACCGGGAGCAAGGTCTACATTACCCTGTGCAAAATACGCATCATAGGTCGCCAGGATAACGGCGGATCCTGTTGTTAGAACAAGGCCTGATGGCATTCAGTGTTGAAGCCATAGTTATTGTTCTGGCTGTGTTTACCGTCAGATTGCACATCTTACCTGCAGGCGACCAGGTCTCGTTCCCGGCCTTGTTCCAGACTATCCTTCCTGAACCGTTACTAGTGGAGCCCGATGTCACATTTAGATCGCCGGCCAGGTTCAAGGTGCCTCCGTCTATCATGCCGCCGGAAAGATTAAGGTCGCCGGCCACATTATAAGTTCCTCTGCTCAAACCATTACCAGAGATGTTTAGGTCCCCGTTCACTGTTATCGTGGTACCCGCTGCAGCAGCGCGGACCCCGTAGTCTATGGAGTTGGTAGTTCCTGACAGCACCAGCGTTTCTGCGGTAACGGCATCTGCAATGGCGATAGTCCCGATATTTCCCGCGTGAAGCTGGAGAGTATTAAATGTGTTGCCTGCCGCAGTCAAAGTCCTGGTATTGTTAAATCCTCCCACAAGCTTCAAAGTGCTTGTCTGGGCAGATACGACACACCCTGTAAAATTGGTAGCGTTGTTGCCGGTGGCATTGAATGTCCAGGTGCCAGATCCCATATAGAGCATCCCCCCTGAAAAGGTGGTATTGCCCGCTGGCAGTAACATCATATGAAACAGCATCAAAAGTTCCCGCGGCCTGAGTGATAGTTCCGGACATCGTCAAACTTCTGCCAAGGGTCAGAATGCCGTTAAAACCGCTGTTAATTGACAAAGTTGTCACGGTGCCTGTAAAAGCCGCATCAACCGTGGAAGACTTGGTCGAGGTCCCGTCAAACACAACAGCGTCCGCCGTTACAGGAACAGTATTATCGCTCCAGTTGGCAGCTTCGCTCCAGTTATTGGTAGTCCCTTCCCCGTCCCAGGTGCGGGTCGCAGCAAGGGACAGGTTGAATGAGGCGGCAAATAAGGCTGCCGCAAAGAGGATAGAAAAAAATCGTTTTGTCACCTGGGGTATATCCTGACCCTTCTTTGGGGTTCCTGGCCCACTGCCTCCGACCTTAGGTCGTGTCGCTCGATCAGCTGGTGCTGAAGGCGCCTTATGTAAGAATTTTGAGGGGAAAGGTCAACGGTTTTATTTGTCCTGTTAACCTCTTCTATAGCGTTCTTAGTCTCGTTAAGAGAAGTCTCTTCATATTCTTCCTCTGTTTCTGAGATCCTAAAGTAATTTTTGAGGAACTTCATCACAGAGGCGGAGGTGTTGCTCTTTAGGATATGGACGGGAACATTATGGTTTTGCGCGGACTTGGTTATCTTTCCGCCTCTGGCGGCTTTAGGTTTTGTGGTGACCACGATATCCGCCTCGTCTAGCGAATCCACCATCCTGGCGCTGATGCCCATGGAAGCGATCCCTCTGTCAAACCTGCTTTTGTTGACGCCAAAAACAAATATTCTTGTCTTTGCCTCTGTCTTCTGCCGCGAAGCTTCTTCTATCTCTTCTTCCGTTATCTCGGGCATTTCTTCAGGAGGTTTTTCCATGACCTCAATTTTACCTTCTGCATTCCTAATCCTTACTTCGGGCTGGGGCTGCCGGCCTCTTAATAGTTTATCAACGGCATCCGCCACATTAGAATAGATGGCCATAGTGTCGCGCTCTCTTATCTCCACCACAATGTCAAATGTGGGAGGGGCCTTGCGCTCGAGTATGGCTTTTTGAGTTCTTCTTCTCTTGGCTTCTTCATCCCCGAGGATAACGGTCTGGACTCCGCCTACCAGATCGCTCAGTGTCGGGTTGGACACCAGATTCTCCAGGCAGATGCCGTGCGCCGTTCCTATAAGGACAACACCTCTTTCGGCTATAGTCCTTGCAGCTTCGGCTTCGGCTGACGTTCCGATCTCATCGATTATTATGACCTCGGGCATATGGTTTTCCACCGCTTCTATCATTACTGCGTGCTGTCTTTCGGGGCTGGGCACCTGCATCCTGCGCGATTTCCCGATCCCCGGATGAGGGATATCCCCGTCACCGGCTATCTCGTTGCTGGTGTCAACAACGATCACCCTCTTGTTGAATTCTTCGCTCAAAACCCGGGCTGCCTCGCGCAATTTTGTGGTCTTACCTATGCCCGGCGGCCCCATAAAAAGTATGCTCTTATTGGATTCTATGATGTCCCTGATTATAGAGATGGTGCCCACCGCCTCCCTGCCCACCCTGCAGGTCAACCCTATTATTTTGCCGGTCCGGTTCCTTATGCATGAGATGCGGTGAAGCGATCTTTCTATGCCGGCCCTGTTGTCCGAAG
Organism: uncultured bacterium; assembly: GCA_964443545.1. Taxonomy (GTDB): domain Bacteria; phylum Margulisbacteria; class WOR-1; order JAKLHX01; family JBAZKV01; genus JBAZKV01. Next base: position 6,071 of record CAYUCV010000010.1, read on the forward strand.
TGAATTTGCCGACTTTAGTTATTATATGGTCTATGTCCTCCTGTGAAACGGTTTCATCCTCTATGGTGAACACTTTTTTCTCGAACCTGACCTCCGGATTTTTGCCAAGGTCGAGTATGACCTCTATCATGTCGGAAAAGTCTATCCTGGAGTAAATTTTTTCTTTGATGTGCGGGGGCAGGATCTCAAGCAGGCTCTTTATCGTATCTGATATTTTTATATTAGGCACTTTTAATCGCGCGTATGGCTTTTTTCAGATTGGAGCCGGCAACAAATGTTGCGCACTTAGTGGGAATTATTTCTATCGCCTCTCCGGTCCTGGGATTTCTTCCGAGGCGGCCCTTTCTTGTCTTGACGACAAAGTTGCCAAACCCAACCAGGCGCAATCTTTCGCCCCTGGCAAGCGCCTCGGTCATCATGGCCACCGCGCTGTCCAGCAGCTCTTCCACCCTTGTCTTTTTTTCGCCGAGTTTTTCGGCGAGCACAGCCGCGAGCTGTTTCTGGTTCACTATATTGTCTCTCCGCTTACGGTTTAAAACACTCCGCTTTTTTTTGCAGCAGTTCCCAGTTCCTGTCAATTTCTGCCTGCAGTTCTTCTAGAAGGGATTTGTTCTCGGGCTTAAAAAGGTGCCTGAACCTGGCTTGAGGCTTAAGAAAGTCGACAAGAGGCCTTTTTTCCTTGGGCCTGTAACTTATGGTATATTTGCCGTTCTCTACCTCATAAAGGTTCCAAAAACAGGTATCAACTGCAAGTTTACCCATTTCTACGGTTTTTTCCATGGGGTAGCCCCAGCCAAGCTGGCAGGGCTGAAGCACATTGATGAACTTTGGCCCCTTGATCGACATGGATTTTTCAACTTTTTTTGTAAGGTCTCTCCAGTCGCCGCACACGCTCTGGGCCGCATACGGGATATTATGGGCAACCATGCACTCTGTCAGGTCTTTTCTGCTCATCCTTTTGCCCTGCTTCACCTTTCCCGCCGGTTCTGTGGTCGTGCTTGCGCCTCTTGGTGTCGCGCTGGACCTCTGGATAGAAGTATTCATGTAAGCTTCGTTATCGTAGCAGACATAAAGCATGTCATGTCCTCTTTCCATCGCGCCGGACAGGGACTGGAATCCGATGTCATACGTTCCGCCATCCCCGCCAAAAGCAATAAATTTGATATCTCCGGTCAGCTTGCCCTGCCTTTTCAGCGAAGTATAGGCCGCCTCAACTCCTGACATAGTTGCCGCAGCGTTCTCGAACGCGCTGTGCAAAAAAGGTGTTTTCCAGGCTGAATAAGGGAATATCGTGGTAGAGACTTCAAGACAGCCGGTGGCGCAAGCAACAACAACCGGCTCTTTTACTGCCATAAGGACCTGGCGTACTATTATAGGAGCCCCGCAGCCGGGACACATCCTGTGCCCGCCCGTGAGACGGTCCTCTCTTGATGTGAGCTCTTTAAGGGTTGCCATTATCTTACTCCTTTGTACTGGACAAATTCTTTCGGGCTCTGACCGGACGCGATCTTTTCTATATCAGAAAATACTTCCTGTATGTGCGCAAGAGTTATTTCTCTGCCGCCAAGACCGGCAATATAATCAACTATGACCGGCTTCTTCTTTTTATCGTAAAGAGCGCTCCTTATTTCGGAGAACACAGGGCCTCCGGTTGCCGCAAATCCGTCGCTTCTGTCAATGACCGCCACCGCCTTGATATTTCCCAGCGCGGCTGCGATTTCTTCTTCAGGGAACGGTCTAAATACGCGGATCTTTAACAGCCCCGCCTTTTTCCCTTTTTCTCTAAGGTCATCAACCACCGCTTTTGCGGAACCGGCCGTTGAGCCCAGGCATACCAACGCAAAATCAGCGTCATCAAGCTTGTATTTTTCAAAAAATCCGTATTCCCGGCCGAATTTCTTTCCAAACTCTTTTCCTATCTCAAGGATAACGGATTTCGATCTCTTCATCGCTTCCGAGACCTGCCTCTTATGCTCAAAATAATAATTTTGAAGGTCAAGCGCTCCTATAGTTACGGGATTTTTGAGGTCAAGAAGATTTGTGGAAGGAACAAATTTGCCTACAAACTCTTTTACTGCATTGTCATCAAGGATCTCGATCTTTTCAAGGCAGTGGCTGATGATAAAACCGTCGGTTGCCACCATTGCCGGAAGCTTTACGTCAGGATGTTCGGCTATCCTGACAGCCTGCAGCATATTGTCATACGCTTCCTGCGTGTTCTCGGAAAAAATGTGCAGCCAGCCAAAATCCCTTGCGGCCATCGTGTCGCTGTGATCGCAATGGATGTTAATAGGGCCGGATATCGCTCTGTTGACCTCCGGCATAACGATAGGAAGCCGCAAAGCGGAAACTATCGGAAGAATTTCATACATAAGGCACAGGCCCTGCGAAGAAGTCCCTGTCATAGCCCGGCAGCCCGAGGCCGATGCGGCAAGAGTGGCGCTCATCGCGCTGTGCTCTGACTCCACCGCTACAAATTCTGTGTCAACCAGTCCGTCAGCCACATATTGTGAAAAGATCATAACGATCTCTGTGGCTGGAGTTATCGGATAAGCGGCAACTACATCCGGATTTATCTGTCTCATGGCCTCTGCCATAGCCTCGTTCCCCGTTTTGGCAACTATCTGTGTCATTTATCTTTCTCCATTCTAACCGCTTTTACCGGCTTAACGGGACAGACATTTTCGCAGACCCCGCAGCCTTTGCAGTACCTGTAGTCAACGCCGTCAAACTTTCCGTCCTTTACCTTGACCGCGCTGTCCGGACAGTAGATGTAGCAGAACAGGCAGTTTATGCAGAGTTTTTCGTCCTTTACCGGCTTTTTGGTCCTCCAGTCCCCTGTCTCAAATTCAAGAGCTGTGGCCGCTTTCAAAATATCGCCCTGCGGCAGCTCTTTCCAGCCCGGCTCTTTTGCCATCTTACTCCCCTTTCACTTGGTTGAAGGCGCCTTCAACTGCTTTCAGATTTCCGGCCACCACTTCCGGCTTTGACGCGAATTTTTTCTTAAGTTTGATCTCAAGGTCTTTTATTACCAGATTAAAATCCAATAATCCGGAAGCTTTTATCAAAGCCCCCAGCATAGGGGTGTTCGGGATATCCCTGCCGATTGTTTCCGTAGAGATCTTTGAAGCATCAACTGTGAAAACCTTTCGCCCTTTAAGGCCTATTTTGTTCCTGACATCAGCCGGTGAATCGGAAGTATTGACTATCAGTATCCCGTCCTCTTTCAGCCCCGCAGTAACGTCAACCTTGCCCATCAGCGTCGGGTCAAGGACCAGGACGATGTTTGGTTCGGTTATTCCGTAATGTACCGTGATGTGGTCCTCGGCTATTCTGTTAAATGAGGCAACCGGCGCCCCCATTCTTTCAGGCCCGTATTCCGGGAACGCCTGAATGTATTTTCCAAGGCTCATAGCCGCATCGCCGAACAAAAGCGCCGCGGTTTTGGCCCCCTGTCCTCCCCTGCCATGCCATCTTATCTCCGTAATTTTTTGCATCAGGAAATCCACCTTTCTAAAGCGGGTAGGATCTTAATATCCGCCGCTATTATTAATAATATCACTATTAAAACCGGAATTAAAGTGAGGAGCACAGAAACTGTTTTGCCCGTCTTGTATATCTTTCTTGAGGCTATGCTCCAGAGGCCCCAAGCGTAAATGAGAGAAAGAACCATAACAATGTTGGCTCCTGTTGCAAAGTTCCCGAACGAAAGAGCCTTGTACCTTACCAGGACTGCCATGAAAAATATTAGGATAGAGAACAGCAGAACTCCGCTGGAATAAAAAAAGGCTTTGGCGCTTTCTTTTATATCGCTCTTTCCGTAAAAGAGACGGAACACCGCGTCATTGATGACTGACAGCACCCCAAAACCGACAAAGGAGGCGGCAAAGACAAAAGCCCCGGTTATCAGGAATATTATGAAGACGAACATGGCGCACAAAGCCGCAAAGACCGGCAGGATGATCAGGAACTTGAGGCCTGTGATCCCTGAAACGAGGCCAAGGAGTATCCATATGAGCTGTATGGCCAGTGCCGATGCCGAAATGAACAGCGCCAGTGTCCAGCTGACGGACAAAAGGAACGAAAGAGACATCTCCTTCCATCCGCTCTTTTCTATGAAAGTGTAAAAGTAGATCGGCCTTGCCATAAGTTTCCACCAGACGCCGAAAAATTCTTTAAGACCTTTTAGGTTCACAGTTCTCTCCTTCCTTCTATGGCTTTTGAGATAGTGGCTTCGTCGGCAAAATCCATGTCAGACCCGATTGGAAGCCCGGAGGCTATCCTGGTAAGGCGCACCCCCAGCGGCTTGAGTATCCTGGACAGGTAAAAAATGGTGGTCTCGCTTTCGGTGGTGGGATTAAGCGCAACAAGGATCTCTTTTACGCCGTTCTTGAGCCTCTGCAGCAATTCCTTTATTCTAAGATTGTCCGGACCTATCCCGTCAAGGGGGGAAATTACCCCTCCCAGTATGTGATAAAGGCCTTTATACTCCTTTGTTCTTTCTATGGCTATCATGTCCTTGGGCTCTGCCACCACGCAGATCAGGCTCTTGTCCCTTTTTTCGTCCGAGCATATGGGACAGGGGTCCTCCTCTGTTATGTTAAAGCAGGAACTGCAGTGTTTAACGCTCTGCTTTGCCTTGACAACGGCATCTGCAAGCGCCGCTGCATCAGAAGGAGTTATAGAAAGGACATAAAACGCCAGTCTCTGCGCTGATTTGGGGCCTATGCCCGGCATCTTGCGGAATTCTTCTATGAGGTTCTCTATGGGACCGGGATAATATGAGGACACTTTTAGCCGCCCAAAAGGCCGGACAACCCGGGGATATTAAAACCTCCGGCCGCTTCGTTCATTTTTTTGGCGGCAAAGTCCTTGGCCTTGCCAAGCCCTTCATTTGCAGCGGACCTTATCAGAGAGCCCAGTTTTTCAGGATCTGCCATGGGCGCCATCGAAGGATCTATCTTTACTTCAACCAGCTCCATTTCGCCGTTAACGGTCACTACCACCGCTCCCCTTGCGGCCCCGGTGGTAAAGGTCTGTTTTGAAAGTTCTCCCTGGACCCTTTTTATCTCGCCCTGCATCTGCTGCGCCTTTTTCAGCATCTCGCCCATGTCGAACATTATTTGTCCTCCCTGCTACAGAACAACCTTCCCGTCAAACATATCGATTATATCATCAACCGAAATAGAGTTTTCTTCTTCTTTGCCTTTATTTTCGCTGCCGTCAAGCAGAACGCATTTTATGTTGATGTCGAGCCCGGCAACTTCCTTTATAGAGGACGCAAGGGCCAGTTTATTCTCGGCATCCTCGACCCTTGATTTATGAAAAGCAAAACCTTTGTTGAACTCAAGGACCAGAGCCCCCTTTTCGTCAAGCCCGGAAGGCTTTGCCTCGCAGAGCGAGACAAAACCGAAAAGGCTTTTTGACTTCACCTTTTCAAGTATCTCTTTCCATTTTGACGCTACCGTTTCAAAAGCTCCGGAAGACGACTTCACGGCTATTTTTGCAGCGGGCTTTGCTTCCTTTTCTTCAGCCTTAAGCCTTAAGCCTTCGGGCTGAGGGCTGATGGCTGATGGCCTATGGCCTATGGCTGAGGGCTGATGGATAACGGCTGACGGCTTTGATGCAGATTCAAGAAGCGCCACCTCCAGGACCAGCCTGCTGTTTGGGTGCCACTTCATATCTGTTTCCGCTCTCGAAACATCCCGGATCACTGCCTTTATCCTTTCCAGAGTATATTTCTGCGAATACTCCTTAAGCCTGGCAACCTGTTCTTTGGCCAGTTCCACCAGTTCGAGGCTGCCGATCTTTACAAGAAGCAGGTTCCTAAAATGGTAGATCAGGTCCTTGGCCAGCCTGGGAATGCTGACACCGTTTGAAATTGCCCTGTCAATAAGTTCCAGCAGGAGTTTTTCTTCGCCGTTAAGGATAGCCTCGCCAAGGTCGAACAAAAATTCAGGCTCCGCGGTCCCAAGAACAGCCACAACATCTTTTACTGTTATCCTTCCGCTGCAAAAGGAGACCAGCTGGTCCATCAGCGATATGGCGTCCCTCATGGAGCCCTCGGAGGCCTTTGCAATAAGGATAAGAGCCTCCTCGTCTATCTCGAACTTTTCTTTTTTTGCTATCTGCTTAAGGTGCAGGGACACCTTTGCCAGGTCTATCCTGCCAAAATCGAATTTTTGGCAGCGCGACGAGATGGTGACCGGGACCTTTTGCGGCTCGGTGGTGGCAAGTATGAACACGGTACCTTTTGGAGGTTCTTCGAGCGTCTTGAGCAGGGCGTTAAAAGCCTCGTTTGAGAGCATGTGGACCTCATCTATAATGTAGACCTTGTACCTGCCCTCAACAGGCTTGTACCTTATCTTTTCCCTGAGATCGCGGATGTCATCGATGCCCCTGTTGGAAGCCGCATCGATCTCTATCACATTCATGGCAGAACCCTCGGTTATCTTGAGGCACTGCTCGCATTTTCCGCAGGGGGATGCCGTCATAGCCTCGCCGCAGTTAAGCGCTTTGGCAAAGATCCTGGCTATCGAGGTCTTGCCTGTCCCCCGCGGGCCGGTAAAAAGATAGGCGTGCCCCAGCCGGTTGTGCATAATGGCGTTCTTGATGGTGGTGACTATAGGCTCCTGCCCTATCACCTCGTCAAAGTTCTGGGAGCGGTATTTTCTGTATAAGGATATATGGCTCATTTTATCTGATATAAATCCTGGGGACCCTTTTCCCTATCCCGCACACGACTTCGTAGTTAATTGAATCCATCAGGCCAGCAACTTCATCCGCAGTTATCTCTTCGCTGCCGTCCTTTCCGATGATCGAAACATCGTCCCACACCTCTATTTTATCATCTCCGGTTTCCACCAGGGTCATGTCCATGGTAACCCTGCCCACGATAGGATATCTTTTCCCCCTTATCAGCACCTGGCCCTTGTTGGACAGCTGTCGCGACAGGCCGTCGGCATATCCAACGGGCAGAGTTGCTATGGAAGTTTCTTTTTGGGTCACATATGTGGCCCCGTAGCTGAGAGGGGTCCCCTTGGGGACCCTTTTAATGTAGAGGACTTTTGTCTTTAATGAAAGTACTTTTTGAAGCACAACGGGGCATCTCTTTAGCCCCGGAGGATACAGCCCGTACATGGTTATGCCAAGCCTTACCATGTCCAGGTGGCTTTTTGGGAAGTTAAAGACGGCAGCGCTGTTTGCACAGTATTTAATGGGAATGGAAAACCCTTCTTTCTTTATCAGGTCAAGAACCGACAGGAAAGCATCCAGCTGATTCTGAGTAAGGTTGTTTTCAAGGTCTTCCCCGCAGGAAAAATGTGTAAAGATCCCCTCTATCTCGATAAAGGGAAGCCGTGCTATGTTTTTTATAAGCTCCGGCGCCCCGGAGGGGAAAACCCCTACCCTGCCCATTCCCGTGTCCACCTTTACATGGACCCTGGCTTTTTTACCCTGGAGGGAGGCACACCGGCTAAGCTCCTGAGCCATCCCAACCGTGTATACGGTCTGGGTGATGTCATGTTCTATCACATGGCCGGCAAATGATGCCGGAGTCTCGCTCAATATGAGTATCGGGGTCTTTATCCCGCAGGAGCGCAGCTCCAGAGCCTCTCCAAGATAGGCCACTCCAAGATAATCGGCACCTGCTTTTTCGGCCGCTAGCGCCACCTCTTTTGCCCCATGACCGTACGCATTGGCTTTTACAATGGCCATGAATTTGGTGCGGCTTCCCAAAAAGGAGCGCAGGCTTTCGATATTCTTATCAAGAGCCTTTAGGTTTATCTCTGCGCGGGTAGGTCTAAAAGGTTCCACATCTATCCTTTTGGCAGGGAAAAAATGAAGCTTGAGCCCTGCCCCGGGCCGGCGCTTTCCACTTTGATGCGCCCGCCGTGGGCCTCAACCAGTTCCTTTGCTATTGCAAGCCCCAATCCTGCTCCCGATCCAAGGTCGCTTGTGCTTTTATCCACCTTAAAGTATTTGTCAAAGACCTTATTCTGGTCCTCGGCGCTTATCCCGATACCGTTGTCGCAGACCTCGACAAAGACATCCTTTTCGTCCTCGTAGGAGAGCACCCTGACAGAGCCACCGCTCTGCGTATATTTTATGGCATTGCGCACAAGATTGAGGATGACCGCATGAACCTTTGCTTTATCGGCATGGACACTGCTTACGGACGGCGGCATCTCGTTAATAAGAGATATCTCTTTTTTCTGCGCCTGCGGCGCCAGCTCAAAAAGCACATCCCCCGCTATCTGAGAAACGGAGGCCAGCGTCATCTCCAGCCTGACCCTGTTTATGTCCGACCTTACCGCGGAAAAAAGCTCGTCTATAAGAACAACCATCCTTACCAGGTTCTGCTCCGCTATTCTTAAGAACTTTTCCTGGCCTGCGGCCACCGGCCCCATGATCCCGTCAAGGATAAGCCCGACCGATTCTTTTATGGAAGCCAGAGGGGTTCTTACCTCATGCGACATCTTGGAAAGGAAGTCCTGCCTTGCTTCTTCCATTTTCTTGATCTCCGCCATGGCGGCTCTTTCTTTGCCCATCATCCTGGCATTGGACAGGGCCACCGCGGCCTGAGCCGCAAAGGTCATAAGAAGGTGTATCTCTTCCCTGTCTATAGGCCGCTTTGAGATAAGATTGTCAACGGCTATCATTCCGATGATATTTCCCTTGGCCCTCATGGGTACAACAGCGTTCTGTTTTACGCCCTCTTCAAGATACTGCTTTTGTATCTCCGTCAGGTCCTGATGGGCGTCTTCGGTAAAAAAGACCTCTATATCGCCGCGAGCCACTCTGGCAAGGCTGTTGCCTTCTTCGTTGAGATCATAGACCTGATGTTCTATGTTCTCAGGTTTACCCCATCTGTCGACCCCAAGGCGCCCTCTGATTTTTGTCTCTTCTTCTTCAACCTCAAAGATGCCTACCCTGTCATATCCAAGCCCCTCCTGGACACCTCTTATTATTGACCCAAGGACTTTGTCAAGTTCTATGTCCGAGGTAAGCTCACTTCCTATTTTGTAGACTATCTCCATCTGTTTGTAGCGTCTTTTAACCTCAGCAGTGGCCTGGTCCACTTTTACTTCGAGTTCTTCGTTGAATTTTTTTACTCTCTCAAGCAGACGCTGGTTCTCGCACGCCACGGCCTCCGCCCGGTCTCTGGCCTTGCGCTCGAGATTAGAAAGATAGCAGGAAAGCAACAGTACAAATCCGACGGCGACCATTCTCCCGGCAAAAACAGGCAGATATGAAGCGTCCTGTGCCGAAGCGATAGTGCCTACAAAGTAAAGACCTGAAATAAAGATCAGAAGTTCTGCCCCGAGGGTTACATTGACTATCATCGACGAGGAAACAGCGATCAAAAAGAACAGCGGCCAGAGTTCCGAGTTCATTCCCCCGGTGACAAAAACGGCAAGAGTGATAAGCAGCGAATCGACGGTCAGGGTAAGCGCGGACAGGGATGTCCGGTAGCGGGCTTTTAGAGCAAGTACCACTACCAGATTGTAAACAGCTCCAAGGACCAGGGCTATGGCGGCAAAAGGCAACGAAAATTCTGCTCCATGGGGAAGAAAGATCCAGACAAAAAGCCAGCCAAGGACTAACCATCTAAGACGCGACAGATAGACCTCTCTGAGGCGGAGCTGCTCAAAAGATGTGTTCATTTACGCGAATTATATCACGCGCTCAGGGTAGGTTCAACGAGTCTCGTCCCTTCCGGTCCTGAGGCCGGCGCCCTGCTCGTTGAGTGCCCTGATAAGCTCAAGAGAGTTGAGGTCCTTTGGCAGTATCTGCTTCTTTACCGCCAGAGCGCAGGCTGCTCCCGCGGCCTGCCCCATCGCCATGCAGGTGGGCATGGTGCGCAGAGAGGACAGCGCCTCGTGCGTTGAAGAAACAGCCCTGCCTGCCACCAGCAGCCTCTTTATCTTCTGGGGCACCAGGCATCTGAAAGGTATCTCATAAAAAATGCCGGGCCCCAGCTTCTTGAACACGGTGGAACTGCCGGAGCCGGGATCGTGTATGTCGATGGGATAATTGCACCTTGCAATCGCGTCTTCAAATTTGCGGCCTTCGGTCACATCGTCTGCGGTAAGCGTGTAAAGCCCTTTTATCCTTCTGCTTTCCCGTATGCCGGCCTGGCAGGCCACGCTGCTTATATAGGAAGCTTCAAATCCGGGAACGCTTGAGCGCAGGAACTCGAACAGGCTCTCGGCCTGTTTTCTGCCCTCTATCTCCGCTTTGGAAAGGTCAAGCACATCTGTTGCGTCTATCCTTGGTATCCTTGTGGAGTTAAAATGCAGCGTCCCTTTTTGCGTTGTTTCGAACCAGAGCAGGTTCTCCCTGGGCGATCGGACACTGCCCTTCTTTTTTGCTTCAAGATATAGAGCGTCCATCTGTTCTCTTAAAGGCATCCTGGATTCGTCCACACCCGAGACCCTGAAGTTGAGCGTGGCAGGCTGACAAAGACGGTCTTTTTCCCTGCCCTGTTCAAAGGAACAGCCTGAAAGGGCCGCAACATCTCCGTCGCCGGTGGCATCGATCACCGCTTTCGCAAAGAACCTTAAGTCGCCGGACTTTGTACTGGCAACAACACCCTTTATTTCGTCGCCTTTCATGATAGAGCCGCAGACAAAGGAATGATAGATGGTCTTGACCGAGGCCTTTTCAAGCAGCTCAAGAAGCAGCAGTTTTAGGACCTCAGGATCAAAAACGATGTGAGGCTGGCCGAACAATTCCCCGTCAAGCGCGGCATTCTTTTCCCTTAGGGCCTTAACTATCTCTTCAAATATCCCCCTTACCAGGTCGCGCCCTTCAAATTTGGATACCATAAAAGGATTGACAAGACCCGCGGTAGCCATGCCGCCGGGAAAGCCGTATTTTTCTACAAGGACCACTCCGGCGCCGAGCCGGGCCGCACTGATGGCGGCAGCAACTCCCGAAGGCCCCGCACCGCAGATAAGTATATCGGTCGTTATGTCGTTTTTCACTGCAAAATTATATCACAGTCCGCCTCAAAGGTTCTGGGCCAGGGAAGAGCAATGTCCAATTTCCAGTTCCCGATTTCCAATTTTGAGAGGAACTCTTTGGACCAGTCAGCCATTTTTTGTTTTGCGATCATCTCGATATCCTTTTTTTGAGGGCCGAGGTCATATTTTGATATGCCCGTCTCTTCCAGATATTTGTTTATTTGAGGTCTTACAACGGCCTGATAACCAAGGTCATCGACAAAGCGCTCCAGCAAAAAGGGTTTATTTTCGGGCAGAACAGCCTGGGCAACAGCACAGCCGATAGAGTTGGAGGCTGTGTTCCATCCGGCATAGGCATCCAGCAGGTCCAGCCGGAAAACGCTTCCGAGCGTTTCCAAGAACTGGGCATCTGCTCCGTTGCAGTAATTGATGTCCGCAACAGCGGCTTTTTTGCCCAGGTCCTTTACCATGACAATTTCCGAGCAGAAATTCTTTAAAAGATGCAGCCGCTCCCCTTCCTTTAACTTTGGAGCTTCAAACAGCAGGTCCTTCTGTTTATCGTCGAAAAGATCAATGAACAGCACAATATCCGAGTCCGAGATCTTTTCCGTCATGACGGCCCCGGCCGCGCTTATGTGCTGCGCAACATTATCTGCCACAGATGAATCCTCATACATCGCTGTTGCTTTCTCGTTCTTTGCGGAATATCTTACGGCTATTTTTGGCCTGTCCTTGGAGCGTTCACTGACCTGCCTGGCGGTAAGAACGCAGGAGAGTTCGTCCGCCCCGTTGGTGATAAGGACCTTTTCCTTGAGGCACAGAGAGCTGATCTGATCTTCAAGTAAAACGACCTCCCTAACTTGCAATCCTTCCGGAGCAGAATCCTCCTTGCCAAGCACAAGATAGTCGATCACTCCGCTGCCGGTCAGTTCAATACAGGCCCTGTTGATTTCGTGATTCCTTTTTCTTACAGAAATGAACTCTTCTATGACCTCACGGGGAAGCCCTTCCCCGGGCCTAAAAAGGTCTTCCGCTTCCTTTGCAAGAGCGGCGGACTTGAACAGCCTTTGCCAGATCTCCGCCTCTTTTTCTGACCCCGCTGTTATGGAAAGCCGGGTTATGATAGATAAAGCAAAGATCTTTATTTTTGGGTTGTCTTTCCTTATTTGCATTAAGCAGGACAGGTTATTTCTCGCCTCCTCAAGCGATGTTTTTGAAGAGCGCGAGGCAATAAGCCCGCCGTAAGAGAGCATGTCGGAAGAAACTATAAGCCCGGAACAGGCGCCTGATATTTCCTTGATCCAATCGATGATCCCGGCAGTATCCGCAGGCTTTTTGAAGTAGTCCAGCAGCTCTGTGGGAGGAACAATAACATCAAATCCGGCTGCAGCTGCCAGCTTTACGGGGAATTTTAAGTTGCACGGCCTGCTGTCCAGGGGGACCAGGGCCATCTTGTTATTCAGCTGCAAGTTTGACGACCTCCGTATTTAATTTGCCTCTGTTCCATGTGGCTTTAATGTAGTGATGGAACCCTCCCGCAAAATGAGGAAGATGGAGCCTCCCCCCACCTCCGCCGGATAAAATGTAGGTTATGCCGTTTCTCTTTTCGTACACATAGCCGTGCACATGTCCGCAAAAGACCGCTGCGACCCGGTTATTTTCAAATAAAGAGATAAGTTCCTGAGCCTGTAAGGCGGGCTGCATCACCTCATCGGGAAAGGAACCCGCTATGTCAAAAAGCGGCTTGTGCATAAAGACGATCTTGGGTTTGTTTTTGTTGGCTCTCAGCTCCTTTTTCAGCCAGGCATATTGATCGCTGCCAAGACCTTTGCGGGAGGCATTATAAAGCGAGATAAAGCGCACGCCTTCTACTTCCCAGGAGTAGTAAGGGGAACCAAAGTGCTTCCTAAACCTTTCCAGGCCGCCTTTTTTGTCGTCATGGTTGCCGGCAAGGTTATAGAAACGGGCCTTGGCTGCCGACACAACGCTTTTGTATTTGTTGTATTCCCACTCTGTGCCATAGGGAGTTAGGTCCCCGGTATTTACGGCAAAAAGGAGCGAGGGGTCCCGGTTCATCAAGGCAATGGCTTTTCTGAAAGTGTCGTTATTACCCTGGACATCCCCTATTACGGCAAAAGAAAAGGCAAAAGCGCTGGAGCAAAGGACCGACAAAAAAAACAACAGCGCCGCCAGGTGCTTCACAGCTGATCGATCGCCTCTTTAAAGTTCCTTGTGGCTTCTTCTATGGATGCAGCGGTCTTGCCCGTTACGATAGCGCCTATCATGACGGATTTTACGCCGGTATCCGCAAGAATGGGGATCTCGTCCGGTTCTATGCGGCGCTGCGTCGGCACTATGACCGGCAATGCGGAAGAAATTGCAAGGCTGATGTAATACTGAAGGTCGCCCACGGTAAGGTTTTGACCGTACCCCAGGTGTGGAACGATCGCGGCCTCAAGCCCGTCTATATGCGAGGCCTTTAGGTGGACCACTTTGTCCATAGACTGCTTGCCGTCGACGGCAGCGATCTTGGTGATGTTCTTGATACCGAGCATAAAGGCGGGAATGTCATCGACATTCATGTCAAAATAATCAAAGCCCATCTTGACAGCTTCCTTCATATCGGCCTCCGTGGGCTTTACCTGGGCACCCGGCACTATGCCGACCGGTATCTTTGCTATCTTTAAGATCTGCTCAAACCTTGTTTTTTCTTGGGCAAAACTGCCAAAGGACACTCCGCTGGCCTTGTGCTGGATATTGCAGTGGACCTTTAGCGCATCGGCCCCTCCCGCAATTGCCGCTTTGGCGAATTCAATATCATTATCCGGAAGGCTTACTATCAGGGTCAGTTTTTTCTTTTCAAAATTATCGAGAAGCTTTACCATTAATTTTATTCCTTTCCTTTCTATTGAAACTGCAACCCCGACCCTCACCCCTAACCCCTCTCCCCGCTTTGCGGGGCGAGGGGAACCGGCCCTGACTGGACTCCCCTCTCCCCCTGGGAGAGGGGCAGGAGGTGAGGGCTTTTTGGCAACCCCCATTAATTTATTTTATCTTTATCAGCGGAAATCCGAGTTCCTGCCTCTGGTCAAGGTATCCACGGGCGCAGATCCGGGCCAGCTTTCTTATTCTTCCTATATAATGAGCTCTTTCTGTAACACTTATCGCTCCCCTTGCCTCAAGGATGTTAAAAATGTGCGAACATTTGAGTACATAGTCATAAGACGGAAGCACTAATCCTGATTTCAGGATGCGTCCCGCCTCTTTTTCGCAGCTGTCAAACATAAGCGAGAGCATGGCGATATCGGCTTCCTCAAAATTGTATTTGGAATGTTCCTTCTCCGCCTGGAGATGTATATCCCCGTATGTCGTATCCCCGCTCCAGATTATGTCATACACATTTTTCTTTTTTTGCAGGTACATTGCGATACGCTCAAGCCCATAGGTTATCTCAGCACTGATCGGCTTTAGATCGATGCCTCCGCATTGTTGAAAATAGGTGAACTGTGTTATCTCAAGTCCATCCAGCCAAACCTCCCAGCCCACACCCCAGGCCCCCAGCGTTGGGGATTCCCAGTTGTCTTCAATGAACCTTAGATCATGTTTTTCGGGCTCTATCCCGAGGCTCCGAAGACTGTCGACATAAAGGTCCTGAACCTCAAGAGGAGAAGGCTTAAGTATTACCTGGTATTGATAATAGTGGAACAGCCTGTTGGGGTTCTCTCCATACCTGCCATCGCCAGGCCGTCTTACCGGGTCCACATAAGCCACCCTCCATGGCTCCGGCCCCAGCACCCTGAAAAAGGTCGGCGGACTCATGGTCCCTGCCCCTTTTTCTATATCATAGGGCTGCTGCAGAACGCAACCCTTTTTGGACCAGTACTGGGACAGGTTGAGTATTATCTCCTGAAAGGTCAGAAATTGTTTTTTATTTTTTGACATTTATTTTATTATACTCTAATTATTAAATCCTAAATCCAAAGCTCTAAATCCTAAACAAATTCCAAATTCAAGATCCAAAACCCACAGTTCCGGCTACTTCCGCTAAGGCCACCAGTTTTTTTTCTCCCGTCTTCCTTACAGCCACCTCAGCCTTTCCTTCCTTAAGCGTCTTGCCGATAACTATCTTGTAAGGAATTCCGATAAGGTCCATATCCTTGAATTTTACCCCTGCCCTTTCGTCGCGGTCATCCAGGATAGTTTCAACCCCCCTGTCCGTAAGTTCTTTGTAGATCCTCTGGGATGCCTGCATCTGCTCCGTATCCGTGATATTGACCGGGACAACAGCGGCCTTGTAAGGCGCGATCGCTTCGGGCCAGATGATGCCGTTATCATCGTGGTTCTGCTCTATCGCGGCAGCCGCCGTCCTGCCTATCCCTATCCCGTAGCAGCCCATTATGAACGGTTTTCTTGCACCTGACTCATCAAGATAGGTCGCGTTCATTTTTTCGCTGTACTTTGTCCCCAGCTTAAAGATGTGCCCTACTTCTATCCCTCTTTCCACCTTTAGGACCCCGGTAGAGCATTTGACGCAGGAATTGTCGCTTTCTATCTTGGACATTTCTTTTGAGACCGCATAGGAACAGTCGCTGCAATAGGCTATTTCCTCTTCTCCAGTGCTTGCCACTACCATGAACTCCTGAGAAAATCCTCCTCCGATGGCCCCCGGATCGGCCTCAACCTCCCTATAGTTGAGCCCGCATCTCTTAAAGATGTTGCGGTAGGCCTGCCGCATTTTTTCATAACTTGCTTCCATCCCCTTATCATCACCGTCAAAGCTGTAGCAGTCCTTCATCAAAAATTCCCTTCCGCGCATAAGGCCGAACCTCGGCCTTATCTCGTCGCGGAACTTTGTCTGTATCTGGTACAGCATCATGGGGAGTTCCTTGTATGATTTGACATTGTTCCTGACCAGGTCGGTTATCACCTCTTCGTGGGTGGGCCCCAGACAAAAGTCCCTTTCGTGCCTGTCCTTTATCCTCATCAATTCCTTTCCGTAAACATCCCATCTTCCCGTCTCTTTCCAGAGCTCCGAGGGCTGCACCGCGGGAAGGAGCAATTGCTGCGCTCCCGCTTTGTCCATCTCATCGCGGACAATATCTTCTATCTTTCTTATGACCTTCCATCCCAGGGGAAGAAGAGTGTATATCCCAGAGGCCAGCTTTCTTATGTAGCCGGCTCTCAGCATAAGCCTGTGGCTTACAACCTCGGCCTCTTTGGGGTCTTCCCTTAAGGTGGGGATCAGCAGCTGTGAATATCTCATGTTCTCTCTTTCTGCCTAAATTACTATCTTTCCAAAATCAGCGAACCGCAGATACAGGCCGTTCAATTCGTTCAATAGTGCCAGCCTGTTCTTCCTTATGCTCTCATCCTGATGCATAACTAACACCTTTTCAAAAAACTCCTCTACCGCGGGCGTAAGATTGGCCAGGGTCAGCAGCGCTTTTTCGTATTGCTTTATACCCATAACCTCTCTAAAAAGGTCCTTTGTCTGGACAAATGCGGAATACAATTTCTTTTCCCCGTCCTCGACAAAGAGGCTTGTGTCCGCCTTTGCGCCTTCCGCCTTTTGCGCTATCCTGCCTATCCTGTCCGCGCACATTATTATGCCTTTGACGCGGTTGTTTGCAAGTGAACTGTTAAGTATAAAAGCTTTGCAGTATGTCTCTGTCAGGTTCGAGGCGTTGTTTATCACCGCGTCGCAGACGTCATGCTTTATTCCTTCGCCCTCAAGCACTGCCTTAAGCCTTTGCCCGATAAAGTCGGAGAGTTTTTTCTTGAGCTCATTTTTTTCGGCTGGGTTTTCCTCCAGCGCTTTGTCAAGCAGATTGCCAATGTCAATGGACAATTCCATAGCCAGGATGATCGAGACTATACCCTGCGCCGCTCTTCTTAATGCATACGGGTCCTCGGACCCGGTCGGGATAAGCCCTGCTGCAAAGCAGGCGCATAAAGTGTCTATCCTGTCGGCAATACCGCAAATCGCCCCGTAGATCTCTTTGGGAGTGTCATCCCCCGAAAATCTCGGCAGGTAATGCTCGTAGACCGCTCTTGCAACACGGCTGTCCTCTCCCATGACAAGACAGTATTCCCTTCCCATTATGCCGGCCAGGGACGAGAATTCGCCGACCATATGAGAAGAAAGATCGAACTTAAGAAGGCTGCAGGCCCTTTCCACAATGCTCCAGAGGTCCTTTTTGTCAAGCAGGTCGTGGCAAATATACTTTGATATCTCGCTCACTCGGCTTGTTTTGTCGAACATGCTGCCAGCCTTTTCAAGAAAAGTGATCTTTTTGGTCTTTTCTATCATGGGGTCCAGCGTGTTCTTAAGGTCTTCGTCGTAGAAGAACTTGGCGTCGCTTAGCCTGGCGTTCACCACCTGTTCGTACCCTGCCTTCACATTTCCCTTTTCCCCTCCGTCCGACACTATCAAAAAAAAGGCCGCGCCGTCAGAGGGAAAGCATTTCTGCTGCTTTTTGACCACCGTTGCAATAACATCCTGCGGCAGGACCAGAAGGAACTGCTGCAAAAAACTGCCCGCCACAACGGCTGGATTTTCGGTAAGATTTGCCGTCTCGTTAAGAAGTCCTGTGTCCAGCGGTATCTTTGCGTTGTTCTTCTTTTCGAAGTCTTTTATCTGCTCCTTTATCAGCTCTAGCCTGTCCTGTTTTGAAAGGACCACCCCGTGCTTTGCCAGGAAAGCTTTAAATTGGCCGATATCGGCTGCCCCGGCATAAGAGATCATTTTGTTGCCGGCCAGCAGGCGGTGCCCCCTGGACCTGCCGAACGAAACAACCCCTTTAAAGGACAGTTTGACAGGCTTACTGCCAAGAACAGCCAGCATATAGTGCAGGGGGCGTATAAAAGAGTGGGCGCCGTCACCCCACTTCATCGAAACTGGAAGAGGCAAAAGCTCCAGCAGTTTGGGAACGATCTCCTTAAGAATAGCTTCCGCGGTTTTTCCTTTTCTCTTTACTACGGCAAAAACATACTCGCCCGATCCGGTGTCCTTGATCTTAAGTTTTTTTGCATCAAGCCCCTGTGCCCTTGCAAAGCCTTCGGCAGCTTTTGTAAGGCCGCCTTCTTTATCATAGGCCGCAGATCTGGGAGGTCCTTTTATCTCAAGCACTTTGTCCTGCTGCTTATCCTCCAGGCCGTGGATAAAAAGCACAAGCCTCCTGGGGGTGCCGAGTGTTTCAACTGAAGAGAACTGCAGGTCGCTTTCCCGCAGCTTTTCTTCGGCAAGGCGCTTAAGGTCCAAAAGCACCGCATCCAAAAACCTTGACGGTATTTCTTCTGTACCTATTTCCAGCAAAAAATTGTTGCTCATCAGTAAAAGATCCCCATCAGTTGGTCCAGCATTTCTTCAAACTCCACCTGTTCAAAGGTGCCCTGCTTGAGAAAATCGTTGACCTGGTCGATCTTGGCTATGGCATCGTCTATCTTTGGATTGCTGCCCTTTACATAAGCGCCTATGTTAATAAGGTCTTCTGCTTCCGAGTATCTGGCCAGGACCTCGCGGAGTTTGGCGGCAGCCTCTTTATGCTCGTCTGACACCAGGTTGGTCATAAGACGGCTCACGCTGTGCAGAACATCTATGGCCGGATAATGATTTTTGGCCGCCACATCTCTTGATAGGATTATGTGCCCGTCAAGGATGCTCCTGGACTGGTCCGAAATGGGCTCGTTAAAATCATCACCTTCTACCAGTATAGTATAAAAACCGGTGATAGAGCCCACCTCCGCGGTGCCGGACCTTTCCATAAGTTTTGGAAGAAGGGCAAAAACGGAAGGGGTATAACCTCTTGTGGTCGGAGGCTCTCCGGTGGCAAGTCCCACATCCCTCTGCGCATAGGCAAACCTTGTAACCGAATCCATCATGAGAATGACCCTCATATCCTTGTCGCGGAAGTATTCGGCTATCGCTGTTGCCACAAAGGATGCCTTTAGCCTTATAAGAGGAGGCTGGTCGGAAGTAGCCACCACCACCACCGATTTCTTCATGCCTTCTTCGCCTAGAGATTCTTCTATAAAGTCCCTTACTTCTCTTCCGCGCTCTCCGATCAGACCTATGACGTTGACATCAGCCTCGGCGTTCCTTGCTATCATTCCCATAAGAGTGGATTTGCCGACGCCGGAACCGGCAAAGATACCCATCCGTTGTCCTCTGCCGATGGTCAGGAGCCCGTCTATAGCTCTTATGCCTACTCTTAGAATGTCCGTCACCCTGGGGCGCTTGACAGGGTCTGGAGGATCGCCGTCCAGAGCCCTTTCTTCTTCGGCAACAACTGGACCTTTATCATCTATGGGCTCTCCTAACCCGTTGAGGACCCTTCCAAGTATAGACGGCCCCACCTTTACCGACAGAGGCCTTCCTGCGGCAAGGACCTCTGCCCCGGGATGTATCCCGGAAGTGGTGCCAAGCGGCATGAGAAGGACCCTGCCTTCTTTAAAGCCTACGACTTCACTGTAGGTAGAATTCCCCTCGTTCCCCAGTTTTACCACGCACAGGTCCCCGATGGAGACCCCCTGCACCTGGGCTTCGATTATAAGACCCACCACCTGGATCACCTTGCCGATGACTTTGACGTTTTCAGAGCGCTCTACTGCCTTGTGGTATTTTTCAAAATCGATCAGGAGGGATTCAAAGTTACTCACTGGTCTGGACCTTTTTCATCTGCTGCTCTATCAGCGAAAGCTTGGTGCTTATCCTGGCATCCACATAACCGAGATTCGTTTCTATGATGCAGCCTCCGGCCTCGATCTGTGAATCCTCAAGAATAGAAAGGTTCTTTATCCCGTCCACAAGTCCTGCTATCTTTTCCTTGTTCTGCTTTACCTGCTCAAAGTCATTCTTGCTGACCTTGATTATGATGTTTTCCCTGTCGCTCACCCTGTTTATCGCCTCCGCCACCATGTTCATTATCACATCATTGTTGAGGGATACTTCGCTGCGGATTACCTGCTCCGCTATCTTTAGGGAAAGCCGCAGCAGCTCGCTTTCGGCATCCTTAATTATCTTTTTTCTTTCCTTGACCGCCTGGTTCAGCGTTTCCAGGGTCTCTTTTATGTTGTCATCCACCTGCTGCTGGCCCTGCCGCCTTCCTTCTTCAAAACCCTCTTCCCTGCTCTGTTTTCTTATATCTTCGGCTTCCTGTCTTGCCTGCGTCAGGATGCCTTCGGATTCTGCCCTGGCCTGGGAAAGAACATCCTGGGCCCTTGCTTCAAGCTGTCCCTGATCCTCCTGCCCGACAAAGTCCCTGCTTTCTACGAACGGCTCTTCTTCCGCCGCAAAAGAAGCGCGGTTAGAAGAGGCCGAGGACACATCCTGCTTTAGGTCGATAGTGCCTTTATCGAATACTTTTGTTCTTTTTATCAAGGCCATTTTTCAAACGCTCATCCTTTCCATTTTTTCGGCAAGGGTCTTAAGGAGAGCCTCGTCCAGTTTTTCCGCTATGGGCGGTTTTTTGAGCGCTCTCATAAGGCTCTCCATTTCTCTCCTGCGCTCCGGCATCAGGGACAGAACCTCGGCCGAGGCCACTGCCGGCATCAGGGACAGCACATAGGCGCAGACCGGAGTTCTCTCAGAGGACAGGGCCATTGCGAGCTTTTTTGGGTGCGAGTACAAAACCTGGTCCGGAACGCTATTGCTAGCCTGGGGCGCTTCCGCTGCTGTCCCTGCCAAGTCCTCCGGCAGGGAGGTGATCCTCTCCTCAGAAGAGCCTTGCGGCAGTGCAACAAAGCCGGCAAATTCGTCCAGCACGGTCTTGATAGCATCAGAAGAAGGCGTCGGAAGCCTGTTGATGCCTCCGGTGATAAGATCTGCCAGGTCTTCCGGAAGAAAGGACAGGATCCTTTCTGCCAGCTCAGAACCCAGCAAAGACAGCAGGATCGTTGCTTTTTCCCTTCCGCTTAACGGCATGATAATTTCACTTTTCCTTTTCCTCGGATAGCCATTTCTTAAGCAGTTCCGCAACCCTGTCCGGTGATTGTCCGACCATGTCCTTCATCTGCTCAATGGCGCCTCCGCCTGCAGTCTGACGCCTATCCTCTCCCCTTTTTATTTCAACAGCCTTTTTCTTTCTTCCCGCAATAAGTCTTGATAAAACGAACAGCACAAAAAGCAGGACAACGCCTCCGCCCGCCCAGGTCAGCGGCTGCCTGTACCTGCTAAAAGTTTTGATAGCGCTTAGCAACGGGTCCCTGTCCGAAGAAAAAGCCTTGGGATCTATGGTCCCCTGCGAAAACTCGGTGGCATAATGGAACGGCACCTTTCTTAGGATTATCCTGTCCCCTCTCTTCCTGTTGTAAGGAAGAGCCCCCGCTATTGTTTCAAAAGTTGTCTTTTTAAGCGCCGCGGTCAGATTGAACCTGTTGTCGACAAGAACGATAACGGTTAGCCTCTTTACCGGAGCTGCTTTTACCTGCGATGGCTTTGGAACTGCACTTATTTTGGCCGGCAGTTGCTTTGCCGCTTTAGGCTTTTTTGCGGATGGTTTGGCTGCCGGCAGGTTTTTTGCCGCAGACCCGTATTCAACATTCACCTTTATCAGTATGCTGTTGGGAGGATAGAAATTGTTGACAAGGGTCTGCACCTTGCTGGACAGTTCATTCTCATAGGCCTCTTTCTGCTTAAGAGTTTCCATCTCGGCCGGCTTCACAAAGGGGACCGCTTTAGGAACAACAGGCACAGAGGCCACTTCTTTGGTAATAACAGGAACAACCTCGGACGCCTGAGACATAGGCTGTGCCTCCTGGCTTGGCGCTTCAAAAGGAGCAACAGCTTCGGTTGTTCTGGGCAGATAGATCTCCATTGGGGTTGTCCGCATCTCGGCCGGTCTTTCTGTAACTGCGGTCTTTGGCCCGCTCAAAATATTCCCGTAGATATCCACTATAATGACATTTTCCGGACGCAGATTTTCTACGCTGCCGGCCACCAGATGCACGATGCCGCTTATCTGTTCCTGGGAAAGAACCCTTCCGGGCTTTAGTTGAAGCAGTACCGAGGCAGTTACAGGAGCTTTTGTAACCTCAAACAACTCTGTCTTGGGTATTACTATCTGGATCCTGGCATCCTCCACCGCATCCACCCTGCTTATCGTGCGCGCAAGTTCTCCCGAGATAGCCCTGACGAACTGGACCCTCCTGTCAAAATCGGTAGTGCCCAGCTTGGACTGGTCAAAGATCTCCCAGCCCACCACTCCTCCCGAAGGTATGCTTTTTTCCGCCAGACCCAGCCTTGCCTCATCGGCTTTGCCCTTGGGTACTGCGATAGATCTTCCTTTATCCCTTATCTGGTAAGGTATCTTGAGAGCTTTAAGCTGCGTCACAACATTGGCGGCATCCTTAAGATCAAGGTTGGAATAGACCACCGTATAGCCGGCATTGGGGTCCTTGGGGGCGCAGGATCGCACGGCAAGCACTGTTATGATTATGACGAACACAAGTCCCACCGATATAAAGATCGGCAGCTGCCTGTTGTCCCTTAGAGATGTTTCCCCCATTTACTCCTCCGTATTAGATCTGCATCTGTGTTATTTCTTTAAAAGTATTGACAGCCGAGGTCACCGTGGTCACCGCCAGCTGGACCGCGATGTTCATCTTTGCGGTAGCCACCATCACCTCGGAAACATCCATATCCCCTCTGACATAACTTTCCATGGCCTGATTAGCGGCTGCTTCTGTCTTGCTCACTCCTTCCAGAGCGTCCACCGCCCTGCTCAGCATATCGTCAAAGATAGAAGAAGAGGTCTTAATTTCTTGATTGCCGGCGGGGCCTTTGGCCGGCTCAGCGGCAGAAGAACCCTCCGTTCCCATTATCTGGGCCATCAGTTCGGGACTTATCCTTCCTACCGGTTCTGCCATCTTTTTTTACTCCTTATTGGATCTGCAGGGCATCCTGCCCCATTTTTTTTGCCGCGTTAAAGACGGTAATGTTGGCTTCATACAATTTGCTGGAATAGATAAGGTCCGTCATCTCCGTTGCAAGGCTTACATTGGGAAGCGACACATAACCGTTGACATCGGCGTCAGGGTGCCCCGGGTTATAGACCTTTTGCATGGGCGAAGCCAGGTCGTCAACGACCTTGACCGAAACTCCCCCGGCTTTACCCGCAAGCTTACTCTGTGCCCTTGAAAGCTGGCTTTCAAAAGAGAGCGGGGTTTCCGAATACACCGCGACTTTTCTTTTATAGACGCCGCCGTCCTGGGTCCTGGTCGCATTTATATTGGCCATGTTGCTTGCTATCAGCTCCATGTGGGTTTTTTCCGCCAGTATGCCGCTGACAGAAATGTCCATAGCGCGGTTAATGCTCATTTATCACTTTCTCCCCTGGGTGACCACTGACCTAAGCACTGCCAGTTTTGCCGTCAGCATTTTGGAAAAGGCCGAATACCTGGCATTGTTCTTTGCCATGTCAGCCATCTCTTCCTCTATGCTGACATCCCTTTTTTCCAGGCGTTTTACCGCCTTGTCCAGTGTTTCGTCAAACTTCAGGGCTTCATAGCCTGGGGTCTTCGCGTTGGAAATGTTCTGGGCAACGACTTCCTGGATCTTGGAAGAATTGGCCATCGCCTTTTCAAGGCTGCCGAAAGTCGGGTCAAAGATCTCCACTTCTTCCTCCTCTATTTCAGTTTCTCTCTCAGCTTATAGATCGCCCGTGCTATCACGCGGTTCACCTTGCTGCGCGACAGCTTAAGGTCTTTTGCTATGTCCTTCTGATTAACTCCCTTTCGGTAGAACAGCTTGAGTATCTTTTTTTCCATGCCGGGCAGCTCTTCGATCGCTGCATTCAGCCTGTTCTGCAGGTCTTTCCATTCAAGCTCGTCCACCGGAGTTGTTTCGCCTGAAACCTGTATCTCGGACCCGTCAAGCACCTGGTCAAGGGAAACAAGGTACATAAGGGCTGAGGCCGATACTATCCTTTTTATTTTTGAGACCGCGGTCTTGAACTCTTCTTCCGTCAGTTTTTTCTTCTCGAGCATCTTGACCTCTTTGGCTGAGAGGCCTTCCAGCTCGGCGCTCTTTTTTACAACAGCGCTGTACCCTTTTTTGGCGAGGTCCCGTATCATAACCTGGATCCTATAGGGGACGGGATTATAATATTTAAGTCCGTCAAGTATCTCTCCCCGGACCCTGTAAGATGCGTATGTCTCAAATTTCACGCCCCTCTTGGGGTCAAAATTGTCCCAGGCTTTCATAAGGCCGATCATTCCGTCGCTTACCAAGTCGTTAAAATCAATGTTGGGGGGGAGTCCTTTTCCGGCTATCATCGCAGCAATGGAATGAACCAGAGGGACATAGACCTCAAGCGCCCCGGCCGTTCTGACCACCTGAGGCTGTTCCTTTTTTTTGGGCTTGGCTATTTGTTTTGCCATCCTTATCAGAACATCCCTTCGGCGCTGCGCGCATCGGCCATTCTTTTTGCAACAGTTTCATTTATAAGTTCGTTAAAGCCGAACGCGTCGTCTGCGGCAAGCTGTTTTACCATCTGGCTGGTAAAGATCTCCGAATAAGAAGGGGACATGTCCGTGGAGCCCCAAAGGTCCGTTCCCTGGTCCTTAAAAGCCTGGGAAAACAGGTGCTGAAGAAAAACAGAAGAGAACTCTTTTGCCGCCGTCTGCCTGTCCAAAGACGGGCTCTGCAGCATTTCTGCCGCGCGAAATCCGGCCATGGGATCTATTGACGGGATATATGTGCTCATTTATATGACCTCTATCTCGGCGTTAAGCGCGCCTGAAGTTTTTATGGCCTGAAGTATGGCTATAAGGTCCCTCGGGGCGGCCCCTAGGCTGTTGAGAGCCTTGATAAGGTCATTAAGGCTTGAGCCGGAAGAGACCGCCGATAATTTTTTGATGTTCTCCTTAACCCTCAGGCTCGCGGTCGAAATATCCGAGCCTCCCAAGCCTTCGGAGGCAACAGTGACATTGCCTATCTGCACCGTAAAATTGCCGTAGGATACAGCCACCGGCGCTATCCTGATATTTTCTCCTATAACAACGGTCCCGGTCCGCTCGTTGACCACGATCTTTGCCTTAACATCCGGGACCACTCTGAGATTTTCTATTGTGGAGAGGAGAGACACCACATCCGTACCGGGCTCAACTATCACCATTACAGCAGAAGCATCGGCAGACCTGGCGTCGTAGCCTTTTTTGGCTATCGTATATGCCACTCTTGAGGCAGTGGTAAAATCCGGTTCGTTCAAGAGCACCGTAAGAGTAGAAAGGGTGCCGGAACCTTTGTATTTTGTTCCCTCCGGATATTCGGAGGACAGGGGTTCTTCAATGCCAACGCGCACTTCTTTCTCAACTATCCCTCCGCCCGGTATCCTTGCAACTGTCGTTACCTCCCTGTTCATCGGCAAAAGACCTGCGCCTGAAGAAGCTCCCCCCAATGACACGGAACCCTGTGCTAAGGCATACACTACCCCGTCGGGGCCTTGAAGCGGAGTAAGCAGAAGGGTCCCTCCCCTAAGACTGGTTGCATCCCCCACTGAGGACACCGTCACATCTATCTTCTGTCCGGGTTTCAAAAATGGAGGAAGCGTTGCCGTGACCATGACCGCGGCCACATTCCTGGATTTAAATTCCTTGTTCTTGGGTATGTCCGAGTAGTTATAAATTGGATTGGTGTTAGACCTTGAGATCGGACTGGGCGCCTGAAGCCCCATAGCGCTTAACAGATTGGTAAGGGCCTGTTTTGTGAACTCCGTCTGCTGGCTGTCGCCTGAATGGCGAAGCCCCGCAACAAGACCAAAACCCATCAACTGATTATCGCGGGCTTGTTGTATACTTGCAATGTCTTTTATTCTTACCTGCGGGGATGCACCATCGGAAACGGATGATGTAAAGCCAAGCCATACCGCTAATGCCACGGACAATAACAAAAGACCACTTCTTTTCATGCCGTTCCCCCTAAAAGATCATGTCCAGGATCCTGGTTATTACGCCGGGAGATGAAGCCGTCCCGACGGTGCCGACCCCTTTTACCGAAATATCCGCATCCGCCACCTGGTAAGAGTAGATAGTGTTCCAGCTTGTAATATCTTTGGTCCTGATCACGCCTTTCACCACTATGTCCTGTTTTTCTTCGTTCACAGATACTTTGTGGTGCCCCATTATCCTGAGGTTGCCCCCCGGCTCTATGTCAGAGACCTGGGCTGATACAGCCGCGATCACATTGCTTGACCTTGTTGTTGCTCCGGCACCTTTGTATTTGTTGCCCCAGGCGGCGCTCGCCGAATTATTGGGAGCAATTGTGCCTGTTATCCTCTCTATAGTATGAGAAAAGCTCGCGCTTAGGTTGTCCTGGTTCTGCGTGTCGGTGCCCGCTTTTTGTACGGCCGAAGTTGTTTCGAGTATCAGTATCGTTATTACATCTCCAACCTTGTATATTTTTTGCGTTGAGTAAGGCGATGGGAGGTCCTGCCTGAAAATAGAATCAGCACTGCAGTCAGGCGCAAAAAAGAACAAAGAGGCGATCAGAAGCAGAAAAAATGCCGGTGTTTGAGGTTTCATCTCCCTGCTCCTTTCCCGAATCTCATGGTCTTCTTGGCCCTGTTCTTTGCATCCACCAGCACGACCGTCGGTCGAAAGGATTTTATCTCGTCCTCGCTGACTGAGGCATAAGTTATCAAAATTATTATATCACCTCTTGCCCCAAGTCTAGCCGCCGCCCCGTTAAGGCACACCACTCCGGACCTCCTTCTGCCTTTCATGACATAGGTTTCAAGACGGCTTCCGTTGTTGACATTTACTATCTGGACCTTTTCCCCCTCCGTTATGCCCGCCAGGTCCAAAAGCTCCTGGTCCACTGTGATGCTTCCTTCGTAATCCAGTCTTGCCTCGGTGACCGTGAGCCGGTGTATCTTAGCCCGCATGAGTTGTCTGAATATCATTGTATCTGCGCCTCCGAAGGCCCTGTTATATAGGCCTCGATCACCTTGTTCGAGGTGGGATTTTTGAACCTGATCTTCTGCCCTTTATAGCCGTCCTCCAGCGCGGTGCAGGAGACGCCGGCCAAAATATCCCCTCTTACAGAAAACACCGTGACCTCTCTTCCTTTTACCACATCCGGGGTCTTTCTTGCCATCCATTCCAGAACGAGCGTTCCCTTCGGCATCAGCGTAACAGACTCCTTGCCTTCAACCTTAGCCCTGTCAAAGATGACGCCTGCCGGAAGATGCGAAATATCTTTTTCGACATAATCCGTGTTCAAGGAAGTAAAGACCTCCCCTTTTCTTATTCTATCCGAAACTGCCAGAACATTCTTCATTATTCTTATCCTCGACTGCAGATAGACCGTTTCTTTATACTTGCCCTTTTCATATATCTTTAGCGGAAGGACCGCGCTGCCCGAGAGCTTCTGGTTAGCGGGATATTCGAGTTTTACCGAAAATCCCCCGCCGGTCCTTTTCTGATAACGGTCAAGGGCGCCGGAACTCTTGAGCTCGATCTCTATCCTCGAATCCTTTAGCCTGGCATCCCTTGCTGTAATACTGTCTTTGACCTGCTGCCTTACAGAATCCTCAAACCCTGCTTCGGCCTGCCCAAGAAGAGCTGTCAACAGCAAAAGGCAGGCTGCAAATCGCCTCACGCTTTAACCTTTCATCCTTTCAAGGGTAGTGAGCATTGCCTCATAACTGGAAACCGCCTTTGTCACTGTATCAAACACTCTCTGGACCATTATCATCCTCATCATTTCCGAGATAACATCGACATTGGACTGTTCAAGGGCCCCCTGCTGCAGGTAGCCAAAGTTGTCCTGAGTGGGGTTGCCAAAAATAGGCTCCCCGGAAGAATCCGTCTGAGCGAACAGGTTTTGCCCTATGCTCTTAAGTCCGGGAGCATTTGGGAATTTCGCAAGGACAAGCTGCCCTATTTCCGTGGCTTCCGAAGAATCATTTATGTAGACCAGGACCGTTCCGTCCTGCTTAACGAGCACAGAAGTAGTCCCCTCGGGTATCGTTATCGGAGGATCCATCATTCTTCCGTTGGGGTCCACAACATTGCCTTCATTGTCTATGTGGAAGTTGCCCGCCCTTGTATAGGCCGGAGTGCCGTCGGCAAGGGTCAGCTGAAAAAATCCTTCGCCCTGTATGGCCAGGTCCATGGGCTGATTGGTGGTCTCTATTGTGCCCTGCATAAAATCCTTGCGGGTAGAGGTCACTCTTACGCCCGTTCCGTATTCCAGTGAATCGGACGAAAGGCCGTTGGCCTTTTTTACCGCTTCGGCAAGCTTGGAATCAAAGGTCTTTTCCACGTAAAGCAGGCTTTCTTTTTCGGTCCTGCCCTTTTTAAAAGCCACGGTCTTAGCATTTGCCAGATTGTTGGAGATGTCTATCATCTCGTCCTGGAAAGTGTTGAGCCCCGTTGCGGCCACATAAAGCGGTTGGAACATGATCGCTACCTCCTTTTATGACTCATTGGGCGGGACGCCCCATCTCAAGGGACCTGGAAAGAGCAGCATCCCTTGTTTGTATTATCTTGGCGTCAAAACCGTAAACCCTCTGCAAAAAGATCATCTGCATCATCTCGTCCATGATGTTGACATTGGAAGCCTCAATATAACCCTGCAGCACCCTCGGATTCTCGTTCACCGAATAGACAAGGGAGCCGCTCTCCGGAACTTTGAAGACCACATTGTTCACGGATTCCAGTTTGGACGGATCCTCAAAAACCACTATTTTAATGGCATCGATCTTGGCCCCGTCGGACATAATATCGCCGTTCTGCATTATCTCTATTGACGAGCCAGGGACCACCGCGATGGAGCCACCCTGACCCAGCACAGGATTCTTGCCGGATATCGACTTTAGCACGCCGTTCTCATCCAGGGTGAACCTGCCATCCCTGGTATACAGCTCTCCGGAAGCTCCTTCGAGAGCAAAGTATCCATCTCCCACCACCGCAAGGTCTGTTGGAGAGCCTGTACGCAGAAGCGCCCCGTGGGTCTTGTCCTGCTGGACGCTTTTTACTTCTGGGACCATTGCCTGGGTGCCTCCGGCCTTGTTCTGGGCTTTCTGCAGCATAACCGGAAAAGAATTTACCTGCACCTGGCTCTTTTTAAAGCCCGGGGTCTGGGCATTGACTATGTTATTCATCATCGCCTTGACATTCTGGTCCGTTGTATCAAGGCCTCTTCTTCCTATTTCCAAGATCCTGTCGGTCATTTATAGTCTCCAGCTTCTCAGCTATATATATTTTTATATATTATACACAAGGGGCAAAAAAAAGCAAGAAATATCTGCCTGAATTATAGCACGGGGGGGAAAGATAGCAAGGAAAGATTATTTCCGGCTGTCTTTTCTTATCTTCTTGAACAGTTTTTCTTTTTTAGCGGCCATCCGGTCGAGCTGGTAGACAAAGAACAGCACTTCGGCCACGAGAACATAGAGTTCGGGAGGCACCGGCATGTCGATCTGGAGTTTTGAAAGCATTGATGCGAGGCCGGCATTTTCGTGCAGCGGGATCTTGTTCTCTTCCGCTATCCTGAGTATCTCGTCGGCAACAACCCCCTTGCCCGAAGCCACTATCAGAGGGGCCGAATCCTTGTCCATCTCGTATCGGATGGCTATAGCCGTCTTTTTTTTGTTATCTTCTTCCGCCATTACGCCTCCGTATCTATCCTGAACAGATGCTCCAGTCCCAGGAGCGGTAAAAGATAGGGCTTGATCATTGCCATCGAGGGGCTGAGCTTCACCATGAGGTTCTGGACATTATAATCCTTGCTGTTGAGGGCCTTTTTAAGTGTTTTGCTCTCTTCCTCGACCAGCTTTTTGACATCCTCATACTCGGTGTTAAAAATGAACTTAAGGTCCTTGTTCTTAACGGTAAGAGAGACGACTATCTTCCCCAGGCTTTCTGTCTCAAGCCCTATGACCAGCTGGGTGTTCTTTGGATCTATCGAAGCGCTCCTGCCCTGCTCCTGCTTGATTATTATGTCCACAGTGCTGGGCGGCTTAACAAGGCTGTTTGGGACCTGGTAATAGAGATAATTTTCCTGGCCGAGGTTTTCTTTGGCCGGTTTCTGGCTCAGCAAAGCCTGGGCCACCAGATTATCCAGAAGACCGTTCATCTTGTTGATCGAAGACATTAGAGAGGAAATAAAGGATTCTCCTTCCAGCGTCGAACCTTGGGACTTGCCCATCGCTTTTTCCTGGAGCCCCTCGAGCAGTGCTTTCATGCTCCTTACATCGCTTAGAAGGTCTTGCCTGTCTATTAAAGGAAGCCCCTCTGAAGTGAACTTATACTTTTTGGGAAGGTCCTCTATCATGTTCATGAACTGCGAGATGAGAGCCGATACATTGGTCAGCACCGAAGCTGACAGCAGCGTCGGATTAGCTGCTATCGCCGCCGAAAGATTGGCAAAGGATTCTTTGGCAGAAAGAAGCTGAGAAGCCATAGAAGGGTTTTCCGAAAACTGATTTGCCAGCGCTCTCAGCGCCCCTTTGGGTGCATCCACGCCCTTAAGGATAAGGACCAGCGCAGCCTCCTGGGTGTTTACCGCCTTGTCGGTGCCGTCAAGCAGGGACAGGGCTCTGCCAAAGTTCTCTCTGGAGAGCTCGATGCCGAATTTAAGCATAAGGGAAGCAAGCTTAACATTTGCCTCTGTGTCGGGCAGCTGCATCGATAAAAGGTGGGCTTTTAGGTCTGATACTGTGAGCTGTCTTGCGACGCTTGTTCTCTGAGCGGTAAGCGGGGCGGCTGCCTGTGTCTGGGACTGCATCTCGGTCTGGGCAACCGGGGTCTTTGCGGCGGCCTCTTTTGCCGGAGCCGCATCTCCTGAAGTGTTGGCTTTTACGCCCGAAGGCCAGATCACCGGTTTGCCCGGGTGGATCCCTCCTCCAGCAGCAGCAAAATTGTCCGACATATCCTTTTACCCCAAAAAATGATAACCCCAAATAAATATATTGTCAAACAAGGGGGTTCTAAGTATCTATCGTACTATGAGAGAAGAATCTTGCAGGAAAATACAACAGTGATGCCGAACTATTTGCCTTGTTTCGGCGCGGCCTTTGCCTTGGCGTCAGTCTTTGCGGCTTCCGGCGCGGCAGTGGCTCCTGCAGCAGCAGGGGCTCCGGGAGCTGCAGCGGCACCGGCAGCACCGGCTTCAGCCGCAGGGACCTCCCCGGCAACGGCAGCGGCTTCAACAGGAGCGGCAACTTCTTCTTCCTTAGCGGGAGCAGAAACAGTGGCAACGACATCCTCACCAAAAGAAGTAATGGCAACCCCTTTGGGAGGGGTAACCTGGGAGACATGTATAGAGGCTCCGATCTTAAGAGAAGAAATGTCAACTTCAATCTTGTCCGGAATACTTGTCGGGAGACATTTTACTTCAAGCTGTCTTATTGCCTGGACAAGAATGCCGCCGTCAAGCTTGACCCCTTCGGCTTCTCCGATAAGGACAACAGGCACCTTGGTGCGTATTTCCTTCTCAAGGTCCACTTTTAGGAAGTCTATATGCGTCACCTTATCTGTGATGGCATCGGACTGGATCTCATGGGCAAGAACGGGGAAGCTGGTCTTCCCGCTCTTTTGTTCAACATTAAGAGTGATAAGGGCATTCCTTCCGGCGCTCCCCCTCATCACCGCCATAAAACCTTTGCTGTCTACCGACACCGAAACAGGCTCCATCCCCTTGCCGTAGACTACGGCGGGTATAAGATCTGCCCTTCGCACGGCTGCGGCTTTTTGGTCCCTTGACTTGGCCTCTATCTGGATCTTTTTCATCATATATTGAAATTATATCTTAATTTTTCTGTAAAAACAACTGCGGTTGCCAGTGTGGCACGCGGGTCCGGTCTGGTCTACTTTGAGCAGTATAGCGTCAATATCGCAGTCATAATAAATCTCTTTTACGGTTTGGATATGCCCCGACTGCTCCCCCTTCATCCAGAACTTGTTCCTGCTCCTGCTCCAGTACCAGGCTTTTTTCTCCTTGACCGTGCGCTCAAGCGCTTCCCGGTTCATGTAAGCAAGCATCAGCACCTCTCCTGTCTTTTGGTCCTGCGCTATGGCCGGGACCATCCCTTCTCCGTTAAACTTTATCTTAAGGTCCTTAAGCTCAGTCTGAATCTTGTCCATTTTATTTCTCCTTATCAAAAGATATCCAGGCCGAGTCTTTTCCGCTGATCCTTTCTATCCTGTCAACAAGGTCCGGGGTTATATTGAACGCGAACCGATCGCCCGCCGAAACAACGCTTCCGTTCATGTGAAAAAATGCCCTGTCGGACCCTCCGTTAAAAGAAAGCAGGTCCTTAATGATCTTAAGGTTTTCCACTTTAGACTTTTCGTCCAGCCTTATATGCAGGGACCTTGAAGCGCCGGGGCTGTCCAAAAGTTCGACCGACTCGCAGATAAGCTGGGGCTCGTCATCCTTAAAGTCCAGCCTGCCGGACAGGATAATAGGAGTGTCCTCTCCAAGAAGGTTCGAATATTTTTCGTAGGTCCTGGGAAACACCACCACTCTCATTGCCCCGGAAAGGTCTTCCAGAACTGCGACCAGCATCAGGTCCTTCTTTTTTGTCGTGATTTTTTTTGACCCGACCATTATCCCGCCAAGCCTGACAACAGCGCCTTCCCCTTTCTCAAGCGCCTCGGCTATTGGAATGGCAGCCCTTTTTGTAAGCGCATCTCCTATATGGTGCAGAGGATGGTCTGACAGATAAAAGCCCAGGACATCCTTTTCCATTCTCAGCAGCTGGGGAGGGGAAAATTCCGGCTCCTCTTCGCAGAGGTTTTCGCTGCCCCCCACAGAAAGTTTAAGATCAAAAAGAGCTGACTGTCTAGATTGCCCTGCTCCTTCTTTTTGAGCCCGGGAGGTCACTGACGAGAGCCCCGACAAAAGAGCTGAGCGCCTCAGTTTAAAGCTGTCCATGGCCCCCGCCTTGATCAGGCTTTCCATGACTTTTTTATTGGTCTGCCTCAAGTCCACCCTTCGGCACAGGTCCGAAAGTGAGGAAAAGGACCCGCCCTCCTGCCTTGCCGCAACAATGGACTCTATCGCGCCGATCCCTACATTCTTTATGGCTGCAAGACCAAAGCGTATCGCCTGCCCTTCCACAGTGAAATCCTTGGCGCTCTGATTGATGTCGGGAGGAAGGACCTTTATCCCCATCCTTCTACATTCGGACACATAAAAGACCACTTTGTCGGTTACCCCGGTAACTGAAGTAAGCAGGGCCGCCATAAACTCCACCGGATGGTTCGCCTTAAGATAGGCGGTCTGGTAAGAAATGACCGCGTAAGAAGTGCTGTGCGATTTGTTAAAGCCGTATCCAGCGAATTTTTCGACCAGGGCAAAGAGCTCTTCCGCTTTTTTCTGGGGAGTTCCGTTCTTGACCGCGCCCTCTATGAATTTCTGCCTCTGCTTTGCCATGAGGGCTGATTTTTTCTTGCCCATTGCCCAGCGCAGGACATCCGCTTCCCCAAGAGTGAAGCCCGCCACGGAAGAAGCTATCCTCATTACCTGTTCCTGGTAAAGGATCACTCCGTAGGTCTCGCTAAGGACCGGCTCAAGCTGAGGGAGTTCGTACTTGACCGGCACTTTGCCGTGCTTTCTTTTGGTAAAATCCTCCACCATCCCGCTCTCAAGCGGCCCCGGACGGTAAAGCGCCAGCAGTGCGATAACTTCCTCAAACTTCTCCGGTCTCAGTTCTTTTATAAGGCGGCGCATGCCGTGGCTCTCAAGCTGAAAGATGCCGATGGTTTCTCCCCTGCACAAAAGGTCGTAGGTGCTGCGGTCATCCAGAGGCAGGCCAAGGACATCCAGTTCAATTCCTTTTGTGCTCTTAATGAGTTTGGTGGCATGGGCTATCATGGTCAGGTTGCGCAGCCCCAAAAAGTCCATCTTGAGCAGCCCGATCTTTTCGAGGTCTTCCATGGGATACTGCGTCACCGTCTGAGTCTCATTCATAAGTGAAAGCGGCACATATTCGGTAAGCGGCTTGTTAGAAATGACCACTCCTGCGGCATGTACGCTTGCATGGCGCGTGAGGCCTTCAAGGGTTTTTGCCGTGTCGATGAGGTTCTTTACCGAAGTATCCGACTCGTACATACCCTTCAGCTCTTTCACCTCTTTCATGGCTTTATCTATCGACGCATCCGGTCCCTGGGGGATCAGCTTGGCTATCCTGTCAACTTCCGCCAGAGGGACCCTCTGAACTCTTCCCACATCCCTGATGGCGGCCCTGGCGGCCATGGTGCCAAAGGTGATTATCTGCGCCACATTGCTCTGGCCGTACTTTCTTGAAACATATTCTATGATCTCCTGCCTTCTTTCAAAGCAGAAATCCACATCTATGTCAGGCATGGTGACGCGGTCCGGATTTAGGAACCTTTCAAATATGAGCCCGTATTTGAGAGGTTCTACTTCGGTGATCCCTATAGAATAAGACACAATGCTCCCTGCGGCCGAACCTCTGCCGGGACCGACTTCTATCCCCTGCTGTTTGGCATAGTTCGTAAAATCAGACACTATTAAGAAGAAAGGGGCATACCCCACTTTTTCTATAACTCCCAGCTCATACTCAAGCCTGTCATTGGCCTCTTTGGGAGGTTTAGCTCCATACCGTTTTATCAGGCCTTCATTTGCCAGTTTTTTTAGATATGAGAATGAGGTGTAGCCCGCCGGCACTTCGTATTCGGGCAGGTGTAGCTTGCCGGTCTCTATCTCAAGCCTGCACTTTTCGGCGATCTCTTTTGTGTTGGTCAGTGCATCGGGACATTCCTTAAAAAGCTCATACATTTCCTGCGCCGATTTCAAATAGAACTCTTCGCCCCCAAAGCGCATCCGATCCTCTTCATCAATGAAGCGACCTGTTTGAATGCATAGCAGCACATCCTGCGCTTTTGCATCCTTTCTTTCCGTGTAGTGGGAGTCGTTCGTGGCGGCTACTTTGATGCCCAGCTTCTTGGATATCTTTAGAAGATCGCTGTTTATGGTCCTCTGCTCGGGGATCCCGTTATCCATCATTTCCAGGTAGAAATCTGAGCCGAACACTTCTTTAAATTCGGCCGCTTTGCGGCAGGCCTCCTCGCTCTTACCACCTAATATGAGTTTGGGTATGAGACCGGCTATGCAACCGGAAAGCACAACGAGCCCGTTTGAATGCGTATTAAGCAGCTCCTGATCTATCCTGGGTTTCTGGTAGAAGCCTTCAAAATTTGACGCTGTCACCAGTTTTATGAGGTTTAAGTAGCCGTCGGTGTTCTTGGCAAGGAGCGTAATATGGAACGGCTGCCTGTCCTCTTTTGTGGCTTTATCAAACCTGGTCCTGGGAGCCAGATAGGCTTCGCAGCCGATTACGGGATGGATGCCTTCTTTTTTTGCCGCCACAAAGAATTTTACCGCGGCGTACATGTTGCCGTGGTCCGTTATGGCAACAGCATCCATCCCTAACCGTTTTACCGCTCTTACTATATCCTCGACCCGGCTCGCCCCGTCAAGAAGGCTGAATTCGCTGTGGACATGGAGATGAGCAAAATCCTTTGGACTAAAAGACATTTATTTTGCCGCTCCGATCCTGAACATCTTTGTCCCGCAGGACGGGCAGGCGCCCGAAGTCGCGGGTTTGCCGTTCTTAAGTTTCACTTCCTTGCAATCCTTCATCTCTTTCTTGCACTTGCATTTTACGCAGTACGCTTCCATCACATCACCCCCTTTGCTCTGATATTTTAGCACACAATACGGAAAAGCAAATCCTAAATCCCAAGCACTAAATCCTAAACAATATCTAAATCCAAATGACCAAAATCCAAAACAGTTTTGTATTTTGAATTTGGCATTTATTTAGAGTTTAGGATTTGGGATTTAGAGTTTCTCATTCCAATACCGCTATCTTCCCTCTCCCCAACACCCTTGCGCCTGCAACTACCCTGAAAGGGTATATCCCGTTGCCGACTGTTGAACCAAAGTCATCCTTGCCATTCCATTCGACTTCGTTGTACCCAGCCTTGCCTCCCATGCTCCCTGACTGGCAGTTTCTTTTCCAGACAAGGGCTCCTCTAACATCAAAAAGATAGATCATGATATTGGTGTCAACCGTCAGGGTGTAAGTTATCTTTGTAGTACCCGTTGCCGTGCTGAACGGATTCGGATGGTTAAGAGGAACTCCCTCCATGCGCACCTCTCCGGACTGGTCTTTTACCGTGAGCCCGATTGCCTCAAAAGTTGCCCAGTTGCCAAGATAGTCCGACACTTCTATCTTAAAATCGTACACACCTGTCGGCAGTATGCTTTTACTCTTGAAGGTAAATATCCCGGTCGTTGAATTGTAAGAATCCGTAGAAGCATCAAATGAGGCATAAGTGTACAGGGAAGACCCTAGAGTTATCTTGAGATTATCAATAAAAACTCCTCCCACCGCCCCTTCGGCAGAGAGTTTTGCCTTTATGACCGGAGATGGTGTTATGATATCGCCCGAAACGACCCCCGCATCGTTCATTTTGACATCCGAAATAACCGGGCGGCCGGATGACAATTCATAGATAAGGACCCGGCTGTTAGACTCATCTGCAACGCACAGCCTGGAAAGGTCGCTCCAGATCCCGGACGGGTTCTTCAAGGTATTTGAGCTTGGAGCTCCTCCCCGGTTAATGGAGCTTGAAGTAAAATCCGGCTGGCCGATAACAATATTTGCGGAGGCGTTGTTGCCGGTCGGCACAGTGTTATAGACAAGGACCCGGTTATTTGCCAGGTCGGTCACGAATAGTTTTGATCCGCTTACAGAAATACCGGTAGGAGCATACAAAGTGTTTTGCCCCGGATTGCCGCCCCGGTTCGCAGAATTCGAAGTGAAGTCGCTCTGGCCAATAACTACGTCCGCAGAAGCGTTATTGGCCGTCGGTATGCTGTTGAATATTACAACCCGATGGTTCCAGTCCGCTATGTACAGTCTGGTACCGTCCGCATGAACACCCGTGGGATAGTTGATCGTATTGGGTCCGGGCAAACCTCCCTGGTTAGACAGGTTCGAGGACATGTCCGGCTGGCCCAGCACAACATCCGCAGAAGCATTGTTTGCCACAGGGAACGAATTAAAAATAAGGACCCTGTGATTGCCCTGGTCTGAAATGAACAATCTTGTCCCGTCCGATGATATTCCCACGGGATAGTAAAAGGTATTGGCCGCAGGAATAAGACCTCCCTGGTTAGCCGAATTTGAGATAAAATCCGGCTGGCCTATTACCAGGTCCGCAGAGGCATTATTGGTTGCCGGGATGCTGTTATATACGAGCACGCGGTGGTTGAGAGCTTCAACGATCAAGAGCCTTGTGCCGTCACTGTAGGCAGCCGAAGGCCTGTACAGGGTATTTGGCCCTGCACCTCCGCCCTGGTTTGCCAGATTTGAAGAAAAATCCGGCTGCCCAATGACCACATCCGCTGAGGCATTATCTGAAGAAGGGATGGAATTATATACCAGGACCCTGTTGTTATATGAATCGCACACGATCATTTTTGACCCCGTCACAAAAACGTTCCTGGGAGCGGCCAGGACCCCGGCAGAAACGGCTTCTGCGGTCTGGTTTGCTGAGTTGCTAGTCATATTGGGCTGGCCAATCACTGTGTCCGCAGGAGCATTATTGATGTCCGGTATGGAATTATAGATCAGGACGCGGTGATTGCGAAGATAATCCGATATAAAGAGCTTGGTCCCGTCGCTGTAGATGCGAGAGGGGGCGTGTAATCCGGATGCCGATACGGCTCCTCCCTGGTTGGCAGAATTAGAAGCAAAATCCGGCTGCCCGATCACTACATCTGCCTCTATCCTGGTGCCTGAGGCAATAAAAGCGCTTATTTTTGCATCAATATTCTTGTAAATCATGGCCCTGTTATTGCTCTGTTCAAGTACTATTAGCCTGTCGGTATCGGCGAAGAGTCCCACCGGTTTTGAAAGGCTTTTATTTGAGATACCGCCTGTGTTTGCGGTCCTGGTCGTCATATCCGGCTGGCCAAGGACAGCGTCTGCAGCAGCAAAGTTCACCACAGGGATGGTATTGAACACAAGGACCCTGTTGTTCTGGATATCAGAAACAAAGAGACGGTTGCCTACGGTATAGACCAGGCTTGGCTGGTACATGCTTTGAGCCGACAACCCGCCGTTATTGGCTGTGTTTGATGACATATCCGGCTGTCCCAGAACAATATCCGCCGCAGCATTATTTGAAGAAGGAATGGCATTGTATATAAGTATCCGGTTGTTCATATCATCCCCTATGAATAATTTGTCCCCGTCAGAATAGACCGCATTAGGAGAGTTCACCGTGTTTGCAGCAGGAGAACCGCCCCGGTTTGCGGAATTGGAACTCATGTCCGGCTGTCCAACCACGAGATCAGCTTCAGCAAAGTTATGGGATGGCAGGCTGTTATAGATCAATATCCTGTGGTTGTCAGTATCTGCAATAAAGAGTCTTGTCCCATCGGTACCAAGTCCGGAAGGGCTGTCCAAGGATTTTGCCGATATTCCGCCGTAATTTGAGGTATTTGACGCGAGGTCCGGCTGACCTATCACTATATCTGCGGCAGAATTGTCTGATGAGGGTACCGAATTATAGATGAGCACCCGGTTGTTACCCCTGTCGGCGATCACCAGTTTGCCCGCTATTTTGATTATCCCGCTCGGAGCATACAGGGTTTTTCCATATTGCCTCTGGTTCATCAGGTTAGAGGCCATATCCGGCTGTCCTACTACTATATCGGCTGTTGAGCCTGAAATGGAATCTATGGCACGTGGACCGATAGCCGGGACTATAACAGCAATAGAAAAGGCGGCAATGACGGGAGCAATATACAAGCCAAGCCAAAGTCGCCTGGACTTTAGTTTAGTTATCGTTTTAGATAGGTTGTTTAGCATATCTTATTTAAGAGCTGAAGGCTGAAGCCTGAAGGCAGACAGTATCATTAACTTCAGCCTTTCTGCCTATCCGCCTCTTTGCCTGATCAAGCGCCGCTATCCCGCCAGCTCCCGGCTTATGCCCCCTGCTCTTGCGGCAGCAGCATATACCGCATCCGCTACTATCTGAGAAAACCCGGCCTCTTCGAACACCTTAAGCCCTTCAACAGTCGTTCCCCCGGGGGAGGCGACCATCTCTACCAGCTCTTTGTGGCTTTTGCCGGTTTCTTTTAGGGCCTTTACGGAACCTATGGCTGTCTGAACCGCCAGAAGATAAGCGGTCTGACGGTCAAGACCGGCCTTTATTCCCCCCTCGGCAAGTGCGGCAACGAACTCATAGACAAATGCGGGCCCTGACCCTGATAGTCCCGTAACGGCATCAAAGTGCTTTTCACTGACCACTACAGTTTTTCCAAGGCAGTCAAATATCTCCGTCGCCGTTTTTATGTCCGAGCTCCCGGCATTCTTCCCGGCTGCGATCGCAGTCATTCCCTCCCCTATCAAGCACGGGTTATTGGGCATTGTTCTGATTACCGGACAGCCCTTGAGCTCTTTTTCGAGAAAGGAAAGAGGGACCCCTGCTGCTATAGAAATTACAAGCTGCGAAGCTTTTATGTCATCTTTGATCTGCAGCAGGACTTGTGCCATGTTCTGCGGTTTAACCGCAAGAATGATTACATTACCGGCCCAAACTGCCCTGTTGTTGTCCTCGCAGGAAATGACCCTGAATTTTCGCGCAAGGGCCTTTGCCCTTTCGGCATCTTTGTCCGAGATATAGATGCGCCCGGGAAGATACAGTTTCTTTTTGATTATGCCTCCTATTATGGCCTCGGCCATCCTGCCGGAGCCTATAAAGGAGAGCTTTTTGCTTGAGGGCATCCCCTACATCCTGTTATGGAGAAGGTTGTCCTGTGGGGCCGAGCCTTCCTGTCCGCTTGAGGAATTATCAGAGATGGAAATGCTGCTCGGCGAAAGAAGAAAGATAGTGTCGGATATCTTTGTCATGTGCCCGTCAATTGCAAAAGCCGTTCCGCAGACAAAGTCTATAAGGCGCATCCCCTCCGAAGAATCAAGGTATTTAAGATTGACGATGACCGGATCTCCCGCCCTGAGCCGCGCCGATATCTGCAGGGAATCTTCATATGCTCTGGGCTCGTACAGCATGATCTCATAATCGCTGCTGGAAGCCTTTTTACTGGACCTGGGCTTGATGGGGCCAAGATCAACAGCCGTTTTTTCAGACTTGGGCATATAATCATCCGTTTGCCCATCATCAGCCAGGCCTATGAACGCTTTTGCCGTGTTCCAGATGTTCTCCACCATTACAGTTCTCCTTTCTTCTCCTAGGTTCCAAATATTGCGGTACCTATCCTGATCATGTCCGAGCCTTCTTCTATCGCTGTTTCAAAATCCCCGGACATGCCCATTGATAGACATTCTAAACCCAATTCCTTTTTAAGTAAAGACATTTTTTTGAACCAGGGCCTTGAATCTTCGGGGTCAGTAGAATATGGGGCCATTGTCATAAGCCCCTGCACTTTTATATTAGACAAAGTGCCGCATTGGGAAAGAAGTTCTTTTATGTCTTGCGGGCTCACTCCGAATTTTGAAGCTTCACCAGAGATATTCACCTCCAGCAGCACAGGGAACACAAGCCCTCTTTTGCCCGCTTCCTTATCGATCTCCTTGGCAAGCCGCAGAGAATCTACTCCGTGAATAAGGCAGAAAAGGTCAAGAGTCCTTTTTACTTTATTTGTCTGCAAATGACCTATCATATGCCATCTAATGCCCTCTTGATCGGAAAGAGCCAGGATCTTCGGCTCCGCAGCTTGAAGCCTGTTCTCGCCAAAGTCCTCTATGCCGCAGTTCAAAGCTTCTTTTATCTGATCAAGTGTTGCGGTCTTTGTTACTGCCACAAATTTTATTTTAGAAGGGTCCCTGCCGGCTTTTTCGGCGGCTTTCTGGATCCTTGCCCGTATCCGGACAATATTTTTTTCTATCTCCGACATTTTGCTAACCAATATACCACATATTCTTCGGCCTTGACTTTTGCTGTCCCGGCAGTAAACTTATGGTAGAATATAGGCAAAATGAAAAAACCTCTGGTCATTCTGGCGCTGTGTTTGCTGCTTGGGGGTTCTGCTGTTTGCAACCCGTCCCCGCTTAAGATCGGGTCGCAGGTGCCGGAGCTAAAACTTCCGACGCTTTCCGGCTCCCCCTACGACCTTGCCTCCGACAGGGGCAAACCCGTTATCGTTGTTTTTTACTCCACATGGAGCCGCTCCTGTTTGGAGCAGCTCGAGTTCCT
>CAYUCV010000010.1:47341-50751 GCA_964443545.1 uncultured bacterium
GTTAAGAACT
Organism: uncultured bacterium; assembly: GCA_964443545.1. Classification (GTDB taxonomy): domain Bacteria; phylum Margulisbacteria; class WOR-1; order JAKLHX01; family JBAZKV01; genus JBAZKV01. The sequence continues at coordinate 47,352 of CAYUCV010000010.1, forward strand.
CGATGGCCGCAGATATTAAAGCGCTGCTGACTTCAAAAAAGACGGATTGAATCCCGCCGCTATTCGTACCTGAGAGCTTCTATCGGGTCCAGGTTCACCGCCCTCATCGCAGGATAGACACCCGAAATGATGCCGATAGCAACGGATACCGAACAAGCAAGGATTATTGCCCAGAGCACCACCACCATGCCCAGTTTTATCACATACATTATGAGAAAAGTCCCGGCCAGTCCCAGAATTATACCCAGGATGCCGCCAAGAAAACTGATGACCACCGATTCGACCAGGAATTGCATAAAGATGTCTCTCCTGCGCGCTCCTACGGCTTTCCTTATGCCGATCTCCTTTGTCCGCTCGGTTACCGATACCAGCATTATGTTCATTATCCCTATCCCGCCCACCAGCAAAGAGATCGCCGCTATACTCCCGATGACCGTGGTCAAAAGACCTACAATATTGTTTATCAGGCTCATCATTCCTTCCTGGGTGTCTATATGGTAATCCGAGGGATCAAGCTCTTTATCAAGCACCTCTCTTATCTCTTTGATGGCCGGCTTAAGCAGCTCCGGGCTTTTTGCCAGTATATCGATCTCGACAATGGCTTTGGTCTCAAAAAGACTTAGTCCTGTGGTTACCGGAAGGGCCATCACATCATCCATGTCCTGGATCAGCACCTTCCCCCTTTTTTCGAACACACCGATAACAACGAATTTCCTGCCGTTGACCTTTATCTTTTCGCCTATAGGGTCAAAACTGCCGAACAGCTCATCGGATATCTTCTGGCCTATAACGCAGACCTTTCTGCTGCCCTCCACTTCCGCTCTGTTAAAAAACCTTCCCTTGACTATCTTGTGGGAAAAAACGGTCGTATAATTTTCCGTGGCTCCCCAGCACTGGCTCAGGTTGTAGTCTTTTTTTCCGTACTTCAGTTTGGCCTTGCCTACAACGATAGGCATTACCTCGCTGACCGAAGGGCATTTTGCCTTGATCATATCGGCGTGCTTGAGCCGGAGTTTGTTGTCAAAAAATGCCATGTAATCCCCGGCTGTCTTACCCGGGGCCACCTGCAAAAAAGCCGCGTTCATCCCAAAGGACTGCATCTGGAAAACGACATACTGCTTTGCCGCCTCTCCTATGGCAACAAGGATGATGACAGAGGCGATCCCAATAACGACGCCGAGCATGGTAAGGCCGGCCCTGGTCTTATTGGCCCGGATGGAGCGCAGCGCCATAAAAAAACTGTCAAGAAAGTTCATTTTATCTTCTTGTCCTCTATTATCCTGCCGTCAAAAAGCCTAACCAGTCTACTTCCCCGCTGCGCTATGTTCATGTCGTGGGTGACCATTATTATAGTAACCCCAGAGGCGTTCAATCTGTCAAATATCTTCATGACCTCCTCGCCGGACCTGCTGTCAAGGTTGCCTGTGGGCTCGTCCGCAAGGATGACCGAGGGAGAGTTGACCACCGCTCTGGCAATGGCCACTCTTTGTCTTTCCCCTCCGGAGAGCTGGTTCGGCATGTGGGCGGCCCTTGACAGTATACCCACGGAATCAAGTGCCTCTTTTGCCTTTTTGTCGCGCTCAGCGCTTGTTATACCGCTGTAAATAAGAGGCAGCTCTACATTTTCGAGGGACGAAAGCCGTGGCAGCAAATTAAAGGTTTGAAAAACAAAACCTATTTTTTGGTTCCTTATCTTTGCCAGTTCGGTATCAGGGAGTTTTGAGATGTCCACCGAGTCAAGCCGCATCGATCCCGAGGTGGGCCGGTCAAGGCAGCCTATCAGGTTCATCAGAGTCGACTTGCCGCAGCCGGAAGGCCCCATTATAGAAACGAATTCACCGCTGTCCACCGAGAACTGGATGTCAAAAAGGACCGGGACCTCCAGCTGGTCCAGTTTGTAGGTCTTGCAGACATCCTTTACCAGGACTACGGATTTATCACTTTTCAATCTTGACCCTGCTCCCGTCCTTTAGTTTGTCCAGGTTGCTGACCGCCACTTTTTCCCCGGCTTTGAGACCTTTTTTGACCTCAATGTTCGTATAGTCCTTTATTCCGAGCTCGACCTTGCGTTCTTTAACCTTTCTGCCGCTTACAACAAAGACCCTCTGCTTATCGTCTTTTGAGAACACAGCCTCGCGCGGGATAATAAGGAGCCCTTCCCTTATCCCGGTTATTATTTCCGCGTTCACCGACATTCCTATCTTGAGCAGGTTGTCCGGATCATCAAAGGCCACTCTGCCGCGAAAGATCTTGTCCTCTTCGTCCATCTTTATCCTGCCGCCCACCTTTTTTAGTTCCGCTCTGTGGACAATATTGGAAAGTCTCCCAATTATCGAAAGGTCAGGAAAAGCATCGGAGGTTATCCGGGCTTCGTTGCCGGGCTTGACCTCTCCAATATCTGATTCATCTATCTGGACCTCGATATACTTTGATGCCGGATCTACCACCGACACTGCCGGAACTCCGGGCGAGGCTGTCTCTCCTTGGTCCTGGGCAACAAGCACGACCTTTCCTGATATAGGTGAGGAAAGATAGGAATTCTCGTATTGGAGCCTTGCGGTCTCATATTGCTGCTTTGTGGCAAACCCGCCGTCATAAAGCGTTTTGATCCTTTCATAGTCGGACCTTGCGTTATCGTAGTTGTCAAACTTGACCAGAACTGACCCTTTCACGACCCTGTCCCCCTCTTTTACCCCAACCCAGGAAATAAGAGAGGGCAGTTTGGGGCTGAGGTCTGCCTCAAAGCCTCTTATTTCCCCAGAAACGCTCACAGAAGGCAATATCTTGCCGGCAACTGCTTCCGAGGTCTTTATGGGAACGGAATTCCTCGAATTCACGAACCACATTCCCAGGACCAGCAAAACGACTATAGCGGCAGCTATCTGCCATTTCCTGTTTTTCAACATACGAGCCCCCTTCCTATCTCAGTTATACTTGAAACTGATAACAGCCGTTCATTCTTATTTCCATTCATAGCTTTCGACCTCCAGAGGTGTTCCCCACATCCGTATAGAAATGCTGTCCTTGACCGGATACCCCCATATTTTTACGCTGCGTCCTTCGGCCAATTTTTGGGCTTCTTTTAACATCTCGTCTGTCCTGCTTCCGGTAAGGTTATATTTTTTTCCCGAAGAGTCGACAAAACCTAGAAAGCCTCCCTCAAGGTCCACATATTTAACCTGCCCCTCCATAACGGACAGCTTCAGTCCGGTTTCAACCCCTTTAAGGTCCGAGATGCCAGCCGCTTTCAACACCTGGGCGGAAGCCAGCTCCAGATCAAAACGGGCTTCAAGCAATTCAAATTCGGACCTTGTAAGAGAGGCCTGTGCGTCAAGTATCTCAAGATTAGTGGCAAGCCCGCTTTTGTAGCGCATGTCCGCCACTGAATAATTTTCTTTTG
>CAYUCV010000011.1:0-33316 GCA_964443545.1 uncultured bacterium
CAGGATCAGAGTCAAGGTATAGCCCTCACCCTACCCTCTCCCAGAGGGAGAGGGTTATTATCGTACAGTTGCCTTATCCTATCAAGTAATTTGTGAATACTTTGGTTTACTTCCTTATTCGTCACCCTAATAAAAGTGTAACCCTTTGATTCTATGATGTTTTGTCTTTCTTTGTCATATTCTTTTTGCTTAAGATGGATCGGACCGTCAACCTCAATGGCCAGCTTCAATTCACGGCAGCAAAAATCAACTATAAATCCTTCAATAACATATTGCCTTCTGAATTTGAGTTTTAAAAATTTGCTGTCCCTTAGATATTGCCATACCTTATTCTCTTCCCATCTGTGTTCTTTTCTAAGTTGCCTGGCAAATTCCTTTTTTATCTGTCTCAAAATAAGTCTCCCCCTCTCCCATCGGGAGAGGGACGGGGTGAGGGGGTATCAAAGGACCTCCGCCACCCTCTTCAGCATCTCTCTGCTGTGCCCATAGTTGAGCGAAAATCTCAGCCTCGCGCTGCCCTTTGGCACGGTGGGATGTCTTATAGGAAGGGCCCAGAAGCCGTTCTTTTTGAGAGCGTTTGAAAGCTCGACCGCGTCGGCGTTTTCCCCTACAACTACAGGAACTATCTGCGAATTTCCCAAGACCTTTAGACCTTTTTCCCTTAACAAGGATCTGAAATAGGAGGAATTCTCAAGCAGCACCCTGCCCCTTCGTCTTTCTTTTTTTACCACATCTATAGCGGCAAGATCGGCTGCCGCCACCGCGGGAGGCAGAGAAGTTGAATAGATAAAACTTCGGCAGGTGTTTATAAGATAATTTTTAAAATTCCTGGAGCAGGCAAGATAGGCGCCAAAGCTTCCCAGGGCTTTACTGAAGGTCCCCATTATCAAGTCGGTTTCTTCCGATAATTTTTCCTGCTCCACAAGTCCTGCCCCGGTCTTTCCGAACACTCCCGTTGCATGAGCTTCGTCAACAAAAAGGAGAGCGTTGTATTTGTTCTTGATCCTGACTAGGTCCTCAAGGGGAGCAAGGTCCCCGTCCATACTAAAGACAGACTCGGTTATGATAAGAGCATGCCTAAAGTTTTTTCTGTGCCGTTTCAGGATATCTTCCAGATGCTGCATATCGTTGTGTCTGAACCTAAAATGCGAGGCGCCTGATAGTTGGGCTCCGTCTATTATGCTGGCATGGCTGAGCCTGTCAGAAAGCACCAGGTCCTCTTTGCCGCAGAGTGCGCTGATGATTCCCACATTGGCCTGGTAACCTGTATTGAACACCAGGGAACATTCTTTTTGTTTAAACTCTGCTGTCTTTGTTTCGAGTTCGTCGTGGATATTAAAACTCCCCGAAAGAAGTCTGGAGCCCAAAGAGCCGACCCCGTATTTGTCCAGAGCGGTTTTTGCAGCCTCAACCAGTGCGGGATGGCTGGAGAGCCCCAGATAATTGTTAGAGGAAAAATCGATGTACCTGCAGCCTTTTATCTCTATCTCGACCTCGTTCCTTGACGAAATATGAGTTAAAGCCCTGAAGGCGCCGTCTTCCTTTCTTGCTTTAAGGAATTCCTTTACCCTGTCTTCCACAGTTGCTCTATCTCTCTTATGAATTTTTTGTCTTCTTCCACAGACCTTCCTCTCGTGGTGAGATACCCTCCTATCAGCATCCCGTTGGCGCCTGCCGCAAAGCACATCGCCTGATAATCTTTCATCACTGTTTCCCTGCCGGCGGCCACTTTTATGGTTACATTACCTAGCATGATCCGGAAGATCGCAATTGTGCGCACCGCGTCAAAAGGAGTGATGAAGTCGGCTTTTTCCATTGCCGTGCCCTTGACAGGGACAAGGATATTGATCGGGACCGAATCCACTTCGAGTTCCTTTAATGTGTCGGCCATGTCAAGCCTGTCCTGCCAGCTCTCCCCCAGCCCGATGATACCTCCGCTGCAAACCTCAAGTCCCGCCGCCTTGGCGGCTTTTATCGTTGCGACCCTTTCATCAAAAGTATGGGTGGAAACTATTTTAGGATAGAAATTCCTTGAGGTCTCGATGTTGTGATGGTACCTGGAAAGCCCCGCAGTCTTAAGCCTTTTCAGCTGTTTTTCCGAAAGCGCGCCCAACGATGCGCACAATTGTATTTCTATTGCTTGCCCCGAGCGAGCGTCAGCGAGTCGAGGGATATTTTTACTTATTTCTATGTATGTTTCTTCAATAGTTTTGAGTTCGTCTTCTGTAAGCGTATTCCCGCTCGTCACTATGCCGAACCTTTTTGCCCCGTTCTTTTGTGCCAGCAGGGCCTCTTTGACCATGGTCTCTTTTGTCTTAAGAGGGTATACTTCTATATCGGCGCTGTGAAAGGACGACTGGGCGCAGAATTTGCAGTCTTCGGTGCAGAGACCGGACTTGGCATTTGTGATCGTGCAGACATCAAGAGGCAGAAGAAAGCCCCTGCGCTTTTCGTCTGCTTTCTTGATAAGGTCCGCTATCGGCAGATCAAGCAGTACTCTGTAAGAGGAGTTCATAATCACTATTCCCGACCTTAAAAGGTCGGCTCCCAGCCCCTAAAACAAGGAGCCGACGCTTAAGCGTCGGGTCCTTGCAAGAGAACATATACAACAAGAGGTCTACTTTTTTTCGTTCTCCGCGACAAATTTCTTGATCTCCTCGATATTCTCGAGTATCAGTTTTGCTTTTGACATCCCGAACTGGAAAGGATACTGGTCATCCTCGTTCCTTTTTAATACTATCATCGGCTTTCCCTTGAACTCGGACCTTTCAACTACCATTATTTTTTCTCCTTTAAGAACATAATATCAGAGATGTTCTCTCTTTTCAAATCGCACTCTTCAATTGTTACCGATGGGATAAAGCCCGGGGTTTTTAGGGGGAACAAGCGTGGGAGGAACTTCAAGGTCGTTCTCTTCAAGCAGGATCACATCCCTCAGGATATCAGCCGCAGGGCCTTGTTTTATTATCTCTCCGCCGTTGATCAGGACCACTTTTGAGCAGGTCTCAAAGGCAAGCTCAAGGTCGCGGGTCGCAATGAGTTTTGTGCATTCATTTTCCCTTATCAAACCGACCAGCTGGTCCCTGTGCTTTGCGTCAAGCCCGGTTATGGGCTCATCAAGGCAAAGTATGTCTATGTCCGACATAAGAATCTGTTCTGCTGCGGCATAGCGATTTTCGCCCTCGCTCAAAGGCCCATGGACCTGCTGATGAAGTATTCCGGGAGATGAAAGGACCCTGACAAAACCTTCTCCTCTGAGAGAACCTTCTATTATTTTGAGCAAGGTCGACTTGCCGCTGCCGTTGGGCCCTATAATGGCGACAGCTTCTCCCTCAAGGATTTCCAGACTTATATTTGAAAGTGCTGCTTCCCTGCCGGGGTAAGCATATGAAACCTCTCTCAACTCTACCGCCGTATTCATTATTCCCAGACCTCCGCATCGTACTGCCTGACCATCCTGTGCGTAGAAAAGAATGCGGCCTCCCCTATGCAGTTGATCATCATGTCCACCCAGGCAGAATCCTCAAGAGAGGTTTTCCCGTCGGCAGTATCATAATAAAGCTTTGACATTTCGCCTAGAGCAGAGTACAGCGCCTTTGAATCCTGCTCCAGACGCAGATCGCTTTCACTTCCCAGCTGTCCTTCTTCCGGAACAAATCCGAAGATACGGCCGATATTCTTGTCTTTTGCCTCAACCACCCAGCCGTCAAGAGTGCTGAGCTGAAGGACCCCGTTAACGATGGCCTTCATGCCGCTGGTGCCTGAGGCCTCAAAAGGAGGTATGGGATTATTGAGCCAGATGTCGCTGCAACTGGTAAGGAGCTTGCCAAAGTATGTGTCGTAGTTCTCAAGAAAGTAAACGCGAAGGGACTTTCTCTGGCCGCCCAGGTGCGTGATCTTTGACATCATTTCTTCTATCTGCACCGAAGCAGAAAGGTCTGCAGGATGCGCCTTGCCGGCAATTATGATCTGAAGGCCTCCCGTCTCTTTTGCTATTTTCACAAGTTCTCCGGGGTCCTGAAAAATAAGAGTAGGCCTCTTGTATCCTGCAAACCTCCTTGCCCACGAAATAGTAAGGACCTTGGGATCAAAGAACCAGGCTTTGAGAAGAGAGGCCAGATTGTTCTTGTTAGTAAGATGCGCTTCCCAAAGTTCTTTCCTGAAGGCAGGGTCATTTTTTAGCTGTATAACATTCCTGAGGAGTTCCGGGTCCGCTTCTATGTCGCCAAGCTCAGCCTTACGCGCTGTCAGGACTTTTTTTATGGGTTCCGACATCCAGGTAAAAGTATGGATGCCGTTCGTTATGCTCTTGATCTTGTCCTTGTACTGAGGGAACTGTATGTGCATCACCTCTCCGTGTTTTTTGGAAACGCCGTTCACTTTGTCGCAATGCCTTATCAACAGCTGGGTAAGATTTGCGACCCCGGGACTTTTTTCATCGGCTCCCAGTTTTGCCGTCAGAGCCGCCCTTTCGCTGCCCGTGGCCGCCTCTACCTCCTGCAGGCCGAATCTGTCATGCCCGGCCTCCACCGGCGTATGGCAGGTATATCCGAATGAAGAGGACAATTCTTTTTCCGGGACCTTTAGTGCTTTTTCTATCATGGCAAAGGCAGCATGTCCTTCGTTCAAGTGGTATCTGCCGATCTTGTAGCCCAGAGCTTCCAGCGCAGCCATGCCGCCGGTCCCAAGGATCATCCTCTGAACGATCTTGGTCCATGCATTGGTGCTTCGGTACAGCTGGTCGGTATACTCCCTGAGATATTCCACATTTTCGGGAGTATTTGCGTCAAGAAGCACCAGGGGAACCACATTCTTAAGGTCGTACGAATACACATAGTATTTCCACAGTTTGAGCACAAGTTTTTGACCGCTTAAAGTTATATCAACTTTCTTCTTAAGAGGGGCCAGCCCGGGATATGTTTCGGGGTCCCAGGTAAGCTCCTCCGGGAATTGGCCTCCTCCCTTGAACCAGAATTTTTGGCTGAAGTATCCCTTGTGCCAGAGAACGCCCACAGCAACAAGCGGAAGGTTAAGGTCCGCCGCGGACTTGAGGGTGTCCCCTGCCAAAACCCCCAAGCCTCCGCTATAGATGGGAAGGTCCAGCATCCTGTCAACATTGAGGCGGTGAAAGTAATCCATCTGCGTCATGTTGGAAAAAACTTCGTGCTCTTTGACAAAATTTGAAGGGGAGATCTTCCTTGTTGTCTTAAAGGCATGGTACACGGAAGGCGCCAAGCCGTACTCCATGGAAAAATAAGCTACGGACCTTGACGATCCTGACACCAGTTTCTCTTCCGCCTCGATTATAGGCTCGATAGGATAACCGAACCATGAGGCATCAATGTCGGCAGAAAAACTTCCCGCGTTCTCTATCCCCGTCAGATCAACAAGCCTGTTCTTCATGTCCAATAATGTCCCTTTCCTGCGATCTGCCCAGAGCAGAAGAAGCAAGTTTAACTGCGGCTTCCACTGTTCTGATGCCTTTCAAGTCATTACCGAATATCGGGATTATTATCACATTTCCCAAAAGTTTGCTCTCCCTGGTCAGCCCCATTGCATAAAAGTGCCTGACTTTGAAGAACTGATCTATGTCCTCATCTATTTCCAGAGGGACTTTCCCCAGAGAGATCCTGTGAATGCCGCCTTCCACCTTTTTGAGCCTGCCGCTGGTCAGTATTTGTCTGGCATCGTTGTCAAGCTTGAACACGGTGTTCAAATAGTCCCTGCCCAGCATTTGAAGGGCTTTTTGTACCAAAGGGCCTATGCCGCTGATAGCCCTCGAAGAGAACTGGTCATACATATTGTCAAAGGAATCGACAAGAATGAAAGAATCTCCGCTGATCTTGTGCAATTCTTCTGCAATGACCGCATAGACATCAGCTCTCCTATCAAGGTTCATCAGCCTCTCTGCGGCAGAGGAAAACATTTCCGCTATCCTGGCATCGGATGCAACAACGGACCGTTTTCTCATGGCAAAGAACAGAAGCGCCGCAAAAGCCGCCATGATCAGCAAAGCCAGCGCTAAAAACAAATATGCCATGAAGCTATTCTATCAAATTAATCCTGCTTTACCAAATTTGATTTATTAATGGCAAAAGAATAAAATGATCATGGAGAATAGAGATTAACGCATTAACCCTTCTTATTATCGCTCTCTGTGTTTTTGCCCTGGCCTACAGGTATTACGGTGCGTTTCTGTCCGCAAAAGTGCTTGTTCTTGACAAGAACAGGCAGACCCCCGCCTACGCGCTCAGGGACGGCCACGATTATCACCCCACCAACAAATGGGTGCTTTTTGGCCATCACTTTGCCGCCATAGCCGGCGCGGGACCGCTTATAGGGCCTGTTCTTGCCGCACAGTTCGGCTATCTTCCGGGGGCTGTCTGGATAATAATAGGAGCCGTTCTTGCCGGAGCGGTCCACGATTACGTCATTCTTTTTGCCTCTGTACGGCACAACGGACTTTCCCTGCACAAAATAGCAAGGGATTATATTGGAAAGACCACCGGGATTGCAACAGCCATAGCAGTGCTATTTATTATCATCACCGCGCTGGCAGGACTCTCTATAGTGGTGGTGAATGCCCTTTCCCACAGCGCCTGGGGCACTTTTGCTATCGCCGTGAGCATCCCGGCTGCCCTGTTCGTTGGCCTATATATGTATGTGCTAAAAAAAGGCGATATTGTCGGGGCATCTTTAATAGGGACACTTCTCCTTCTGGGGGGGGTGTTCTTTGGATACTACATCCAGAACTCTCCCGCTGCCATGGCCTTTACTTTTTCCAAACAGCAGCTCTCTATAATCCTTCCGGTATACGGCTTTATCGCTTCCGTTCTTCCGGTATGGATGCTGCTGTGTCCCCGGGATTATCTCAGTTCCTACCTTAAGATAGGGACTGTTGCTCTTTTGGGGGTGGGGATATTTTTTGTGAGGCCCGAGCTCAGCATGCCCGCCATTACACCGTTCATACACGGCGGAGGACCGTTAATCCCGGGCAGGGTCTGGCCATTTGTGTGCATCACCATAGCATGCGGAGCCATCTCCGGGTTCCACGCCCTGATCTCATCCGGCACGACACCAAAAATGATCTCGAACGAAAAAGACATCAGATTGATAGGCTACGGAGCTATGCTGGTGGAAGGTTTTGTCGCTTTAATGGCGCTGATAGCCGCAACCACCCTTATCCCCGCCGATTATTTTGCGATAAACTGCTCTCCGGAAGTCTTTAAGACCCTGGGGATGCAAGTGAAAGACCTGCCTGTTTTGTCCGCTATGGTGCAGGAGAACATTACCGGGCGGCCCGGAGGTGCGGTATCACTTGCTGTCGGTATGGCGCAGATCTTTTCGGGCATACCCGGCATGAAAGGTTTGATGGGCTACTGGTACCATTTTGTTATTATGTTCGAGGCTCTCTTCATCCTTACCACGGTTGACACGGGCACCAGGGTGGCAAGGTTTATTACGCAGGAGATACTTGGAAAGATATCAAAACCTTTCTCTGACATAAAATGGAAACCCGGGATAGTTATCTCAAGCTTTTTAGTGGTCTTTTCATGGGGGTACCTTGTCTATAACGGAGATATTGCCACCATCTGGCCTATGTTCGGAGTGGCCAATCAGCTGCTTGCCACCACTGCCCTAATAATCGGCACTTCGATCATTATGAAGAATAACCGCGTAAAGCTTTACGCGCTGATCACTTTTATCCCCATGGTATTCATGCTTGCCACAACAGTTGCGGCAAGCATCGAGAACATTTTCTGGAACTATCTGCCCAAGCAGACCTTTAACGGCAGCCTGAACGCCCTGCTATCAGCCGTAATGCTTATACTTGTACTTATAATAGCCATGGACACGTTCATTAAATGGGGCGCTTACTTAAAAGAACACGGGCTGGTCGCTCAAAGTCCGGACAAAGAAGAAAAGCCCTCCGAAAAAGAAGAAGCATTGGAGCTTGATATCTAGCAATGAGGCAAATCCGGTCAATATTAGCGCTGATTTTAACAGCTCTTGCCTTTACAACGAGCTCATCTTTTGCCACGGATAATCACCCGGACCCGATCAAAATAAAACCTTATTCTTTGTTTTCGATCCGGTTGAGGTCCAACCCCACCACAGGATATTCCTGGAAGGTCTCAAAGATCTCGGACAAAAGGATCGTCAAAGTGGTTTCATCCAAATATGAAGCTGACCATCCCGTTCTTTCCGGAAGCGGAGGACAGGAGATATGGAGCTTCAAGGCCCTAAGGCCGGGGAGAGCCCGGATAGAAATGTCCTATCAAAGGCCCTGGGAAAAAGGCGTCCCTCCCGCCATGACAAAGACCTTTAACGTAAGGGTCAGGTAGCAGTCTATGGCAAAGGCACAAAGACCTCTGATCTCAAAAGGAAAGTACATCCACGGGATCCAATGCCTTAAACTGCTCTGGACAGAATACAACAACAAGAAAGTCATCCCCTCTCCCACCGTATTTGACCTTGAGATAATGAAACAGGGTATCGCCGTGGGAAAACTGGCCAGAGAACTTTTTCCTGGCGGCATAGAAATAGAGTGGTCGAGGGACCCTTTTGAAGTGGAAAAGGCCTCTCTTGCGGCCATCAAAAAGAGGAAACCTGTTTTTGAGGCCGGGTTCACGCACCGGCGCGGCTATGCAATAGCCGACATACTGGAGCCCTCTAGAGGCGGCAGTTGGAACATCATAGAAGTTAAAAGCACCACTGATGTCAAAGAGGACCATTTATATGATGTCGCCTTCCAGAAATATGCTTACGAAGGAAAAGGGCTAAAGATCGACAAATGCTTTGTCATGCACCTCAATAGGGACTATCACAGAGGGAAAGACCTCGACCTTGGGGAGCTGTTCGTCAAACATGATGTGACGGAAAGGATCGAGGAATACAGCGCCAACACAGACCTTTTTCTCGACAAAATGGCGCTGGTAATTGACGGACAGGAGCCCGAGGCGCAGGTTGGAAAGCAGTGCAGAGGCTGTGCACTGGAGGAAAAGTGCTGGTCATTCCTTCCCGATGACCATGTTTTTATGCTCCGCAACAGAAAGGACGCTTCCTGGACGCTGATGGAAAAAGGTATTTTGTCCATGAAGCACATCCCGGACGATTTTGAACTAAGCGACAAACATGCGATCCAGGTGGCCTGCCATAAGTCGGGAAGCCCCAATATAAACAAAGAAGAGCTCTCCGCTTTCCTTGAGCGCGTCAAATATCCTCTGTACCTGCTTGACTTTGAGACCGTTGCCCCTGCAGTTCCGATGTTCTTTAACTGCAGGCCCTATGAGGATGTACCTTTCCAGTTCTCGCTCCATGTCATCAAAAGCGCGGGCTCCAAAGCACAGCACCACCAATTTCTCTGGAAAGACCTCACAGATCCGAGAAAAGCGCTTCTTAAGGAACTTAAGTTTCTGCTCGCCGACAAGGGCTCGATCATGGCTTATAACGCTGCTTTCGAGATCAAATGTCTAAAGAACTGCGCCGACGCTTTTACCGAATACTCGGGCTGGTTCGAAACGATAAGAACGAGGTTCATAGACCTGCTGGAGCCGTTCAAAAAGCTGGACTACTACGATCCCCGGCAGCAAGGCAGCGCCTCGATGAAATATGTGCTGCCTGCCCTGACCGGCATTTCATACAATGGCATGGAGATAGCCGAGGGAGGGATGGCAAGGATAGAGTATATGCGCGCTGCTTATGACAAAAACACCTCTGAAGATGAGAAACAGAGGATATACGGGGCCCTTGAAAAGTACTGCGAACTCGACACAAAGGGAATGATCGATATCCTGGATGTCCTACAAAAATCTGTTGGCGATCAGCCCTAGAATAATTGTCTGAGGCACTGCCACGGCCGGCAGCCACAGAGCGGTCCTCCAGCCTATGTTGGCCCACAGCAGCCCTATCTCGGTGTAATCGGTGGCAACCCCCGCCATCAAGAACACAAAGCTGTTCCCAAGCGCGCCGGTCTGGCGGTAGATCTCAAAAGCAAGCGGGGCAGAGCCTTCGGAGCAGATCTCGATCACCGTGGCCAGCAGCAGAGTGGCCAGAAGCCCCATAACAGTGGGGCCCATATACTGGTGTACAAAATGGGCGGGAACATAGGCGGCGGTCAGGCTCGACAACAGAGCCCCCAGCATTATCCACCAGAGCACCATATCCGACAGAGCAAGGCTTCCTTTCCACACCGCTCTTGCGCCTGCAGCAGCCGGCAAAAGACCGACTTTTACCTTTGAGAGCCTTTGCGCGACATCCTTGAAGACCGAAAAAGAATTCTCCACCTCTACCGTGTTCGGGTTGATGTCAACTAGTTTTCTGCCTTCAAGGAACATGAATATGTACCCGGATATAAGAGCGATCACTACTGCGCCAAAGATCAGGAAAAGTGCCTTTACCCCAAAAAACCCGAACATTATCATTGTAAGAGGCAGATTGGCCCACGGGCTTGCCAGAAGGAACGCCACAACAGAAGATGTGGAGGCCCCTTTTTTATACAGCTGTATGGCTATTGCCAGTATGCCGTGGCAGCATGCCGACATAAAGAACCCCGAAACTACCGCGTACGGAACCGTTCTCTTCCTTTTTTGTGCCAGCACTTGCGAGATGTACTCAGGGGGTACCAGCCAGTCTATAAGACCTCCTATCAACAGGCCAAGGGACACCGGAAAGGCAATAACCCCGACATACATCCACAACGCCCTGCTTAGAGGCAAAACCGAGCCGACAAAGTTCCCAAAATAGAACACCGCAAAATAGATAAGAGTAAGGACAAAAAGCTTTTTCTTCCACAAGGGCAGGTGGCTTTGTGCTTTACAGCATTCCGCCGTTCCAGTTTTGCAGCTTTGACCTTGCATAAAGAATCCTTCCAAGGGTATATGTTATCATAACTGAGAGACATTAATGAGCCTTCTAAAAAAAACCGTCATGGTATTTGTTCTTGCGGACAATTTTCTCACCAACCTGATAAAGAACCTCCTCTTTAGGCCAAAGTACCGCCTGACCGGTAAATGCCTCAAATGCGGCAGTTGCTGCAGGAGGATCCTGCTAAAGGGGACCCCGTCCCAGCTAAATTCGCCCCTTTTTAGATTTGTGGCAATAAAATGGATAGAGTGGCTGTTCGAGTTCCGTTTTATAGAAGTGGACGAGGAGAGCTGCTGTCTTGTCTTTTTCTGCTCAAACCAGAATGCCGACGGCACCTGCGGCAATTATTTCTGGCGGCCCAATATCTGCCGCAATTATCCGCTGATAGATCATTTTAAGGAGCCCGTTTTTCTTCCGGACTGCGGTTTCAACTTTAAGAACTGTGATAATATATTTACGGTGCTCACCAAAAGAAAGGGGAATTAAATGCCTAGAAGAACTGACATCAAGAAAGTGCTGGTGATCGGATCCGGCCCCATTATCATCGGACAGGCCTGCGAGTTTGACTACTCGGGGACCCAGGCCTGCAAAGCGCTTAGGGAAGAAGGTTATAATGTGGTGCTGGTAAATTCCAATCCTGCCACAATAATGACCGACCCCAAGATAGCCGATGCCACTTATATCGAGCCTCTCAATGCCGAACATCTGGAAAAAATAATAAAAAAAGAAAGGCCTGATGCTCTTTTGCCTAACCTTGGCGGACAAACAGGGCTTAATCTGTCCTCGGAACTCCACAAAAAAGGCATCCTGGCCAAATACGGGGTCGAGATCATCGGGGTAAAAGCCGATGCCATAGAAAGAGGCGAAGACAGAAAGGCCTTTAAGGAATCTATGCGCAAACTCGGCATAGAAATGCCAAAGAGCGAGCTGGCCTACAGCGTAAAAGAGGCCGAGGAGATCGCAAAAAGCCTCGGCTTTCCTCTTATACTAAGGCCGGCTTACACAATGGGAGGCACCGGAGGAGGAGCGGTCTACAATATAGAGGAATTAAGGACAGTGGCCGCCAGAGGCCTTTCGTCAAGCCCCATAGGCCAGATACTTGTGGAAGAATCGGTTCTGGGCTGGGACGAGCTTGAGCTTGAGGTGGTGCGCGACGCAAAAGGCAACAAAATAACCGTCTGTTTTATCGAGAACATAGACCCAATGGGTGTGCACACCGGCGACAGTTTTTGCGCCGCTCCGATGCTGACCGTACCCGAAGATACGCAGAAGAGACTGCAGGAAATGTCCTATAAAGTGGTTGACGAGATAGAGGTCCTTGGCGGCTGCAATGTCCAGTTCGGCCACGATAGAAAGTCGGGACGCATAGTCATTATCGAGATAAACCCAAGAACTTCCCGTTCTTCAGCGCTTGCTTCAAAAGCGACAGGATTCCCCATAGCAAGAATATCCACCAAACTCGCGGTGGGAATAACGCTTGATGAACTCCCCTACTGGAAAGAAGGAACGCTGGACAAATACAAGCCAAGCGGGGATTATGTGGTAATTAAATTTGCAAGATGGGCTTTTGAGAAATTCACCGAAGCAGAAGATAAACTCGGAACACAAATGCAAGCGGTGGGCGAAGTGATGAGCATAGGCAAGAACTTTAAGGAAGCCATGCAAAAGGCTATCAGGTCTCTCGAGATAAAGAGGTACGGGCTTGGGG
Organism: uncultured bacterium; assembly: GCA_964443545.1. GTDB lineage: Bacteria > Margulisbacteria > WOR-1 > JAKLHX01 > JBAZKV01 > JBAZKV01. Next base: position 12,575 of record CAYUCV010000011.1, read on the forward strand.
TCGGCAAATTTGAGGCGCTGGACCTTGCCCAGCTTAAAGCAAGGATGGCAAATCCGTCCAGCGAGCGGGTGTTCTACATATATGAGGCGCTGAAGAAGGGAATGGGAACAGAAGAATTGTGGCAGATGACCAGGATCAACAGATGGTTCCTTAAACAGATGAAAGAACTGGCGGAACTTGAAGAAAAAATAAGGTCCCACAAAGGCTCCTCAATACCTAAAGACCTTTTTCTCAAGGCAAAGGAAGACGGGTTCTCCGACAAATATCTTTCGGAATTGACGAAAACCCCCGAGAAAGAGATCAGAAAGCAGAGACTTGCTTTGGGCAAAGCGGAACAGTTCGAGCCCGTGCCGGTAAGCGGGGCAGACGCCGCCTACTATTACTCCACCTACAACGCCAGAGACAATGTCCCGGTCTCGAACAATAGAAAGATCATGATCCTTGGCGGAGGCCCAAACAGGATCGGCCAGGGCATAGAATTTGATTACACCTGCGTACATGCCGCCTTTGCCCTTCGGGAAGCCGGCATAGAATCGATAATGGTCAACTGCAACCCGGAAACGGTCTCGACCGACTACGACACTTCGGACAAACTCTATTTCGAGCCCCTAACGGTGGAAGATGTCCTTAGCATTTACGAAAAAGAAAAGCCCGAGGGCGTTATTGTCCAGTTCGGCGGACAAACACCGCTGAACATAGCAAAGGACCTGGTGGATGCGGGAGTTAAACTTTTGGGCACCAGCTGGGAAAGTATACACACAGCGGAGGACAGGGAAAAGTTCAAGCGCATCATACAAAAGCTGGGGATCCCCCAGCCCGAGAGCCATACCGCACTGTCCGAAAAGGAGGCTGTCGAAAAAGCAGGAAAGATAGGGTATCCCCTCATGGTAAGGCCGTCATTTGTGCTTGGCGGAAGGGGCATGAGGATAGTATACGACGAAAAAATGCTGATCGATTATGTAAAAACCGCAATAGAAATAACTCCCGAGTTCCCGATGCTTATCGACAAATTCCTTGAACAGGCGCTTGAAGTGGAAGTGGATGCCATCTCCGACGGACAGGATGTTTATCTGCCTGCCGTGATGGAGCATATAGAGCTGGCCGGGATACACTCCGGCGACAGCGCCTGCGTGGTGCCGTCAAGGAGCATAAGCAAGGAACACCTTGCGGTCATAGAGGACTATTCAAGACGCATCGCAATAGAATTGAAGGTCGTCGGACTTATGAACATCCAGTATGCCATTGCCGACGGAAAAGTATATATTCTGGAAGCCAACCCCAGGGCTTCAAGGACAGTACCTCTGGTAAGCAAGGTTATGGATATCCAAATGGTCAAGATAGCAACACAGATTATGCTCGGCAAAAAACTAAAAGACCTTATCCCCTCTTCAAAGAGGACCGTATCGCACCTGGGCGTTAAAGAGGCGGTTTTCCCGTTCTACGCATTTCCTGCGGTTGATCCGGTACTGGGACCGGAGATGAAGGCCACCGGAGAGGTGCTTGGCATGGCAGAGTCCTTTGGGCTTGCCTACTATAAATCGCAGGAAGCCGCAGGCCAAAAACTGCCGTCAAAAGGCTCTGTTTTTATCTCGGTCATCGACAGAGAAAAACCGCTAATCCTCGAGACTGCGAGAAAACTTTCAAAACTGGGCTTTGTCGTAAAAGCCACAAAGGGCTCAAAGGAGTTCCTGGAAAAGAACAACATCAAGACTGAGCTTGCGGTCAAGCTCCACGAGGGCCGCCCCAATATAGCGGACGATATAGCCAACGGCAAAATCGACCTGATAATAAACACCCCTGTCGGGCGCGAAGGAAAATATGACGACAGCTATATCAGAAAGTCAGCCATCAAATACAAGATACCTTACATCACCACCATAGCAGCTGCAAATGCCGCCGCCGAAGGAATAGAAGCAATAAAGACAGGCGGGATCGAGATAAGATCTCTTCAGGAGTATCACGGAAACAGAACAAAATGAAAGAGAGACTGGATAAAGTTAAGGACCACTTTAATACGGAAGCAGACATCTTTGATTCTCATGTCATTAAGGTCATCCCCTACTACCCTCAAATGCTTGATGCTCTTATAAACAACATAACCTTTGAAAAAGAGGAGGCTTTTTCCGCAATAGATGTCGGCAGCGGGACAGGGACTCTGGCATATCTTTTAAAAAGCAGGTTCCCCAAAGCAAAAGTTAAATGCGTTGATTTTGCGCCTAAGATGCTGGGGATGGCAAGTCAAAAGCTGAAAGGGTTTAAAGGCATAACCTTTGAGCAGGCAGACATCTACGGCTATAAGTTCAAAGGCAATGTTGACGCGGCCGTTTCCTCTCTTGCTCTCCATCATCTTGGAACGGGCCAAGACAAAATGGCCTTCCAGGAAAAGTCTTTCAAAGCGCTGAGCAGCGGGGGCATCTTCATAAATGCCGACATAATACTGGCATCGGATAACAAGCGGCAGCAGGTTTGCCTGGACAAATGGAGGGAGTTCAACAGCAAAAACCTTACAGAAGCCCAGATAGCCGACAGGAAGCACAAATACGAAACGGAGGACCGTCCAGCGGTCCTTATGAGCGAAATAGAAAACCTGAAAGCGGCCGGATTTAAAAAAGTCGAGGTCTTTTGGCGCTATTACAACTTTGCGGTATACGGTGGCGTTAAGCCCTAAAGCCCTCCCCGCCCTCTTCTAAAAGGACTTGCCGAAAGAAAAAGAAACAGAGTTCTGGTTGTTGACCTCATTGGTCTCGTTTATTTTGTTGTCATAATCCGCCGTCAATTTGAAGACATTGTTCTTTTTTGAAGTGACCTTGCACACTGCCTCCCCCACATAGGTGCCCCCGGGCGAAAGGGACGGGACCGAAGGTGTGCTATGCACCCTGTTCTTGTCAGACTTTATGCTCAGCTTTGCCAGCGATGGAGGAGCCGTCTTTTTCCCGGTGTTCTTTATTTCGTATATGATCTTCACTTCTCCGGTCTTTTTTACATTGGAACTGTCAACCTTGATCTTGGTCACTTCCAGATCGGGTTTATGGGATGCTGCGGAATAAACGGCTCCCGCCGTAAGGACCAGGGCAAAAGCGACAAGAAGCAATATTGATTTCATTTGGCTCTCCTTTGAAAAAAATTATACCATATGAGCGCCTGCTCGTTGTATTTGATTACTGCGGAATATATAATCAGCTTGACGGAGGATCAATTGAAAAAGATACTGACAGCATTAACCGCCTCAGCCGTTGTTCTTGCGGCATCATCTGCAGCGGCCTTCTACCTTGTATCCGCATATATAATACCTTCCGTAATTGCGCCAAGGATAGTTTTATCCATAAATGAAACTTTTGAAGGGGCTGCTAAGCTCAGCATCGGCAGGGTATCTCTTGATATTCAAAAAGGCCTCTACCTTGAGGATGTAGAACTGATCTCCGGGGGCTCAAGGCTCTTTGCCGTAAAGGAAGCGGATATAACGCTTGACTTCTCCGCCCTGTTAAAAAGAGAGCTTATGATCAAAGAAGTCCTGGTCAGCGATACCGAGCTGACGATAGCCAGGGACAGCAAAGGGGCCTGGAATTTTTCGCCTTTGCTGCGCTATTTTGACGGCGAGAAAAAAGAAGGCAAGACATCTGCCCGTTTCCGGACAATTAGATTTTCCGGATGCACGGTGCGTTTTTTAGACCGTTTGCAAAAGCGCAATTCAATAGAGCGCATTTTTGTTAACGGCCATGCAGAGGTAGAAAATGTCGGCAAAGGGGTCGTTCTGGTGTGGATGTCAGCCGATGGCAGGGACGCTTCAAAAGAATCCTTCTCTGTAAAGATGGTCTGCGAAACAAAAACCGGGTCTTGTTACGGAACACTCGTGGCAAATACCTCTTTTTTGGAAGAATACTGGTCGTATTATCTTGACGACATTTTCTTTCCCTGGCACCTGAAAGCTCAAAGCCTGGAATTGAACGGCAGATTTTCGATTTTCAAGGACGAGCTGGATGCAGATGTGACCTATACCGTCAAAAGAGGAGTGCTGCGCTACGGGACCATCGAAGCAAGGTCAGATGCCGTGATAGAGCAGAAACTCAAACTCTTAAGAGCCGGCGGCTTAATAGTGAGCAGTTCTGTAAAAGCCCTGTTCAAGGAGGCGGTCATACCCCTGGAAAAGGAGCAGATAAAGATAAAAGACCTGTATTGCGCGGCGCAACTAACCAACAGCGGAGTGAGGATAGAAAGAGTGCGCGGCAGGCTCGGCCAAAAAGGTTTTGCGTTTTCCGGCAGATATACCTTTGACTTTCCCAGGAACCTCTACCTTACAGGAAAGTACGCTGACGCCTACGGGATCATTGGACTCAGGATCCACTCGCTTGACACGGCCGAAGCATTTGTAAAAGGCAAGACAAAGGGTGTTTCTTTTGAGGTTTTTGCTCATATTCCGAGCATCAAAGACCTCTTTGCGGACATAAAAATGAAAGCGCGCCTTACTCTTCCCGCATCAGGAGAGACCGTTAAGGCAAGCCTTCAGGTTGGAGATTACGACATAAATGTGAGAGTGGACCTGTCCGCCCGGCTCAAAGGCTATCTAAACAGGATCTCCACCATTAACGGAAGTGCGGAGGTCTTGGTCTCATATCTGTCCGGTCTGAGCCCTAAGCCAGGCTCCTTCAACATCAGCATGAGCATCCGCAACGGATTGTTCGAAGGCTCTTTTCCCAAAACCCCTTTCTACAAAGGGACAATAAGCGGACTTGCCCGTACAGACATGAAAAAATGGGGGCTTGAAGCTCACATAGAGGGTTTTGACCTTTCAGACTTTTCCAGGATCTCCCCAAAATATAAGAACCTTAAGGGAAAAATGAACGGCAGCGTTGTTTGCGTGGCGCCATGGGCAGACATTTTAAACGCCAGAGGCGGAGGATATGTGGACCTTAAAAAAGCCAACCTGCGCAATGTTCCTCTCTTTTCAAATGCCGAGGCCGGAGTTGCAGGACTTGACACCGGGTTTACCATGCCCGAGATAGAAAGCATCAAAGGCAACTTTGGCATCAGGGAAAAGAAAGTGGTACTTGAGAATATGGCCTGCAAGGCTTACAGGCTGAACCTTTACCTGTCCGGCTTCATAGGGTTTGACAAAACCGTTAATGTCACGGTCGGGGTAAAGCTGATAGCCGGCTTCTGGAAAACCCTGCGCCAGGTGCTGCTGCCATTTACGATACCTTTTGATATAGCGGCCAGTTCTGTCAAAATAGGCATTACCGGCAAACTTCCGGACCTTAAACAATCCACCTCTCTTATGCAGATGCAGTGGATGAACGAATTCTTTGATGTTCAAAAAGAAGGCGATCCCCAAAGGTACAGACTTGAGGACTGTTGGAAAGAATAGGGCTGCCTTGGCAGTCTGCGGCCGGGCTCGTTTACAGACATAAATAAATTTGATAAACTGAAATTAAAGGAGAAAAAATGAGAAAACCGATAATCGCCGGCAACTGGAAGATGTTCAAGAACGCAAAAGAAACAAAGGCCATGCTGACAGAACTGATCCCTCTGGTAAAGGGCTCGGATGGAAGGGAAATAGTCATCTGCCCGCCGTTCATCAATATAGAATCGGCGGTAAGCGCATGCAAAGGGACCAACGTCAAGATCGGCTCCCAGAACATCTTCTGGGAAGAAAAAGGCGCTTTTACGGGGGAGATCTCGCCCGGAATGATAAAGGACAGCGGCTGCGAGTACGCGATAATCGGGCATTCGGAAAGAAGACAATATTTTGGCGAAAGCGATGCAACAGTGAACAAAAGGCTTTATGCGGCACTCAAAGCAGGATTGACCCCGATAGTTTGTGTGGGCGAAACCCTTGAAGAAAGGGAAAACAACAGGACATTTGAGGTTATTGAAAAGCAGTTAAAAGGCGGATTCAGCGGCCTTTCTAAAGAGCAGGCTCTTAAGACCGTTATCGCCTATGAACCGGTCTGGGCCATTGGAACAGGTAAAACTGCGACCCCCGCGCAGGCACAGGAAGTCCACGCTTTTATCAGAAAACAGCTGGAGGGTCTCTTTGGTAAAGAGGTTTCTTCTTCTGTCAGGATACTCTACGGCGGGAGCGTAAAAGCCGACAACATCAAGGAGCTGATGTCTCAGGAGGATGTTGACGGAGGACTGGTCGGCGGCGCAAGCCTTGAGGCCTCGGGATTCTCTAAAATAGTGAACTTCTGACGCATTATCTTGCCGGTTTGTAATATATAACAGAAGTGCTACAATTGTCCTGGGATGAGTCTCCTCGGATATATTATGGGCAAGATTTTTTTTAGGCTCCTGGTGATATCATCTTTTCTGCTGCTTGCGGGCATCTTACCGCAGGCCGTTTTTGCCGGCGTGATCTTCGAAAATAATGCGGTCTACAAATTGACCTGCTCTCCCGGCCCGGTCTTTTCCAGGTCCATTGACAAAGGACTTACTTTTTCATCAAAAAAACAGATCGCCTCGTCAACGGAAGAAGCTTCTTTCCCGCACATCATCAGAGAAAAAACCCTGCTTGAAGCTTACTGGTATGTTTCGGGACGGCTGTATCTGTCTTTTTCCAGCGATAACGGTGACACCTGGAGCAGGCCCGAATCGATATACACCTTTAACTCAAAGCCTTCTAGCCTGGCTGTTATAAAGCACAACAGAAAAACACTTCTGGTCTGGGCCAACGGCCAGAACAAGCTGTTGTCAAGCTTTTCGGAGGCCCTCCCCTACTTTTCTGTTCCGTTTGCCGTAAATACAGCCTCCATTCCCGAAGGAGTCCCGGCTGTCTCGTCGAATTCGGGCCATGTGTTCGTTGTTTGGAAGGATAAGACAACAAAACAGTTAAGATTTTGCGAATCCTTTGACTTTGGAAGGACTTATACGGCGCCGAAAGAAGTTGCCTCCTCATTTACGGAACAGTCCTTACCAAAAGCGGCGTCCCAAAACAGCAATGTGCTCTGCTCCTGGACCGTGTTTGACGGGATAGCCCATAAATTGATGGGAGCAAAAAAAACTGCGGGCAGCTCCGCTTTCGGCAGGCCTTTTGAGATCGCTTCCTCAAGCACAAGGGTCCCTGCCTTGGATGTTGCACTGTCGCCGCAGCTTGCCTGTTTTGCGGCCTGGTCTGCCGATTCTATGCTTAACTTCTCCAGGTCATTTTTTTCGGGAACAAAGTGGTCATCTCCTCAAAGGGAACTTGTTGCCTCGGAAGAAAGCTTCTCCGTCAAGATCCTGTCTTCATCTGGGACAGTTATGGTCAGAACAGGCGACTCGATAAGGACAATGGCACTGCCCCAACTGCGCGGCCTGACTTCAAAAACGCCGGACGGCTATGTCTTTGCGTCTTCCGGTCCAATTGTCACCTTTGAAGCCGACCCCGTGCAGGATGCCGATACTTTTTTGTACTCGACAAGACTTGGAAAGACCGAAAACCTTTCCTCATTTGCCGAACATATTGTTCAATATCCGATCGCATCTTTTGCCGAGCCCCTGGCTGACGGAAAGTACTATTACAAGATATATGCATGGAACGGCATTTCTTCTTTTGAATCGCAGACCAGAAGCTTCGCCATAGACACCTCTCCCAAGGTTTTTATGCTTTCCGTTGAAAAGCCGCTGACTTCTTCCTGGTTCAAAAAAGGCTCCATATTGGTTTTCGAAGCCTCTGTCCCTGACACAGGGTTCTTTATCGAGGACGATACGGAAGCCTTAGCCTATTTGAACGGCAGCACTGCGGAAGCTTCGCTTTACTTTGACAAAGGCAAGAATAAGGTGCTTGGGATGATAAAGGTTCCCCAGGGGATCCCGCAGAAAGAAAATGACCTTGAAGTGAGTCTGCCGCTGCCTGACGGCACCTTCGCAAAGGCCGTAACAAAACTGAACATTGACCTTGTTGAGCCTGGACTTGCGTTCTCCTCAAAAGAGCCTGTCCTGTATTCCAACAGCGGCAAGAGGGTCTTAATAGAATTATTTGACGACGGCTCGGGTCCGGACAACAAAAATTCATCTGTAAAACTGTTCCGGGACTCTTCAACGGTAGAAGGCAGCTGCTCTGCCGGAGCGGGTGAAAAGGAACTTGTGTTCGAGCCCGCGGCAGTTCTTCCTGACGGGACCTATAAACTGGAAGCCTATGTCAGGGACCTTGCCGGAAACATCTCAAAACCCGTCACGGCAGCCCTTGTCATAGATACGGTCGTCCCGGTAATTACTCTTTACGAAGAGCTTCCAAAAACCCTCGGCAGATCAAGCCTTGCCTTAACTGGTAGGATCGATAAACCCTCGGTCAAAAGGATCTTTGTATCGGTAAACGGAAAGCAGTCCAAAGAACAGAGCGTATCATCCGACGGCACTTTTAGGCTTGGGATCGGGCTCGAAAAGGGAGAGAACAAGATAGTCATAAGCGCAAAGGACCCCGCTCAAAACACGGCTAATGTGTCCGGCACCATAATCTGCACGGCTGTTTCTTCCTCCGCGATCTTTGAGTTTGACGGCAAGCGCATATCAGAAGGCGATTATGTTGCGCCGTCTTTATCCAGCGTAAAGATAACCGACTCCTCGGGAGCCCCTTTTGCCTCAGCCTCCGTTAAGCTGGATTCAATTGACATCGCCTACGACACCTCAACAGGAGCCGCTTCTGTTGGGAAGCTTTCTACCGGAAAGCACAAACTTGAGGTTGAGACCCCTTCCCAAACATATTCTCTAGAGTTCTTTTCCGAGGGTTCGCTCTGTTTTAAAGATCTTCTTCCCTGCCCCAACCCGTTCAACCCGTCTTTAGGCGCCTCAAAGATAACCTATAATCTCTCCATGCCGGCACAGGTCAGGCTCTACATCTTTGACCAGACAGGAAGACTTGTAACTTCTGTCAGGGCCTTTGGCACAGCCGGGTACAACGACAATCTTGAATGGGACGGGAAACTCTCAACAGGAGAGAATGCGGCTAACGGTATCTACCTGGTGAAGGTGCTGGCAGAAGAGAGCGGGCAGGCAACTGCCTTCGCAAAAGGCAAGGTCATCGTCCTTCGATAAGCTGCTCTATCCTTTTTGCTGTTTCAAAAGAGAGACGCCCAGAGCGGATGTCCGAAACGGGCAAGGCGCCTTCTTTTACAGCTTTCAAAAAATCTGATATCTCGGCCCTGATGGGCTCCGGTCCTGACGCTTCCGTTTCGCTGACAACCCCGTCCCCGGTTGTTTTGACCTTTCTTGAGATGAGGTCGGCCTCCACGATAATGCCGTTGCCGGCAGCCTTTATCGTCCTGAGTTTTTTGTCCGAGACCTTTGATGCGCAAACCTCTGCCTTAAAGCCGTCCTTCCAGGTCAGAGTACAGGAAGCTTCTTCTATTACATCCCTTAAGACTTTTCTCCCATCAGCAGTTATTTGCGAGGGACTTTCATAGTCCTTCAAGGCCAGCAGTATATCAAGGTCATGGATCATCAGGTCCAGCACCACACTAACATCATTTGCCCTGGGAGAGGGAGGGGCCTGTCTTACGGCCTCAAAAGAGATCAGCTTTTTTCCTTTTAGGAGCTCCGACAAACAGATCACGGCAGGATTGAATTTTTCTATATAGCCGACAGCAAAAACGATACCCGATCTTTTAACGGCCTCCGAGAGCTCGGCAGCCTCCTTAAGCGAAGCCGCTATCGGTTTTTCCATAAGGAGATGCTTCTTGCTTTTTGCGCAGGCGATTCCAAGCTCACAGTGCAGTGTAGTTGGGGCTGCGATAGAGACCGCGTCAACATTATTTAAAAGCTCATCTACGGAGTCAAAGACCCTGACGCCGTATTTTGAGGCCTGGTCGGCAGCAGAACTTTTGTTCAAGTCAAAGACCCCGGCAAAATCGGAATCATTGTCGACGGAATAAGCGCGGCAATGAAGAGACCCCATGAAACCGGTCCCTATGACCCCTGTTCTTATTCTTCCACTGGTATTATTCATGTGAGGGAATAGATCAATAGCCCACATCAAAATTGAGAAGAAGATCAGTTCTATTCGAGATGAACCGGATCTTGGAAAGCATTTCGCAGGCCTCCGCCCTGGTCACCGGCCTGGAAGGTTTAAAAGTGCTTTCTTTAACAAATGAAAGGATCCCGGCCTGTTTGGCTGCGCTTATCGCTTTTGAAGCCCAGTGGTTTGCAGGAACATCCCTGTAGGCGGCCGCAGCAACAGGGTCTTTGTCGGAAACATCTCCAAACCTGACCAGAACTGACACGGCTTCGGCCCTGGTCAGCCCAGCTGACGGCTTAAAGGTGCCGTCAGGATATCCTTTTACTATGTTGGAATCAACGGAGGCCTTTATGTACTGCGAAGCCCAGTGCTGTCTCCCGACATCCTTGAACACATTCACTGACGGCTTTGTGAGGGCCGTATCCTTTGAGCGGATAAGAAGCGCCACCATTTCGGCTCTTGTAAGCCCCTTTTGAGGCTTGAAAGTCCCATCCGGGAAACCAGATACAATACCCAGGGTGGCCATGTGGGAAATGGAGTCACTGGCCCAGAACTGCTGAGGAACATCGCTGAACTCCACCAAGCGCAGCACTCTGCATTCTCCGGACGCTGTATTGGAGCCCTTTTCGTCATACCCTTCCATTTTTATGGGATTCTTTCCTATAGACAGGTCCACCGCCATCTCAAAAGACCCGGCCAAAGTTTTTATCGCTGCGCCTCCAATGCGGACTTCCGCGACCTTTGATGGCGCTTTTGCTTTTAGTAAAACAGAGGGCTTATATGTGATCGTTCGGTCCCTGGGCTCCATTGCAATTATGACCTGCCTTTCGGCAAATGTTGGAATTAGGTAGGAGATCGAAAAATAATGCGAGTTGGCATCCGCCAGGCTGGATGGCTTGTACGCATAATCAAAAAGGAAGTTTGAGAACTTAAGCCCCGCTCCATAGGTAAAACTGCTTGCCACGAGCATGGAGTCGGTCTTTCCTGCGGAGGCAACATCCTGATCAAACCCCATCCTGAGCCCCAGATAGTCGGAAGGCCACCATTCGGTACCGATATGGAGCAAAGCCGGATGCGGTTTAGCAATGAACATGTCCAAATCCGCGTCTATGATCAGCTCCTTTCCCATTCCCCTGGGCAGTATGGAAGACGGGATCTTAAGCCCGATACCCGCTTTTATAACATTTTCTATGCCCTCTTTGCGCTCCTCGCCCGAATCCCAGTTATTTGCGCCTCCTATCTGGTTATAAGAATCTGGCAGCATATTAAGAGCGCTGAAACCTATTCTCATCCACTCTGAGGGCTTAATAAGCAGGCCGCCGTCGATATCAATACCTGAGGAACTTGCCGAACCTATTGTCCCTCCTCCAAGGCTCTGTTTGAACATTTTCAAATTGAACCCCAGTGTCGCTTTTACATCAGGGGAAAAAGGGCTGATGAAAGGAAGTGAAGAAAAGGAAAGGATCGCGGAACTGCCGGAAAAGGCCATTCCCTCTCTGGTGGAATCGACCGCGATCCGGCCGACAGCATCCCTGTAGGTAACAAAACTGCCAGACACGCCGTAATCTGCATAAGCTATCCCGATGGAGCCGTATTGGGTGGGAAACATCCCGGCAAGAGAAAGTACATTGGTATCATCCATGAGGCGGGTGGCCGTCGAAACGAGGCTTCCCGTTTTTGCCCAGCCTCCGCCCGCCGGATTATAGAATATGGAATTGGCATCATCGGCTATTCCGACAAACGCCCTTCCTAATCCGATGGTCCTTGCTCCGACTGCAAACCTTGACACATCCGGGATTAGCGCCGCACAGGCAGCTGAAGAAAGCAGACAAAAAGAAACTATGAGGATTGAGATCCTTTTCATTTTACTGAAAAACCGTTATCTTGTTTTTAGCCAGCACTTTACCGTTGGCGATCAAAAAGGAAAGCAGAATGCCGTTGGGCGCCGTTTCCCTCAAAATATAACCGCTGGCCTGTCTTCTTGAAGCGCCTGTATCCAGAGCACCGTCCCAAAACACTTCATGGTAGCCGGCAGAACCTTCGGGATCCGTCGAAAGAAAGCTCCGCTTCCATACAAGAGTACCGTCTATCATATAGATCCTGATCTCAATATTTGCGGGAGAAGAAAGACCGTAGGCAAAATATGTGCCCTCTGTGGTCCCAACTTTTGAATCCCGGGTCTTAAATGGATTGGGATAGTTCAAAAATGGAGAGGTCAGAGACAAGGCTTCGGAAAAGCTTGAAAATATCAACATAAAAAAAACAACGGGCAGGAACATTTTACTCAATATTATTTTCATTCTTTACCCCCGGGAGAGGATGAATAATAGTAGGATTTTGCTCCGTAGTAAGCCCTGTACACCGCCCCACCCCCATCGAACATTGTAAACACAAAACCGTAGACTGAGGCTTTGGCATTTTCCAATATCGTTTTTGCATCCACCACTTCATTCCGGCCCGTCCTTCCGTAAGCGATCACAAAGATCACTCCGTCGGCTATGGAGCAGAGATGGTGAGCATCCGGCAGCCCCACCAGCGGCGGACTGTCTATAAGTATAGAATCGTACCTGTCAGAAAGAGCGTTGAGAATCTCTTTCATTTGGGAAGAACCCAGCAGGATAGCGGGGTTCGGCGGAATAGAACCAGAAGCGATAAAATCAAGGCCTTTGATCGAAGTATTTTGGATAACGTCCTCAATGCGCTGTTCCCCGCAAAGCACATCCGAGAGGCCTTTTTTAGATGCAACACCGAACAGTTTGTCCAGAATGGGTTTGCGCATATCAGCATCCAGTAAAACAGTCCTCTTTCCGCTCTGAGCCCTGATAATCGCATAATTTGAGACCGTTGAAGACTTGCCCTCGCCCGGAAGCGAACTGGTGAACAGAAGGACCTTTCCTGGGGAACCGGCGGCGGCAAATTTGATATCGGCATCCAGCGTCCTGAAAGCTTCCGCCACCTGGGACTTGGGCCTTTTTTCAGCGATCAGGTATTCAAACGGTTCGTTCTTTTTTGCGCTTTTGACGAAAGGTATAACCCCGAGGGCAGGAAAACCTGTGATCTGTTTTGCCTCTTCCGAAGTCTTTATGGAAACATCAAAGTACTCGGTGAGGAAGGCCGCCCCCGATCCCAGCAGCACACCGACAATGACAGCCATCATCAGATTCAGCAGCTTTTTGGGTTTGATAGGGTCTTTTGGTACCACGGCAGGAGAAACGATCTTGGCACTGCTGGTCTTCATGGCTTCAGCGATCTTGACCTCGTTAAGCTTTTCCAGAAGCATCACATAAGTGGCATCCGCCACTTTGTTATCCCTCATAAGTCGAGCGACCTCCAGTTCTTTTTGAGGGAGGTCCTTAAGTTCACTGTTATATTTTGCTATAGCTGAATCGAGAGCCTTTTTCCTTTCGGTAAGGCCGGTCACATCGCTGCCAAGGGCACCGGAAGTGAGCCTGGCGCGGAATTCCCTAAGCGCTATCGTCACCTTGGTGCGCTCTATCTCCAGTTCCGCAAGTTTATCGATCTTTACCTGCATCTCTGATGACAATTGGATAGAGCCAGACTTTTTTCTGTATTTAAGCAGTTCCTCTTCGACTTTTGTAAGAGCTCCCTTTGTAACCGCTATCTGTTCCTCGATGAATTGTTTTACGGACCTTGCTTCCGCCTGGTTCATCTCCTGGCTCCAGGCAACATACCTCTCACATATGGTGTTTGCCGTATCTGCAGCCAGTTCCGCTGACCTGTTCTGCACCCTGACTTGAATTATATCCGTGTCTCTAAGAGGCACCACTCTGACGGACTTAAGAAGATCCTCCGAATCCAGAAGCTCCCCTTTGTTATTCCGGAGATCAAGCTGCTTTATGGTTTCGCTTATGACCGGACGGTCTTTTATAAGCTCCACGTGAGTTTCGATGTCACTGCTTCCCTGCAGCAGTTTGGCCATGGAAGTCGGCTTATCGACTAGAGGATTAAGGCTGCCTGCATCCTTTGATATAAGCAGTTTGGCAGTGGCTTCATAGACCGGAGGAACGACAAAAGTGTAAACAAGAACAACAAAAAAAACAACAAGAAAGGAAGCTATCACAAGCTCCTTCCTCTTGAGGAGAAGTCCTATATACTCCCGCAATTCCACTTTGATATATTATACACAATAAGGTAAGGGAATATCAAATTATTTTGGAAACCGGAATTCCCACCCCCTCTTCCGTCCCTCGACAGAGCTCGGGACTCCCTCTCCCCCTTACCAAGGGGGAGATACAGAGGGGGTTCTATCTGCAACCCCTGTTAGTAAGCCCCCTTTGACAACAAAACAACCGGGATCGTCTTAAGGAGTATCTTGATGTCAAGCCACAGGGACCAGTTCTCTATGTAATAGATGTCAAGTTTAACCATTTCCTCAAAAGACAGTTCCGATCTTCCGCTTACCTGCCAGAGCCCCGTCATTCCCGCAAGGACCCTTAACCTTTTCCAGTGCCATTCGTTGTATTCCTTTACCTCCTGCGGAAGCGGGGGGCGCGGCCCCACCAGGCTCATCTGGCCCAGCAGGACATTGAATATCTGGGGGAGTTCGTCCAGGCTTAACCTTCTAAGGAAACCGCCGATGCGTGTCACCCTGGGGTCACGGCGCATTTTAAAGATAGGTCCGTCGGCCTCGTTTTTGTCCGCTATCAGGCTCTTCTGCGCGTCAGCTCCCTCTACCATAGACCTGAACTTGAACAGATAGAATTCTCTGCCGTTTAACCCCACCCTTTTTTGCATGAAGAAGACACTTCCCTTTGAATCGAGCTTGATCAGAGCCGCTATGATGGCAAAGACAGGAGAGAGGATAACTATCACAAGGGCTGAAGAGATCAGATCAAAAGCCCGTTTTAAGAACGCGTTTAGCCCGTAAAGTTTGATCTCCTTGACCGTAATGAGAGGGACCCCGACTATTTCGTCGGAGCTGATCCTTGACTCAATGATATCTAGAACCCTGGGGACGAACTGGAACTGCGCCCTGCTTACTTCGCACACCTCTATCAGTTTCATTACAGCAGTTGAGTCCGCCAGAGAACAGGCAAAGATCACCCTGTCGACCCTGCCGAAAGAAATGGCTTCTTTGAGTTTTACAAAAAAATCCTGATCTGCTTTCTCCGGAACATAGTCCATCTGCCCCACTATGCGCAGGCCCATTTCGGGGTACTCCGATATTCTTTTTGCAAGTCCCGACTTTTGGGCGGGATCGCCTATTATGAGCACACGAGACACTCCCACGCCCCTAACATACAACCACCTTCTAATGTAGATGACCAGGACCCTGAAAGCCGCGATCAGGATTATCGACAGGCCCCAGGCCGCAAAAATGACCCTTCTTGATATCACTATCTCCCTGTAGATGAGCGAGATCACAAAAAAGATCAGGCTGGAAACGGTAACAGCCCCGGCCACTGAGGCGGCTTCATCCACGGAGTCACGGTTCTGTGTTTTTGAATAAAGCGAAAAGAAATTGAACACCGAGATCGTGGCAAAAACGGCGAACAGCAGGTTCCTTGAATATCTGTCCAGAAGGAATAAAGGAAATATCCCCGACACCCAGGGAGGCCCGTACTTTACATAGTAGCCAAAGATAAATGAAACCGCCAGAAAGAATATGTCGGCCGCAAGGAGAATTATTATTATCAAAGTGCTTCTTTTTTTCATTTTTCTAAAGAGCTGGCCCGCTCCCTAATTTTAGCATCAATATAGGAGGCCATCTTCTTTTTGAACACCTCTCTGGAAAATTTTTCCGCATTAGCCCGGCAGGCAGAGGGGCTGACATCCATAGAATTGAACCTCTTTACGGAAGAGGCCACGCTTTCTGCCGTCTGCTCGCCAAAAAAGATGCCTGTTTTTCCGTCAACAACGGTCTCAAGAGCGCCTCCCCTTCCAAATGCAATGACCGGGCGGCCTGCGGCCTGGGCCTCCAGGGGAGTGATGCCAAAATCCTCCAGGCTGGCAAAGACCAGAGCCCTGCAGCCTGCCAGGCATCCTGCTATATCAGAGTCATCAAGGTAGCCGAGAAATTCAATATTGCTCTTTGCCAGTTTTTTCAGGCGGCCTTCTTGCCTTCCCTCCCCTATTATCTTGAGGGGAAGCTCCAGGGCGTTAAAAGCCTCCACTATTATATCCACCCGCTTTTGAGGGACCAGCCGGGACACCACAAGAAAGAAATCCGAGGGTTTGCCATGCGGAACAAAGATATTTGTTTCTACCGGCGGGTAAATGACTTCGGAAGCTCTTCCGTAACACTTCTCAACCCTTTGCCTGATGAACTGCGATATAGAAATGAATTCATCGACCTTCTTTGACGAATCGCTGTCCCACTTTCTAAAACGCTTCATCATAAGATCGAACACTGCCCGTTTTAAGCGCCCAAACCCGGCATAATCGCTGTAATCCTTTTGCATGTCCCAGGCGTATCTCATGGGTGTAAGACAGTAGCAGATGTGAAGAGCGCCGGGAGCTTTTTTGATCCCTTTTGCAACGGCATGGCTGATACTGATAACAAGGTCATAATCCGACAGATCAAAAGACTCGACAGCCATCGGCATCAGAGGCAGGTAATACATGTACCCGGAAGTTGAAAATGGGAGCTTCTGTATAAAAGAGGTCTTTATCCTGATGTTTTTTAAGCGCTCCGGCATTTTTGAGCTGTCATGGACGCAGGTAAAGACATCGGCCTGCGGGAACAGTTCCAGAAAGACCTCAAGACATCTTTCGGCGCCGCCGTAGCTTACCAGCCAATCATGAATGAGAGCAACTTTCATAGACCTTTATCGTCTCCCTCGCGCATTTTTCCCACGAGAACTTCTTTGCCCTCTCAAGCGCCTTTGCCGCAAGCCCCTTTCGGCGGTCAGCGTCCCTTAAAAGAGCTATCATCTCCCCCGCCAGAGTATCTGTGTCCAGGGGATCTATCAGGACGGCGGCGTTTCCCGCTACCTCGGGAAGCGAAGACACATTCGAGGTTATGACGGCAAGGCCGCACGCCATGGCTTCTATAACAGGGAGCCCGAACCCTTCGTAAAGCGAGGGGTATACAAAGATAGAAGCCATGCTGTAGAGCGCGGGCAGGTCCTGCGTTTCTACATTATCAAGCCAGAGGACCCTGTCGCAGGACCTCATCTCTTTTATTATGGGCTCCGACAGCCAGCCGGGTTTTCCTGCTATGACAAGAGGCCTGGCGGCTCTGCTCTTTTTATATGCCCTGACCAGGCTTACTATATTTTTTCTCGGCTCTATGGTCCCCACGAACAGGATATAGCTGTCCGGAAGCCCGTATTTGTTCTTTACCCCGGCAAGCCGCTTTTTGTCCGCTACCCTCGTAAAATCGCTCCCCACTCCGTTGTGGACAACGGTTATCTTTTCGGCAGGTGTCCCGTAGATATCAATAATGTCATTCTTGGTGTTCTGTGAAACCGCGATTATCCTGTCCGCCCGTTTAAGCGAGATGGGGGTCATGAGCCTTTTGTATCGCCTTTTTAAAAAAGTGAACAATTGCGGGAATTTGACAAAAGAAAGGTCGTGCACTGTAAGGACCTTTTTGCAGTAAAGAGGCTGGGCCGGCAGAATATGGTCGGGGGAAAAAAAGAGATCGAACTTTCCCCTGTTGACGATCCCGGGAAGCTTCAAGTGCTCCCAAGATTTGCTCTGCGTCCGATCCAGCATAAGAGCGTATTCATTTGACCTGTCTATCTTTAACAATTGGTCCGTCAGGCACTGAAGGTAGGTCTTTATGCCAAAATCCCTGAAGTTAAGGAGTTGGGCGTTTACGGCTATTTTCATCGTCTAATTGGCGCGCCTGCGGGTAAAGGCTATCTGCGCGCACTTGAGCATTATTTTGACATCCAGCATGAGGGACCAGTTCTCTATATAGTACAGGTCGTATTTTATCTTTTCTTCGGGCGGCATGTCGTAGCCGCCGGACTGCAGCTGCGCCCATCCTGCTATAGCGGGTTTTATCCTGTGGCGCTCCATGTATTTGGGCACCATTTCCTTGAACTTGCTCACAAAGATAGGCCGCTCGGGCCTGGGGCCCACAAAGCTCATATCGCCCTTCAGGATATTGAAAAGCTGAGGAAGTTCGTCAAGATTGGTCGAGCGCAGAAAGGCGCCGAACGGGGTTTTGCGAGGGTCGTTTTCGGTGGCAAGCACGGGGCCCGAGATCTTTTCGGCGTTCGGGACCATGGTCCTGAACTTGTAAAGCCTAAATATCTTGCCTTTTAATCCCACCCTTTTCTGGACATAGACGGCGGGACCTCCAGGGGAAGTGATCCTGATCATAACGGCTATAAAAAGCATAGGGATACCGAACACCGCCAGTCCCGCCAGGGCCGCAAACACATCAAAAGCTCTTTTGACCATCCTGTTAAAAGGGGTCAGCTTTACTCTTTTAAAGCCGACCATGGGAAAGCCCTCTATGTCTTCAACAGCAGGGGAAGTGGTCAGTATTTGAAAGATGTCCGGCAGAGAACCCAGAGAGACCTCCTTTTGGTCGCAGAGGTCCGCCAGCTCGGTAAGCGTATCGCGGGAAATCGAAGGGTCGGAAACAAAAACAGACTGGATCCTGTGCTCATCAATGATATTGTCCAGCCTGTTTAGGCCTCCAAGGACCTTATCCCCGGGCTCTCCGACAAAACCGACAAAATGGATGCCGTAGGAAGGATGCTCCTTTATCTTGGCCTCCAGCGACCTTGCAAGGTCCCCGCTTCCTATTATCACGCACCTTCTTGCGCCAAAACCCCTGCCCCTAGCCCAGATCTCAAGCCGCAGGACTATCTGCCTGGAAATAAGGATCAACACCAGGGCAAAAGCCCAACTGATGAGGATAAGAGCCCTGGAGTGTTCGTATTCGCGGTGAAGCAGAGTGGGAACAATAACCAGCAGATAGGACAAAGAGACGGCCATAATGCCCGAAACAAACTCATCCAGTTCGACAAAGATGCCCCTCCTGGTACGGTACATTCCCAGAAAATAGAACACAACGGCATTCAAGATGATCAGCCAGAAAAGATACTGGGCGTACTGGCGCAGAGGAAAGGACATAAATCCCGAAAAATAGAAATCCCCGAACCTGAAATGATAGGCCGCAAAATACGCCAGCGCCAGATTAAAAGCGTCAAGAACGAGCCTGATCGCGGTGAACATAAGAGAATTGTATCTTAATTAGAGCGTTGATTCAACTTTAGAACGGAGCCTTAAAACCCTGACCTCACCGCTCCTCTCCCTCTGGGAGAGGCAAGGAGAATTAAAGATGATCCTTAAACAAATGCGGTGAGGACTTGCCCCTTGGTGCTTACCCCCAAAACATCTCCGCCTCTGGCGGGTTCTGCATAATACCCGAGCATAAATGCTCGGCTCCGTTCTGCTTTTCCAGGAGTCGACATTTCAGAGTCGGGATATTATTTTAATCTATGTTCTTTCTGTCCAATAATCCAATGTGTCCTTAAGTGTCTTTTCAATGGGGATCAGAGGTTTCCATCCTGTTTCTTTTATTATTTTAGAATTATCGATATTTGTTTCATGGGCATCCACTCTGCGCAATTTTTCTTTGCTTTGGCGGATCGCTATCTTTTTCC
Source organism: uncultured bacterium (assembly GCA_964443545.1). Lineage (GTDB taxonomy): Bacteria > Margulisbacteria > WOR-1 > JAKLHX01 > JBAZKV01 > JBAZKV01. The sequence continues at coordinate 32,093 of CAYUCV010000011.1, forward strand.
CCGACATAGCTATGAACATTTCCACAATGTCCCTAAGCAGATAATTTTTGCCGGAAGAAATATTGTAAGCCCCGGTTTTTCCGCTTTTTGCAAGTGCTAAGTAAGCGTCTGCAACATCTCTCACATCCAAGAAGTCTCTCTTTACATCAATATTGCCAAGTTCAATAACCGGCTCCTTCCTGTCTTTCATTATAAGAGCCACCTGTTTTGCTACGGTTGGGACAAAGAATACAGGCGACTGCCTGGGGCCAAGATGGTTGCCGGGCCTTGCCACAGTAATATTAAGACCAAAAGAAGACGCGTAAGTTCTTGCTAAGATATCCGCGGAGGCTTTGCTTGCAGAATACGGGTTGAGCGGTAGCAGCGCCACGTTTTCGTCAGCCTTAGTCAAAGACGAGCTGGCTCCGTAAACCTCCGAAGAAGACACGATCAGGGCTCTTGTCTTAGGGCTGCCATTCCTGACGGCCTCAAGAATATTGACCGTGCCTCCTACATTTATGTCAATGGCCCCTTTGGGGTCTTCCAGAGAAAGCTTTACGCTGCTGGCGCCTGCCAGATGAAAAAGGTGATCGGGCTTGATGGATGTAACTGCAGAAAAGAGCTTTTGTTCATCAAGAACATCAACCTCGCTCAGCACAAGTTTGTTAAGGAGATGGGATATGTTTTCTGTACCGGTCCCGGGTTGTATTGACCCGAATACTTCAAAGCCTTTTAAAAGCAGCAATTCTGCCAGATAACTGCCCGCGAATCCGTTTATCCCGGTTATAAGGGCTTTCATCATTTAGCGAAGACTTTGTTTAAGGCCAGGTCGCTGTCCACCATCATATTAACCAGGGAATTGAAGTCCGTCTTAGGAGACCAGTTCAGCACTTTTTTTGCCTTTGAGCTGTCAGCCAGCAATAAGTCCACCTCAGCGGGACGGAGAAATTCGCTGTCGGTCCTGACATACTTTTTGTGATCGAGGCCCGCGTGTCCGAAAGCCGCTTCAACAAAATCCCGGACGCTGTGGGTCTTTCCTGTGCCTATCACAAAGTCCTGCGGCTCCTTTTGCTGCAGCATAAGCCACATGGCCTCGACATAATCTCCCGCAAATCCCCAGTCGCGTTTGGCATCCAGATTCCCGAGGCGGAGCTCTTTTTGAAGCCCGAGCTTTATTTTGGCAACAGCATCAGTGATCTTCCGCGTCACAAATTCCTTGCCTCTTCTGGGGCTTTCGTGGTTGAA
>CAYUCV010000011.1:33416-42240 GCA_964443545.1 uncultured bacterium
AAGGGGCTGGTTCCATGAGGTGGGAACAAAGGACTGGGCAGCAAGGTTGTATATTTCATCCGGGCCGATCTCCTTTATCAGTTCTATCAGAGAAAGCTGGTCCAATAGATCGGCCTGCTTCAAAACTATCTTATCCATAATATGGTTGATGCGCTCAAAGCTCTCTGTGCTCGAGCGCCGCACCATACCATAAACTTCATATCCTTTTGAAAGCAAGAGTTCGGCCAGATATGAGCCGTCCTGTCCGGTGATTCCGGTTATAAGAGCTTTTTTCATTTTGGCCTCTTTCTTAGAGCTTATCTATAAGTTTTTTGACAAGCCCCATGAATATTTCCACATCCTCATCTGAAATAATGCCTTCCGGCTCGTAAAAATCCATATTGCGGTCTTTTCTCATTTTGTCCCCGATAACCAAAATATCATCATCCTTCATTATTTTTGAAAGCGCTTCAATTATCTTAACATGATGTCCCGGCCTGCTCCTGACCCTGTAACCTTCTTTTGCTATTGTGCAAATGCCTGTCTTAATTAGGGCCATATAAGAAAAATGCAGTCGAACTTCGATGTCCGTGCTTTTGTCCGCGATCTGAAAATCTCTTAAGGCCGAGTCCCTATAGCCGGCTGTGTCCTCCGCCGAGAACTTTTGCCTGGAAAAATAATTATCATCGAACTTCATATCACTTTTATCGTCCTGCCTGCCAATAATGACCTGACAAAAGAATTGCCCTCGCTCTTCTTTTTCTCGAATTCCTCTTTTTTCATGTTCACGGTATTGATCTCTCTTCCCAATCCTTCTTGAACTTTGTACAACGCTCTTTGCAATTCAAGCCTGCCGTGCCCCCCTATGACAAGAAGATCGATATCGCTCATAGGGCCAAAATCCCCCGCCGCATAGGAACCGTAAATCATAGCGGATTCAACTCCTTTAATATCCTTTAAGGCGTTCTTCAAGACCGCCGCAAGCCCTTTTGTCCTTATAAAGATCTGCTTGGCGCTTTCATACAAAACATCCGATTTTCTTGAAAAAAAATACCTTTCTCTGCCCTTGAAGTGGCTTCCAAGTATGCCTTCCTTTTCAAGATCCGAAAGTATCCTGTGAACATTTTTTGGGTCCGCCCCGATGATCCTGGCGAGTTCGTTTATATAAGCCTCTTTTTCCTCGTTAAGGAAAAAGAAGTTCAATACTTTATCCCTTGCTTTGAGCGGTTTTTGAAAGGATGTCTTTTGCTCTTGTCTTACCATGTTTATGGTCATTTTATACCATACTGATTGTCGTGTCAATAACTGACCCGGCCGATTTTCTGTAATGACTGGCAACAGCGATAATTTAAGCGAGCCTTTATGATTTTTTTAGTCAGGCCATGGTCTTTCAAATATCGAAGGATATCATTTCGCAGGGGTTCAAGTTTCATATGCTATTATTTGCAATAAGAAGACCTTCTGAGGCCGTTCTCCAGATCGCACAGAAAATCTTTACTATAAAGATCTGTCTTTTTAAAATCTTCAACAACTTCCTGCACGGGATCATTTATTACGCACTCAAACAGCTGTGCTGCAAGCTTCCTAAAAGCTTTAGCCTGGCGTTTTAGTCTAAGAAGTTCTTTCTTTTTTATAGTTGTGTTTTCCATATCACCTGTTTTACCATGTTTATGGCCATTTTATACCATGTCGATTTTTTCGTCAACAACCAGATCAAAAAACTCTTCCGTCCCGCGTATCATGGATGCTATTGAAAAATTCTCGACGATTTGATTTCTTGCCGCGTTTCCCAGCTCCAGGCGCTTTTTTTCGTCCTTGATCAGCAAAGAGATCGCCCTCGCGAGTGTGTCCGGGTCATTTGGAGGGACCAAAAGGCCGTTTATCCCGTCCGTCACCAGTTCTCTGACGCCTCCGACGTCGGTTGAAACAACAGCCCTGCCGGCTGCCATGGCTTCCATAAGAGAAAAAGGCATTGACTCCGAAAGAGAAGGCATAACAAAGATGTCCAAGGAAGATAAGAAATCAACAATATTTTGTTGATGCCCCGTGAAGGTCACTTTATCTTTTATTTTCAAATCATTCGAATATTTGATAAGACCGCTTTTTTGGGGGCCTTCTCCGGCTATCAAAAGTATTGCCTTCTGATTATTTTTTAATATATGCTCAAAAGCCTTAAGGAGGATATCGATACCCTTATTTTTTACAAGCCTGTTCACCGCTCCGATCACAAAAGCATCTTTTTCTAAATCAGGAGTGTTTGCTTCAATAATATCAACCCCGTTATGGACCACGGAAACTATGTCCGGCGCGATATTATAATTATTGCAGAACATTTCTTTGCTTTTTTGAGAAACACAGATAAATCTTTGAACGCCTCCAAGTGAAAGTAATGCGATCAGTTTTTTAACTGGAGACAAAAAAGGAAATCTTGATGATTGTTTTACCACTGAATGCACTGTTGCCGTTACTTTGATATGTTTAAAGAACCTGCACAGGATCAGTTTTAACGCGCTATGAATAGGCAATCCAAGATTAAAATGCACCAGATCGGGCCTTTCTTTTTGGAGAAGCAGAACAAACCTGACAGGGCCTAAGCGGCGCCCAAGCAACGGGGAATATTTTTTGCGGGATATACTGTCAAGAACAACGGACAGGTAATGTTCCGCTCCGCCGGATTCTTTTGAGCCCGTATAAAAAAGTATCTTTTTCAAAGATATCTATTTATCCCTTACGGCAGATGAGAGCCCCGGGCCAAAAGAGGCACTGGATTCAATGTTGTCCCAATTCTTTTTGAACCAGTCTATAGCATTTGTAAGCCCGGTCTTAAACTCTGTCTTTGGCTCATAACCTATCAAATCTTTGGCTTTGTCCACGGAGGCCAGCAGTCTTGATTTTGTGTCCCATTTTCTTTTTTGAGAAAAATGGATGCCGGCTTTGTTTCCCACCTGTTCATTGATCATATTGGCAAGATCGATTATGCTTGTCTCTTTTGCAGAAGCAAGGTTGAATTCCTGTCCGATTGCCTGTTCAAAGAAACCGGCACGCAAGAGGCCGTCAACAAGGTCCCCTACATAAGTAAAATCCCTTGTCTCTTTTCCTGTCCCTGTTATTGGAAGTTTTTCACCCTTCAGTGCCCAATAAATGAAGTTCGGGATCACGTTCCTGTATTGTCCGGGCACTTCTCCGGGGCCGTAAGAATTAAAGAACCTGGTCTTTACCACGGGCAGATTGTAATGATTATGGAAGAAATTACAATAAAGCTCTCCCAGCATTTTGGTTACCTGGTAAGGGGTTGTAAGGTGCATCGACATGAATTCTTCTTTTAGCGGCAAAGGTGCCGAGCTTCCGTAGATCGAGCAGCCTGAAGAAGCATAGACTATCCTCTTTACCTGGTTGAACAAGCAGTATTCCAGGACCTTAAGTACCCCAAAACCGTTGGTCTGCAGGTCTTTTTCCGGATAGTCCACCGAATTCTGGTTGGCAAAGAATGCCGCGAGATGGAAGACAATGTCCGGCTTTTCAAAGAACACTCTTTTCAGATATACATCGTCAGCAACGTCCCCTTTGACAAACATGATGTTCTTCTTTTTTGGGATGTTCCAGGTATAACCGGAAGACAGGTCATCCAGCACAACCACCAGTTTTGCACCCGCGTCAGAAAGCGCGGAGCAAAGATTGGTCCCGATAGCTCCGGCGCCTCCTGTAACAAGAACTGTTTTACCTTCGTAGCTTTTTATATAGTCTTCTGTCATTGTTTTCTCCTTTGCCCTGAGCTTGTCGAAGGGCCGCTTTTACTAATTATATCAGCAAAAATATTCCGTATGTCCGCCGCAACCTTTTTAAGGGAAAAATTCCTGACCGCAAAGTCCCTGCCGGCCGTGCTGAACTTTTCGCATAACTGCCTGTTATCGGCAAGAAATCTTATCTTTTCGGCCAAAAGCTGCGGCTCTTCCGCTCCCACAGTAAGGCCGCATCCCGCCTCTGCGATCAGCTTTGGCGCATCCCCGTCAACGGCCATGCTTGCAAGCACGGGGCGCTCCGCCGCCATCATGCTTAGTATCTTTGAAGGAACAACCGGGGTCTTTACTTTTTTATTCAGCGTCACCAGTCCCACATCGCATGAAGCAACAACATACGGATAGACAGCGCTTGTCTGCATCCCCAAAAGCCTGACATTGTCCAGTCTCAATTCTTCCCTGCGCTTTTCCATTGCCTTTCTTTCAACCCCGTCCCCCACTATAAAGAACTCAATATCTTTTCTGTCAAGCAAAAGTCTTGCGGCATCCAGGACGCTAAGCAATCCCTGGGAAATGCCAAATGTCCCGGCATACCCCACAACGAACTTATCATTAAGTTTATGCGTGTCGGAAAAATCATTTTTTCTGGGCAGAGGCCTTACCTCGTCCGTATTTATCCAGTTTGGAAGGATGGTTATTTTACCGGCATCGATCCCTCTGCCGGCGATGTAGTCTTTGTTGCCCTTTGAATGCACGGTAATAGCATCGGCTTTTTTATAACAGAACATCTCTATCGCGCGCAACACGGCTATTACGGCTTTATTTTTTAACACTCCCTGGTCTATATAGCACTGCGGATGAAGGTCCTGGACGCCCAGAACGAACGGCGTTCTTTTAAAGATCTTAAGAAGCCATGCGGAAAGCGCCATGAATATCGGAGGTGAGTACACATAGATCATATCTATTTTTTTCACAAAAAGGCCTCCGATAAAAGAAGCAACCGGCGCCGTAAGATGTCCGACAGCAAGTTTGAACACTTTTGGGCCGATAAGAGGAAAACTGACACGGACGACCTCAACGCCATCCATATTTTCTCTCATGAATATTTTGCCGCGGTATTTTTTGGGGACCTCTTTAAGGTTATACCAGGGAAAGCTGGTAACCACGGTCACTTTGTTACCCGAAGCAGTTAATTCCTTGGCAAGGCCAAAGAACAAATTGGCCGCGGTGCCTATTTCCGGAGGAAAATATCTGGATAAAAGAACTATGTTCATTCAAACAACCCTTCGACCGCTTGAGGCTGTTTTGTCTTTAATGACTCTATGGCCTTAAAAGTGACCAGCGTAGTAAATATGTACTCCTCAAAATCCACCGGATTCCCGCTTCCGTTGAGCACAGAGTCAAATAAAGCCTTGAATTCCGCATCAAAACCCCTGTCAAGGTTGAAGGATTTCTTCTTTTGGCTCTTGCCTTCTTTGGCAAAAAAGAAGTTTTTAAAATTGTCTATGACGCAAACTGACTTTTTGCTGAAAACCTCAACTCTTTCTCTGGGCAAAAGACGGTCACCCTGTGAGGTATAGAGTATCGTCGCGACCGATCCGTTCTTCATCTTTAGTGAAATGATCAGGTTATCCTCGCCGTTATCCGAAGTGTTTTGCGCAAAAACGCTGACCGGAAGAGAACCCGCCAAAAACTGCTCCAGGTCCACAAAATGGCACGCCTCCCCTATCACGCGGCCCCCGCCTTCTCCGGAATCATGAACCCAGCTGTCTTTGGGCACAAATCCGGCGTTCACCCTGCAGTTGATCACCATGTTGTCGGCTCCGGCCAAGAGCGACTTTGCTTTTTGCGCCATGGGGGAAAATCTTCTGTTGAATCCTACCATAAAGATCAGCCCGGGATGAGCGCGGTATGCTTTTGTTATCTGCCGGAGTTCCTCTTCGTTCATAGCAAGAGGTTTCTCAACAAATACATTCTTCCCCGCGTTCAGACAGTCGATCGCCATTCTTGCGTGAAGATTGTGGCGTACGGCTATAAGAACACAGTTCACCGCGGGATCTTTCAGCATTTCTTTATAATCGGAAACAACGTATTTGAACCCGTATTTGCCGGCCGTGTGTTTTGCTTTATACCCGTCCGCATCCGCAAGACAGACAAGCTCGATATTCCTGATCTTCTTTATTGACGGGAGTATACCCGTATTAGCGTGCAACCCGGCGCCTATCAGGGCAACCCCGACTTTCTTTGCAGGATGAGATGATGCCTTCTTGCGCGCCGGAAGGTCCAGCTTAACGGACATTGTTTCCTTTTTAAGCTGCTTAGGATATTCCAGTATGACCCCCAAATACGGTTCTTTGCCCTTTAAGATCATGTCATAGGCATCAAGAGCATTGTCGATGGTAAATCTGTGGGAGATAAGTCCTTTTACATTTACTTTTTTCTGACCGATAAGGGTCAGGAAATATTCCATATTCCTCTGGGTGGTCCATCTTACATACGGTAGAGGATAATCAATGCCTTTTGATTCATAGAGAGGATCGAATTTTCCCGGACCCGTTGCGCGGGAAACAATAACACTTAACTCTTTTTTAAAAAATTCCTGTCTTGGAACATCAAGGGAGATCATTCCGCAAGCAACTATGCGTCCGTGGTCCCTTGAGATCTCCGAAGCAAGCTCGGTGGGTTTATTGTCCTGCGATCCCGCCATGATCACTACCGCGTCAGCTCCGGCATTGTTGGTAAAATCAAGGACAGCCTGCGCGATGTCATCCTGACCGATAACAGCGGTTTTATCACAGCCTGCCTCAAGTGCCATTTTGGCTTTTGATGCGCTTATATCAATTCCGATAACCCTGCAGCCGAACGCTTTTAGCATCTGAACTGTAAGCTGACCAAGAAGCCCCAGCCCGATGACAGCGACATTTTCACCGAAAGTTAGGTTTGCAACCCTTATTGCGTTCAATGCAATAGCCCCCAGACCGACAAATGACGCGTCTTCAAAGGAAACCTTTTCCGGTATCTTTACGAACAGGTTCTTCGGGATGAAATTGTACTCCGCATGAGAAGCATATGGCTCGCTGTAGCATGCGACCCGGTCCCCTTCTGCAACACCCAAAACACCGTCTGCGACCTTCAATACGCTTCCGCAGCAGCTGTAACCTAGAGGAACGGGAGTATCAAGTCTGCTCATAGAAGCTTTATAAGCTTCCATCAAACCGTCAACCTTTATCTTGTTGATGACCATCTTGACTAGATCGGGCCGGCCCAAGGCCTTTCCAAGATATCCCTTCTTGGCAAAATCTATCATCAGTTTTTCTGTCCCCACGCTTACAAGGGAATTTCTTGTATCAAGAATAATTCCTCCCGGCATAAGGATCGGATCCGGGACTTCCACAAGCTGAAGCTCTCCCGACTTATAGTTTTGGATTATCTGTTTCATACTTTAACCACCCATTTGATTACCTTTCTTATATCTGAAGCCAGCATTTTTGGCTCCGACCTGTATGCCCTTCTTCTTGCCCAGCCCCGCCGGACAAGGTTGATCATCTTTGTATTGTGCCTGTGAAAAGCTTCGGTCATAAAATTTGCAAGCTCTTCAAACTTTTCACCTTCAATATTTGCAACTCTCTTTTTAGGGTCCTTAAAGTACATGTCTTTGGGATTTACCTTAAAAAAGTGGTCAAGCCCCACTTTTTCGTGCAGGAGGCCCATCTTTACTCCCAAATTATACAACTGGGTGGCCGGCATGGGATTGTACACTCCAAGCCCTGCATAATACGGGTTCAATTCCTTCATAAAAAGATAGGTGCTGCGGATATCGTCCTCGGTCTCCTGCGGCAGACCCATCATAAAATAAGCGCTCCGGAAAACATTATACCTGTTAAGCAGCCCTGCCGCCCTTCTTATCTGCTCCATGGTCACGCCCTTGCTGGTCTCTTTCAGTATCCTTTCGCTGCCGGTCTCAACCCCTATCTTTACCACATTGCAGCCGGCTTCTATCATCTTTTTCAGCATTTCCTCGTCAAGAACATCCACCCTTGTGGTGCATTCCCAGTTAACATTAAGCCTCTCGTCTATCATGCGCTGCAACAAATCCATCAGCCTTTTCCTGTTTATGGTAAAAGTGTCGTCCTTAAAGGCGAACTGCCTGGTACCGTACCTCTGTTTTACCTGTTTCATTTCCTCAACAACATTATCTATTGACCTGTATCTGACCCTCCGTGCCCACATATGAAAACAATAGGTGCAGCCAAAGGGGCAGCCCCTGGTGGTCATTATGACGCCCATGTCCTCGGACGAATAATTCTGCGGATTATAAAGCAGCTCTCTGGCCGGAAAAGGAACACTATCCAGGTCTTCTATCAGGGCGCAGCTCGGATTATGGACAACTCTGCCGTCCTTTTTATGGGAAAGGGAGCCTATCTTTGACACATCCCCTTTTTTTTCTATGGCTTTAAGAAGCTGCGGAAGCGCCGTTTCCCCCTCGCCTCTTACCGCAAAATCAATGTGAGCGCTTGACAGTACCTGCTCCGGATCCAGCGTCGGGTGGGCACCTCCCACTATTACCGGCACCGAAGCTCTCCAGCTCTTGCACACCTCGGCAAGCTTTACCGCGGAACCCAGCTTTTGCGTCATCACCGTCAGGCCGATCACATCAGGACAAAAGTCCTTGAGATACTTTTCCACATCCTTCCAGATGCGGTGAGAACTGTTGTTTATGCCGTCCACATATAATTGGAGGCGCCTGTACTCGTCGCTGTAATCTATGTCGTTGGTCGCCGTTATCTTGTCCGTTTCAAGGACCCTGACCTCATGCCCTTCCTTTTTGAGGATGGCCGCCAAAATGGACAGGCCTATCGGAAAAAAGTTGTTGGCATATCCCGTAAAGACCTTAAAGGGAGGGTCGATAAGTAATATCCGCATTAATTTTCCCTCATCAATACTGTTCGATCTTGAACTTGCCGCCTTTAATGATCCGGTTTATCTTTTGAAGCAACTTTGACATAAAGGTCCCGTAAAATATTTTATTGGCAAGCCTGCTCTTGAACAGCACAAGCGCCCCGTAGTTGTGAAGCGTTCTTTTTAAGTAAAACTTGACGGTCTTGAAT
>CAYUCV010000012.1:0-41856 GCA_964443545.1 uncultured bacterium
TAATTATCGGCTTTCCCACGAACACGTGGCATCTTTGTACATGTCCACTTTTCTTTTGTCGAAAAGAAAAGTGGACAGAAAAGAAACTCGTTAAGGGCTCCCCTCGACTGCGCTCGGGGCAAGCCGCCCTTAACAATCCCGCGATTGCCGCCCGCCTGCCAAGCCTCCCGGCTCGGCGGGATGGCGGGCAGGTAAGCTCCTCCAGGCATATATCGAGTCCTCATACGGACTCGTTTAGTATCGAATGTTTAGAATCTTTCCTATTATTCTTTCTTTGTGTCGTCGCCCGGAACGGCAATCGCCATTATCTATGAGTTCTTTAAGAAATATAGGCTATGCAGGCATATTAGTATCTTGGTTGCTCAAGCGCCGTTGGAACCGAGCGAGCTTGCCCTGAGGTTGTCGAAAGGTGCGAGCGAGGGAATTACGGCGCTTGCGGGGGAGCTGGGGGCAGAGCCCCCGCGAGTTTCTTTTGCTACTTTTCTTGCCGATGCAAGAAAAGTAGGAAGAAGAATTGCCCTGGCGCAAGAAATCTGAATTATCTTGAAAAGGCTAAGGGAGATGTTATAATTACATTGCCGGTAAGGAGAGTATATGGAGAGTGCGCACAAGGATCCCGACGCAAAGCTTAAAGAAAGCATCAAGAAATTTGCACAGGCATACAAAGCGCTGACGCCCCAGGCAAAGACCGCCTTTCAGGGCCAGCTGAACGCCCAGATGGGCGGCATGGACGCAAGGACCAAAAAGCTCTACGAATCCCTTGTCGATGCCACAAAAAAGGGCCTTGACATAGACAAGACCATAGAAGAGATGGAAGAAGCCGACAGAAAAGCCAGGGGAGGCCTCTAGGCCCCGGGCCTATATCTCTGGACCATTACAGCCATGAAAAACATACTTGTTGTTGAGGATGTCGAAGACCATCTTGAGATAGTTAAGCTCATACTGGAGCAGCACAACTACAGCATTATAACCGCGGCCAACGGAAAAGAAGGCCTTTTGTCCGCACAAAAGAACAAACCCAGTCTAATACTCCTGGATGTAATGCTGCCCGAGATGAACGGCTACGAAGTCTGCAAGGCCATCAGGGCAGATGAGAACATCAAGGCCACGCCTGTCATAATGCTGTCGGTGCGCTCCAACCCCGAAGATATCGAGGCCGGCTATGCCGCAGGGGCCAACGAATACATGACAAAACCTTTCAATCTTGAAGAATTGATAAAGAAGGTCAAAAAACATCTTGGAGAGGGGGCCTAAAATGGCAAAAGGCGGCTGCAACTGCCTCTGGGTCAGGCTTACCGGCACTCATCCGTTCAAAAGGTGCGCCTACTGCGAAAAAAATGTCCAGGAATGTTTCGGCATCCAGTTCTTTGTAATAGCAACCGGCATCATAAGCCTTCTTGTCGTTATGTTCACAATACGGGACCTCCCTGTCCTTGCTGTTGAGATAACCCTTATCATAGCTTTTTTGATAGCCCTGCTGACCCTCATAGCCAACAAAGAGACCAACGAGATAATAATCGGCAACGCCCTTTTGCGCGGGCTTAACGAAGAGCTGGAAAAAAGAGTAGAGGGGCGCACCAGAGAACTGCAGATCCTCAATGTCGAGCTGCAAAAGGCCCTGCGGGTCAAGTCCGATTTCTTGACCAATATCAGCCATGAGCTCCGCACCCCCCTTACCGCGGTGATGGGCTACTGCGACATCTTCCTGGAAAAAAAGATAGGAGAAATGAACGACCAGCAGTTAAAGTTCATGACCGCCATACAAAAGAACAGCAAGAACCTTTTGTCTCAGATCAACAATCTGCTGGACCTGGCCAAGCTGGAGGCGGGCAAATTGTCCATGAACGAGAAGGATTTTGACCTTCCTAAACTGGTGAGCGAAGCCACCGTTTCGGTGGAGCCTATGGCGTCCAAAAAGAACATCTCGATAACCACGGACCTTGACCCTGGCGCCCAGACCGTTTTCGGGGACCCCGACAGGCTGGAGCAGATACTGATCAATCTTCTGGACAATGCCGTAAAATTCACCGACTACGGTGGCAAGATAAGCATCGCCAGCAGGGACCTGGGCAAGGAGGTCTCAATATCGGTCAAGGACAGCGGCATCGGCATCACACCGGCGGACCAGGGGATCATTTTTGAAAAGTTCAAACAGGCGGAAGGCAATCTCTCAAAAAGATATCCCGGAACCGGCATAGGTCTTGCCATCGTAAAAAGCCTGGTAGAGGCCCACGGAGGCAATATCAAAGTGGAAAGCTCCCCCGGCAAAGGGTCCGTGTTCTCGGTTTCCCTGCCAAAGAGGCAATGATCACCTTGATGAGGAGTCCCATTTTTTGAAGAACATCTCCATCATCATATCTGTCGAGGAGTTGCCTGTGTTAAATTTGTAAGCGCTGTCTTTGTGTTTTTTAAGCATTTCTTCCCTTATTTTGATCCCCAGCTTTTTCCCGAGCTCGACCCCGAACTGGTCAAAGCTGTTTATCCCCCAGATAAAACCCTTGGCTGCTGCGCGGTGCTCCGTCCAGGCAAGCAGGACCCCGGCCGTAAATGGGGTCAGCTCTTTAAGCAGGAGCGAACTGGAAGGCCTGTTGCCCGAGAACCTTTTTTGAGGAAGTTCATCGTCCTTGCCAAAGGCAAGGGCGTCCGGTTGGGCAAAAAAGTTCGTCATCAGTTCTTCATGGTGGCTAACCTCGGTCAAAGATGAAACGCCTACCTCGTACTGCGGCTTGATGAACCCGATAAAATCACACGGGATGACCTGCGTTCCCTGGTGTATCAACTGGTAAAAGGAATGCTGACCGTTGGTCCCCGGCTCGCCGAACACCGCTTCTCCCGTGTCAAAGCCCAGTTCTTTGCCTTCTATATCGACGCTTTTGCCGTTGCTTTCCATCTCCACCTGCTGCGTGTGAGCAGGAAGCTTGCCAAGCAGCTGGCTGTATGGCAGAAGGGCCCTGCTCTTTAGCCCCAAGAAATTGATGTTCCATATGTCAAGCAACGCGCAAACTACAGGGATATTTTTTTCAAACGGCTCTTTATGAAAATGCTCGTCCATCCAGTGAGCTCCCTCAAGGATCTTTTTGAAGTTGTCAAATCCCAGATAAAGCGAGAGAGGCACACCCCCTGCCGCCGAAGTCGCGCTGAACCTGCCGCCGACCCAGTCCCAGAAGGCGAACATGTTATCAGGATCTATGCCAAAAGCTTTGACCTTGTCTACGGCAGTTGATACAGCTATAAAATGCTTTTTTATTACATCGGGAGAAGTTCCGAGTTTTTCTTCCATCCATTTTTTGGCGGTATTTGCGTTCTTCATTGTCTCTGCCGTAGTAAAGGTCTTGGACACGATTACAAAAAGGGTCTTCTCCGGATCAAGCGCGGAAGTCTTGACCGCAAAGTCGCTTCCGTCCACATTTGCAACAAAGATAAGCTGCATCCCTTTTTTTGCATAAGGGGTGCAGGCCTGCGCAAGATATTCCGGACCAAGATAAGAGCCTCCTATCCCGATCGAAACTATCGTTGTAAGTTCTTTGCCGGTGATCCCTTTCCTTTTCCCAGAATGAACCTCGGAAGAGAATTTTTCTATCTTGCCCATCACAGCCCTTACCCCGGGCATCACATCTTTTCCATCAACAAGGACCGGGACTCCGGAAAGGTTTCTGAGCGCGGTATGAAGGACCGCTCTGCCTTCGGTAGAATTTATCTTTTTCCCCAGGAACATATCTTCTATCTTTTGTTTGAGGCACGACTCTTCGGACAGTTCCAACAGGACCTTGAATATGTCTTTTGTAATAAGCTGGCGGGAATAATCAAAATATATGTGTGCGCTGTCTATCGAGAAAGTCTTGTGCCTATGCGGATCTCTGGCAAAACACCCCTTGAGGTCGGGCTTAAATCCACAGGCAATCTTTTGCAGCGCTTTCCGGTTTTTTGTCTCGGATGCCGGCATGTTTGTTCTCCTGTCCTTGACTACTATGTTTATTTTCTCATTTTTGCGGCCCTATTTCATCATAGGTCTGTCCAAAGTGATATAATCTTTTGATTATGAGCCCTTCAAAAATATTGGGTTTTGATAAAAATGTTTTTTGGATGGGAATGACAAGCTTTTTCACTGATGTCGCCTCTGAAATGATATATCCCATCCTTCCCATATTTCTTTCGTCGGTTTTGGGTTTAAACAAAGCTTTTATCGGTCTTATAGAAGGTATTGCCGAGGCAACATCAAGTCTGCTTAAGCTTGTTTCAGGGTGGGTATCCGATAAGATGGGAAAAAGAAAAGAGATCGTTGTCTTAGGATACAGCCTGTCTACGATCGCAAAACCTTTATTAGCACTGGCAAACAGCGGATGGGGCATTCTGGGACTTAGATTTTTGGACAGACTTGGCAAAGGTTTAAGGACATCCCCAAGGGATGCTCTTATAGCGGAATCGTGCGAATCATGCGACAGGGGCAAATCCTTTGGGTTTCACAGGGCTCTTGACAGTGCCGGGGCGATGGTAGGACCGGCGATCGCGTTTGTACTGATGCCGGTGTTAGGGCAAATGGCAGCTGAGGGATTTACAGCCGTAAACCCCTACAGAACCATTTTTTTATTATCAACTATCCCGGCCGCGATCGCCGTCCTTATCCTTCTTTTGTTTGTGAAGGAGACTAAGCCTCGGGAAAAAGACATTGCAAAATACAGCGGCAGCGTTCTTAACTATAGATTTCTTCTCAACAAAAAGTACATTGCGTTTATGCTCATCTTCACCCTTTTCACGCTTGGAAATTCGTCGGATGCTTTTTTGATATTGAGAGCACAGGATCTAAATATATCTCTATTCTTTATCCCTCTTCTGTGGATGATGTTTAACGGCGTATACACCGCATTTTCCCTTCCGACGGGCAAGATATCCGATATTGTTGGGAGAAAGAAAGTGCTGGTTACGGGACTAATCGTTTACAGCCTGGTTTATTTCGGCTTTGGAGCCTCATCGCAGGCCTGGCATATTTGGATACTATTTGCTCTATACGGGGCTTATTACGGAATAACCGAGGGCACTTCCAGGGCCTTGATAGCCGACAGCATACCAGCAGAGGTAAGGGCAACAGCTTACGGTGTCTACAAAACTATCATTGGGATATCTGTGTTCTTCTCAAGCGTAATAATGGGACTTCTCTGGCAAACTTTTGGCGCCACTACAGCATTTTCTTTTGGGGGAAGCCTTGCGGCGGTTTCGGCTATTTTGCTTTTGTTGTTTATCTGAACCTAGGCCATCTCTTCTATTATTCTTTCCAGGTCTTCCTGCGAGTAGTAATCGATGAGTATCTTTCCCTTTTTTGCGCTGCCTCTTATCTCAACTTTAGTCCCGAGTTCTTCCGTAAGTCTTTCCGAAAAATCAGCAAGGTACGGGTCTCTGTTCCTCTTTTTTTGGCCCTTGTGCTTTGTGCTTTTGACCTTTCCTTCGACCGCTCTTACATTGAGGTTCCCTTTTAATATCTGTTTCCACGCTTCTATCTGTTTTTCGCGTCCTTCTATAGCAAGCAGGGGCCTTGCGTGCCCGGCGGTTATCTCGCCCCTAAAGATGGAATCTTGTATCTCTTTTGGCAGGTCAAGCAGGCGCAGAGTATTTGAGATGGTAGATCTGTCCTTGCCCACTTTTTTGGCTATTTCTTCATGGGTCAGGTTAAAATCCTCGCTGAGCAGTTTAAAGGCCTGAGCCGATTCTATAGGGTTGAGGTCCTCCCTCTGGAGGTTCTCCACCAGCGCCAGCTCCAGGGATTGCACATCCGAATAATCTTTGACTATGGCGGGAATAGTGGAAAGGCCGGCCAGCTTTGCCGCCCTCCATCTCCTTTCCCCTGCAACTATCTCGTACCTTCCGCCCTTGTGGCGCACCAGGATGGGCTGGGCCAGCCCCTGTTCCTTGATAGAGAGCGAAAGCTTGCTTATTGCGCTGTCCTTAAAGAATTTTCTGGGCTGCCTGATATTAGGCACTATTTTTGAAACATCGACATTCATTATGGTCCTGCCGGCAGTAAGAGGAAGCACTTCTTCAGATTCTTCTTCCGGGACCGCGTGTATCAGAGCCCCCAGCCCCTTGCCTAGACCGCGCTTTGCTGCTGGCATATTTCTTCTCCTTGCTGTATGGGGATCTCCTTTACCGGCTCCGCTTCTTCGGGAGCCAGTTTCATCTGAGCATGGTCTTCTTTAGACTCGTTCTTTTCTATTATCTCTCCGGCAAGGGCTTCGTAGGCTACGGACCCTGAAGAGGTGGGATCGTAATAAAGAATGGGCATCCCGTGGGATGGCGCTTCGCTGAGGCGGACATTCCTGGGAACGGGTGTCTTGAACACCACTTCGCCAAAATGCTCCTCAACTTCGTCCTTTACCTGGTGGCTCAAGACCAGCCTGCTGTCGTACATCGTAAGCACAATACCGCCTATTTTTAACTTTTTATTGAGATTGGTTCTTATAAGGTCTATCGTTTTTACCAGCTGAGAAAGGCCTTCGAGCGCGTAGTATTCGGTCTGTATGGGAATGATGACCTCGTCCGCTGCGGAAAGGGCATTAACCGTAAGCAGCGACAGGGAGGGCGGTGTGTCTATTATTATGTAGTCGTACATCCCCCTGATCTTTTTGAGCGCTTCCCGGAGCTTGAACTCTCTTGCCATCTCCCCCACCAGCTCTATGTCGGCTCCGGCCAGGTCTTCGATAGAAGGAGCAAGGTCAAGGTTCTCCATCTTGGTCTTTACTATGGTGGCAGACATTTCGGAGCCGTCTATTAGGACATCGTACATTGTGCTTTCAAACTTTTCGCCTGAGAGCCCCAGGCCCGAAGTGGCATTGGCCTGCGGGTCAAGGTCAACAAGAAGGATCTTCTTGCCTCTTACCGAAAGAAAAGCCGCAAGGTTTACAGCAGTGGTCGTTTTCCCTACGCCGCCTTTCTGGTTGCAGATGCAGTATATCTTGGACATTTTTGTAATTATAACAAAAACGGGGGGCTATTTACAGCGGGTCTTTTTTAGGGATGCCCGCTCTCCTGGGATATCTATCCGGGGTTTTGCCGGTCTTTTTTACAACTATTATCGCTCTGTCATTGTCTTTTATCCGGTACGCTATGACCTCTTTGATGCTGCCGCCAAGCAGTTTAATTGCCTTTTGCGCTTCCTTTATTTCCTGCTGTGCGCCTGGTCCTTTCATTGCAAGAAATACTCCGCCGGGCCTCACGAACGGCAGGCAGAGCTCAACGGCGGTCCTCAAAGGCCCCAGAGCCCTGCAGGCCGCAACATCAAAGGCCTCCCGCCTTTGCCTTGCAAAGTCCTCAGCCCTGCCCCAGACCACCTCTACATTCTCCAGTCCCAGAACAGCAGTCGCATGCTTCAGGAATTCGGTCTTCTTCTTTGTTGCTTCCAGGAGCGTAAGTATGATGTTTGGGAAAGCCATTTTTAGAGGGATTCCGGGAAATCCCGCCCCGGAACCTATGTCTATGACCATAGGAGATCCGCTTGCAAAACCAAAAGCCTTTGAAAGTGCCAGCGAGTCCTCAAAGTGTTTTATCCTGATGTCATCGGGCCCGGTTATAGAGGTAAGGTTGAACTTCTTGTTCCATTCAAGGAGCTGCTCTGCAAAAAGGTCAAAACGCATGGCCGATCGAAAAATGCAGAACTCCCTCGCCAAAAGTCCTGTGGTCGCCTATGCCGTAATCCAATCTGATGGGCCCCATCGGGGTGTTAAGCCTTATGCCGAATCCCTTGCCGGAAATAAAGTTTGAAGGGACAAATCCGCCGTCATTCCAGGCATCACCTGAGTCAAAAAACAGTACCCCCTGGAACATGTCATTGAAGGTCAGCCTGTACTCTATGTTCAAAAGCACTTTTCTTTTTCCGATCTTTGCCTGTGAAGGCTCATAGCCTCTGACGGTGTTGGCGCCGCCCACATAGTAGACCTCTCCGACGGGCACATCCCCCACTCCCAACCCGCCTCCAATATGTCCGGCCAGAACATTGTTTTCCGCAAGTTTGAGGAACTGGTTAAAGTCCACGGAGGCTTTTCCGAAATCGCTCTGGACGGATGAATACTTCCATCCCTGTTTGTAGGCAAAGACATAGTATTTTCCACTTGATGGGTTCATCCAGTTGTCCCTGGTGTCCAAAGCCGCCGACAGAGCAACAGTTGTCTGGTCATACGGCTCAAAGCTGGCAGTACCTGTGGGAGTCACCCTTTCCGTTCCGACCGTGACAGAAGCGTTCCATTCGTCATTGAGCGGCTTGCTCAAAGAAAAATCCCAGCCGTTGTATTTTCCTTCCCTTTCGGGGGTTTCCAGAAGATAGACATTTTTACCTTCTGTCAGCCATCTTCTTACCGTAAAAGAGACCCTTTCTCCCAGTTTTTCCGGGAACAGCCACGGGTAGGTGTATCTCAACTGGTAAGTGGACTGCGTCTGTCCCGCCTGCCCCCTCATCATCGCTCCCTGACCGGTCCCGAACAGGTTTTCCGCGGAAAGGTCCACAAATCCGAACCAGCCTTCCCTCTCTCCGTAGCCTCCGCCAAAGTTTATCGTGTTAGTCTTAGACTCTTTGACATTGAGTATAAGGATCACCTTATCGGCCTCGCTGCCGGAGTCAAAATTTGGAGTAACATTGGAGAAGAATCCAAGGTTGAAGACCCTTCTAAGGTCCTTTGAAAGGACCTTTTCGTTCAGCACCGTTCCGGGCTTTGTCCTCAGCTCCCTTGTTATGACATACTCCCGCGTCACATCGTTGCCGTCAATGGCAATGGCCTCCACAACGCCTTCCACCATCTTTACCTTTAGAACCCCGGTCTTTGGATCGGTTACAACATCCACCACTCTCTGAAGAATATAGCCGTCCTTGTGATAGAGATCCTCGATCGCCTTTATATCCTCCTGAACATTCTTAAAGTTAAGCATCTGCCCTTGTTTTGAGACCATTACGGAGATAAGCTGCTGCTTTGAATAGACCGTTGCGCCATCAAATACTATGTCGCTTATGACCGGGTTCTCTTTGACGATAAAGACGAGCCGCGTCCCGGCTTTTTCCTTTACAAAATCCGAACGCACATCTTCGAACAGCCCCATAGAAGAAATGGCTTTTATGTCTATTGCGACCTTTTCCTGCGAAAGGCTGTCCCCTATCCTGCTCCTTACGGCCTCAAGTATCCTGTCCGAAGAGACCCTGCTGTTGCCCCTGATATCGATGCCCGAAATGGTCGAGGGAAGGACCGAGGGTTTTTGCCGGGCCGGGGAGGCTGTTTTAAGGTCTTTCAGGGATTCTTTTATAGATGTGTCCAGTTTGAGCTCAAGCTCTGCATGTCCGGCCTGGCACAGACAAATGATGAATGCGATCGTAAGCGCTTTTTTTATCATTTACCCACCCATTTTACCCCATAAAATACAGCCGCACAACGGCTACAGCCGGTACAGCGCCTGTATGACCGCCTTGTAATAATCGCTGTGCTGTTCCTGGAAAGTCATGGGCTCCCTGTAGTAGACAAGGGCCCAGAATGGGCTTAGCTTATAGGTAAGCTGGTAGTTAAGGGATGTCGGGTTCAGCACATCGATCTGCTGTATGGTCTGTGAGTAGCGCATCTGGATATAGAACCGGTCAAAGAGGTTCTTGGCAAACCCCACGCCCAGCTGCGGTTTTTCGGCATAGGCCATTCCTGCTCCTCTTGTGGGAAGAAGCCTTTCAAGGTCCCTGCCAAAGTTATATGATACGGTAAAGCTTTCCAGCCCCAGGGCTCTTTCTATCCCGCTGCTAACGGTTTTTGAGATCATTGTGTCCAGCCTGGTGTTTATATAGTTGACGAGCACCGCGTTGGCATCAAATTCCGCGCCTGCGCCCTTGGAAAGCCCCAGAGTATCCTTAACAAAATCGGGCAGAAGCATTATCCTTACCCTGTTCTCATCATAAGGAGCTGCCGTAAACTGGGCAGGGACCTTAGTTGTATCCTCGATAAAAGGATAGAAATTTACCGACAGGGCCTTGCCTCTTTCGATCACCCCGGGCATGCCGGAGACCCGAGTTATTATATAGACCTTTTGCTTTGAGGTTTTAGGGGCGCTTGTCCCCGACAGATATGAAGGCGTATCTTCTTTTACTTCATATACCTCGCTCAGCGCGGTGGCGTTTATCAAGGGAACAGCGCCGTAGTTTTCTGCGCCTAAGAAGGTGGCTGTGTTGTCCTGGACCATGCCGGGGTTTGACGCAAAGTATTTTTCCTGGTCAAGTTTTGAAAGGACTTCAAAGTCCCTGCCCAGAATATTCAGGCTCCCGCTCTTTATCCGAACATCCCCCTCTATGACGGGGGAAAAGATATCGCCTTTAACAAAAAGGCTGTCGGCTTCTATCCGGGCGTTGAGCTTGGTCATCTCTGTGGAGATGAGCCTGTCGTCCTGTCCCTGCAGTATGTGAACATCTTTTGCCATGCCTACAACAAGCTGAAGAGCGACCGGCGAAAATGACGGCTGATCCTGCGATGAGCCTCCGGGAAGGAACAGGGATCCGTCGTGCAGAAGGACCCTGCCTTTGAGAAGAGCCTTGTTGTTATAGCTTTCGGCAGGGGCAGTATAAACCCTTCCCTTAAGGCTTGCCCCCTCTATCTTCATGCCTCCCGAATACAGCCCCGGGAGAGTAAAATTGACATCGCTGTCGGCCATCACAAGCGCAACATCCGCATGAGGCGTTCCCCTGAATATGTTCCTCAGGTCCGCCGATCCTGCAAAGGAGAAGGGAGAAGCCTCTCCCTTGGTGATATCTCCCTGAATGATACCGAGGAATTTCTTTACCTTGAATAAATTGTTGTCGGCCGTAAGCTCCGCATTAAGCCCGTATACGGTTGACCTTATGCCGTCCATGTTTATGACAGCATCATTAAGTACGATCCGGCCGTTCACTTTTGGATAGTTTATCTTTCCCGAGACCGAAACTTCAACGGACCCTGAGCCGCCCCCCCACGAGGCGCCCTTGATAAAAGAAGCGATAAGCCCTGTGCTTTCCCCGCTCAATTTCACTTTAAGATCTATGTCCCTCTTCCTGTTAAAAGGAAGGGAACCTTTTATCATTGTCGCCTGTTTGCCGGAGCCTATTTCGAGGCTTTTTATCTCTAACAGGTCCCTTGAAATGACAAAGCTGCCCAGGGCCTGTTTTAGGGCAAGCCCGCCAAAGCCGGCGTCCAAAAGGGAAAGCTCGGCAGCTATCAAGGGATCCGGCGTCTTTCCTGAAGCCTTTAAAGAACCGCTCAGCGATCCCTCTATGGGAAAGCCCGCCCCGATAACGGTTTCTATGCCGTCCAGCTTAAGCCTGTTGACCGAGGCGGAAATATCCGTTTCACCAAAGATGTCGGCTTTGCCAAAGGCCGAAAAGCTCCCGCGGCCTTTGTCCAGCAAAAATTTGTGCAAAGTTATGCGGTCCCCGTCAAAAGAAACCGACAGTTCGATCCCGTCAAATCCGTATGAGCCCAGTTTTCCTTCAGCCACCTTGACCCCGGCGGCCGCTTTGACCAGGCCGTCTTTCATCTCAAACACAATATCGGCGCCCAGCGCGCCCTGCGCCTGCCCCATAAAAAGCTGCGTGGTTTTACCAAAGCCTTCGGCGCCCTTTACGGAGGCCGCCCATGCGGCAAGGTAGGAATCTTCAGGAGAATACAGCTTGAAACCTTCCTGAGTCCTGTAATTGAAAATTTTTGGCAGTTCCAGCCTGTCTTTACGGATCTTTACGGTAGAGCCGTCGGAGGCAAGGCCTTTTCTTTCTATCAGCTCCACATAGGCCATGTTTGCCATGGATACGGCCGAACTAAGTCCCCCTTTTTTCGTATAAAGACGCGCTCTGATCTCCGGCTCGGTTTTTGACAGGTCTCCTTCGGCTGAGATTTGATAGCTTTCACCGAACTGCTCGAGCCCGATAGGACTTTCCGTGCCAAAGCGGCCCGCCTCATAAAAAACCTTCCCGAAAATCCTATCCACTCTTATCTCGTTGTACGAGGGCCCATCGGCATTAAACGACGCGCTCAAACGCGGGCTATGCAAAGGCCCTTTTGCCCCGGCAGAAAACAAGACCCGTCCCAGTATTTTTGCGTATTTTTGAGTGACAGGCATAAGGTCCGCTAGCTCAAGGACCCCTTTTGCGGAAAGGGCCAGAGCTCTGGGCTCGGCAGTTCCTTCAAAACTGACAGAGGAGTTTCTTGTCTTGATATCTGCCGAATTGATCTTTATCCTGCCTCTGTCCAGCTCAACGGCCCCGGAAGCTCTTTCTATCTCCTGACGGGCAAGCCCTATCTTTTCTACCCTGAACGCCGCGTATCCGCTGTAATTTTCTATGTTCTTAAAAAAGTCCCGGCCAAAACTCCTCGGCGACATTCCGTAAAGCCTTGCTTCAAGGGAGCCCCGTCCCGTTATCTCCCCAAGGTTTTTTGGCAGATGCCTTTTAAGGAAAGACAGGTCTTCCATAACAAAAGCTCCGGAGCGAAGTGCTATATCGGTCTGCCTGCCGGGGCCAAATTTGCCCGAGACCGTAAGGTCGGATGCTCCGGATATAATGGAAACCTGGTTAAGGAAAAGGGTTCCCTTGTCTATTGCAAAAGAACCCCTGGCGGACCTTATGCTTTGCCCGAATATCTTTTCTCCGTTGAGATCCATCTGTCCCGAAAGGTCGATATCGGCAAAGGGGTCTAAGATAAAGCCTGCTCCGGACACATTTCTTAAAAGCCCCGTCAGCTCAACTTTGCTTTTCTTGTTTGATGCTGTAAAGGAATCAACAGCCAGCGAATCGTCCCTAAGTCTTCCGGAAAACGATATTTTTTCCGGTCTGATACCGTCAAAGTCCGCGCCGGCAAGATCAAAGTCAGCCAGTATGCCCAGGTCCGTCATAACGCCTTCCATGCTTATCGCTGCAGTGGCCCTGCCGGAAGCAGCGGCAACCAGCGCAGAAAGGTCTGTTCCAGAGGTCCTGATCTCGGACTTAAGGCCTATCTCTTTTCTGTTAAGGTCAAAAACCGCGCCGCCTCTTATCCTGCCCCCGCAAAAGACCGCCCGGTCCAGATCAAGTTTTGCTCTATCTCCCTTAAGGTCAACCTTGATGCCTCCGCCAAATTCCCTGCCGTAAAGTTTCCCCTGGGCGATACGGACCTCTCCCAGAACAAAAGCCGAAGGCGGAGTTGAAGTTGAAAGGTCCACATCTGCAAAGCCGTCAAGTTCAAGGGAAGTCAGTCCGGGGATACCGATAAGAGGGATCCAGTCGCGCAGGGGAAGTTTTGCTGCCTTTACCTTGATCTGCGCCTTGACCGTCTCCTCGAGGCCTTTTTGTTTAAAAGCAAGATAAATCTTTCCCTGCGCCCTTGCCGCAGCCTTACCCGACATGCCTGAAGCATTAAAGGCGATCATATCTTTTTTTCTCAGATCAAAAAAGGCGGAAACCTCTGTAAAGACCTGCCTGAACGGTTTTGCAAGAGGCTGCCCGTAACCGGAAGCATCAAGATAGTCCAGGGTCCCATTATTTACCTGGATCCTTGACCTGAAAACCGGCGGGGCTCCGCCGCCTTCCTCCCCTGCCGCAAGTCTTGCAAGGTTCCAAATACCGCTTTTGTCCCTCTCAAGAAAGACTTCGGGGCCTGATATGTCGATCCTGTAAATGGAAGGTATTACATCCCTGGCAAAAGCGGCTTTCATCAGATTATACCTGACCACCGCTTTCTTGATCTTTATGATGTCTCTGCCTTCTTCCGCTCCTTCTCCGGGGACCCTTATGTCCTCAAGAGTGACCGAGTTCAAAAGCCCCCCGTAGGCCCTGCCCACATAGACCTTTCTGCCCAGCATGGAAGATGACTGTCTTATTATTTCGTCCTTGATAAAGACATGGACGGGTGTTTCTTTTGTGAAAAGCGAGAACCCGCTGACGAGGAAGTATATTGACAACAGTGCAAAGGTGGCCGCTGTTCTTTTGATATAACATCCCATTTTAGAAAATTATATCACTTATGAACAGGAATACTGACATATTTTGGAGGGAAGAAAGCCTAGCCGGCAGCCTCTTTTTCGTTGTTCTGTTGCTGGGCTCTCCTTAACTTTGCTTCCAGGTCCGCCATCTTCAGCAGGTCCTTTACCTTCTGGTAAAGGGCCAGAAGCCCTGCAAAAGAAAAACCTGTGAGAACTGAAACAAGGATGACTATTGACAGAGACATCTGCCGGCTCTGCCAGAATATCAGGTTAACGCTCACAGGGGTTGAGTTGGCCACCGCAAAAGCAGTTACTCCCAGAGATACTGTCAGGATAACAAAGATATTGAACCACATGGTCTACAAAAGCCTTTCCTGCCGGCCCAGTTCCTCCATGCTTTTTGGAACGCTGCGCCCAAAATGCTCGTAGGCCGGCCTGGTCAAAACTCTTCCGCGGGGAGTTCTGTCCAAAAAACCTATCTGAAGGAGATATGGTTCGTAAACATCTTCCACTGTCCCGGGGTCTTCGCTGATAGAGGCCGAAATGGTCTCTATTCCCACGGGACCGCCCTGGAATTTGTCAGCAATGGTAAGAATGATCTTTTTGTCTATGCTGTCCAGGCCGATGTCGTCTATTTCCAGGTTCTTCAGAGCCTGTTTTGCGACTTCCCCCGTTACCGGGCCTTTTGACTTAACCTGGCTCCAGTCCCTGACCCTGCGAAGCAGCCTGTTGGCTATCCTTGGAGTGCCTCTGGAGCGCCTGGCAATGGCAAGAGCGCCTTCTTTGCCTATTTCTATTCCCAGAACGCCTGCAGCCGCTCCGATTATTTCCATCAATTCTTCGTTAGAATAAAATTCCAGTCTGCCGATAAACCCGAACCTGTCCCTTAAGGGGCTGGTCAATAATCCGGCCCTGGTTGTGGCGCCCACAAGAGTGAACTTGGGAAGGTCAAGCCTGATGGACCTTGCGGCAGGACCTTTGCCGATGACTATGTTCAGGCCGAAATCCTCCATTGCAGGATAGAGGATCTCTTCCACCACATGGTTAAGCCTGTGGATCTCATCAATAAAGAGGATCTCATTCTCGTTAAGGTTGGTGAGTATGGCGGCCAGATCTCCCGCCCTTTCTATCGTCGGGCCGGAAGCGGTCTTTATTCCTACTCCCATTTCGGCTGCAATAATGCTTGAGAGAGTGGTCTTGCCCAGTCCCGGAGGGCCGTAAAGCAGTATGTGCTCCAGGTGCTCCCCTCTTTTTTTTGCGGCATCTATCAGTATACGGATATTATCCTTGATCTTTTGCTGGCCGACAAAGTTTTCGAACCGCCTTGGGCGCAGGCCGTTAAAGGAGGAGTCTTCTTCTCTTTTGTCCAGCGAGGTGATCCTGTCCTCTGTTCCCTCGTTCATAGGAAGAATTTTATCATATCGGGTTGAAATTGGCACCCTCTGCGGACGATAAATGTTCAGGAAGATTTCATGAACCGCCTTAATATGAGAACAGCCCTGGAGTTCGGAAGGCCTGTGCAGCAGCTGCGCCGCTTTGAAAGGCCCGGCGGAGCCATGTCCGTATTCGGCGAATTTGTGCCTTTTGTGGATAAACTGGGCAGATTATCCCGCGAAAAGCTCGTTGAACTCGGGACGCCTTTCCCTGCGGGTTGCAGGGAGCTCGATGAGCGCAGCCGGACCATCCCGATCAGGTCCCGAATTTTTCCGTTCTTGCCGGTCTCAATAACTGTTGGACCGGAATACCAGGAGATGAGAGTCAATTGTCTGAGGGTAAAAGGCTGCCTTCCTCAGCACCGAGGAGGCGTGGTTGATGTCTACGGCCAGGGTCTTGGATATTGCTCATATCACTATGATGTCCCGGGAGAACACCTGATCAGTTCTCATCCTAAGAGGCCGGAAGAGCTGTCGGCGCTCGGGACCGTTACCCTGAGGGAACTGGAAAAAGAAGCCCGGGCAGCCATTGCCTCCGGACCCGGGATCACAGACCTGCTTCTGGGCTTTGGCGAATATGACCTCTGTTTTATGGGAGAGCCGGTTTATTATCTTGTCTACGGGATGGAAAGAAAACGGGACGAAAGAATGTTTTACCATCTGCTGAAAATGTCGCTGTTTAATGGCCCCCGTCTTTTGGGCGCAGAGCATCTTGCAAGGCAGAACGGAAAACTGCTGCGAGACTTCCATGACATAACCGGGTATTGCCACGGCTATGCCACTCTCGGCAATCTTGCCCTGACAGGTATAGGCAACATGCGCCTGGTAGATCTTGAAAGCGCGCAAAAGCTGCCGGAAAACAGCGCGCTGGGTGCTCCTTACAGATACCTTGACATCTCAAGGACCGCTGTCGATTACATGAGAGGGATACGGCTGGGAGATAAAGAGATCAGCCTTATGAGGCTGCTGCCTCATTTCCTCCTGGGCTATTTCGGCCCGGATTCTTTGTTCGGCCAGGAGCTTGAAAGACTGTCTGACCCGGGCCTGACGCAAGAAGAGCTGGAAAGCCGCTTGGGAACTGCCCCGGAAATATTCCATGACAGGGACTTCGGGATATGTTTCAGGGTAGGAGGAAAGCTCAGTTTAGCCGAGCCGCTTTTCAGGGCTTCGATGAGGCCTTATCTCGAAGAAGCCGTTGACCTTTCCGGATTTTGCGCTGAATGGGAATTTTTCGGAAGGTTCTACGAAGAGCTTAAGGCCTGCTCTTCCGGACGATGCACATCCCGGTAAAGCCTTTTGTACTCCCAGTAACTCCTCATTACTTTTTTTACATAAGCCCTGGTCTCGGAAAATCCTATATTCTCGACAAATTCGTCTATGTCCGCAGCCCCGGTCCTTTTCAGCCATTTTCTTACGCTGCCCGAGCCCCCGTTGTAGGCGGCCAGCGCAAGGTATTCGTTACCCGAATACAGCTTAAGCATCTGCGAAAGATAGTAAGCGCCCATTTCGACATTAAGTTCCGGCTCAAACAGCCTGAGGGTATGGTAAGAGCTGACATTCAGCGCCTTTGCGATAAGCTTTCCTGTTCTCGGGATTATTTGGGTCAGACCCCTGCCAAAAGCCCTCGACAGGCCTTTTGAATTGAACCTGCTTTCTTCCCTAATGAGCGCAAACATCAAATAAGGGTCCACTCTGTATTTTTCAGAAAAAGTAAAAACTTCGCTCTCATATCCGCGGGGGAACGACAGCAGCCAGCTTTCCTCTTCTACCTCTTCAAGGCTTCCCGAATAGATGCCGTCAAGTACCTGTCTTTCCACCGCCCTGATAGCCCTCTTCCAATCTCTGCCTGCGGCCGCAGCCTTTGCGACACACACACCGGCTGCTCTCTTTTTTGCAAGATCATCTTCCATCCTTTCGGCTGCCGCGGCCTCTTCTGCCGCCTCTTTGTAAAACCCGGCATCAAAAAGCTCCCTGAATTTTTTCATGTGTACATTGTCCGGCAGGCTTTGCGCACCGGTCTGTGATCTGTGTTCGAAAGAAGCCGGCTTTTCCCTGAGCTTTGCCAGTGCCCTGTAACCATAGTAAGTATAAGGATATCTTTGGGAGGTCTTGCGGTAGAGGTCTGGAGCGTCTTTACTGCGGCCGAGTTTTTCCGCGCTCTTGGCCTGCCAGAAAAGGCATTTGGGCCCGGTATCCCTTACGGGGTAAAGGGTCTCGACCTGGGAAAAGACGCTTATGGCCTGCTCGTATTTTTTCTTCTTGTAGAGAGCAAATCCTTTTGCCCAGGCCTTTTCGCCGGCATCCTTATATGGCGCCCGGACTCCCTTTGTCTCTTCCTGGTATCCCGTCAGGATACTGTATGGATGCTCCTCAATCAGCAGTTCGTATTCCTTTTGGGCCTGTTCTGTGTTGCCGCCGATGAAAAAAGCTTCGGCAAGCCTGAGCCTGGCATAGTCTGAAAGGATATAATTTTTGTCATTGGCCAGAGGCGTAAGTATGTTAACGGCTTCCTGCAGTTTATTCTCAAGAATGAGGTCGTCAGCCTTTTTCAGGTCCTGGGAAGGGTTTGCCAAAGCCTGGAGCTGAAGCAATGATAGAGCTAGCAGTGTAAAAAAAACGCCGGCAGCCCCTCTTTTTGCCTTCGCCCTCACGGCCTTTTCTCTATCGGAGCGTATTTAAGCATCAGTGTTTTGGCCCCTATATTTGAGAACACAACCTCTATCATGGTATCTTCTCCGTCCCCGTCCACTTTCATTATCTCCCCGGTTCCCCATTTGGGGTGCCGGATCATGTCCCCTACCCCGTACATTCCGTCATAGTTTGTTTTGATCTTGATTTCTTCCACATCGCTGTCCGCAGATTCGCTTGAGATCTCTTCTTTTAGCGTAGGTGGTATCTCCTCAAGAAATCTGGAAGGCCCGTTGCACCAGCTCTCGCCGAACAAAAGCCTTTCCCTGGCCGAGGTAAGATAAAGCACCCCTTTGGCGCGGGTGATCCCGACATAGCACAGTCTTCTTTCCTCTTCCAGTTCTTTTGGCTCGAACATCGCCCTGTAATGAGGAAAAATACCTTCTTCAAGCCCCACCATGAACACCACGGGGAATTCCAATCCTTTGGCTGCATGAAATGTCATCATGGTAACGGAAGAAGCGGTCTCGTCCAGTGTGTCTTGGTCGCTGACAAGGGAGATCTGCGAAATAAAGGCGCCCAGAGAAGTGTCATCGCTGTTCTGTTCAAATTTTATCGCCACCGACAGGAATTCTTTTATGTTCTCCACCCTGGCAAGAGCTTCTTCCGTTCCTTCGGCTTCCAGGTCCGCCACATACTTTGTGCGGTGTATTATTCTGTCCATTATGGAAGAGGCCGAAGAAGTTGCGGTAAGGCTTCTAAAGTACTCGAGCGTTTCGATAAGAGCAGCCAGGCTTTTTTTTGTCTTTGCCGTAAGATCAAGACCGTCCGTATTCTTTAAAACCTCATATAGCGAAACGTTCCTGGAGGCGGCCGCAAGATCAAGTTTGGCCAGAGTTATCTTTCCGACCCCGCTCAGCATAAAGCCCATCACCCTTAACATGCTTGAGCTGTCTTTTGGGTTAAAGATAACGCGCAAAAGCGCCATCATATCCTTTATTTCTTTTCTTTCGTAGAACCGGAAACCGGAAATTATCCTGTATGGTATGCCGGCCTGAAGAAAGGCTTCCTCAAGAACTCGCGACTGCGCGTTGGTCCTGTAGAGCACGGCAAAATCCTTCAATTCTCTATCCGTCTTTAGCTTTTGTATCTGGCCCAGAACAAAAAGGGCCTCGTCCTGCTCGTCCTTGGCCAGATAATGTATCGGGCGCTTCCCTTCTTTTGAGGCTGTCCAGAGCTTTTTGCTTTTTCTTGCCGTGTTATTGGATATTACATGGTTGGCAGCGTCAAGGATATTCTTTGAGGAGCGGTAATTTTCTTCGAGCTTTATCACTTTTGCTCCTGGATAATCCTTTTCAAAATCGAGGATGTTCCTTATATCCGCTCCCCTGAACCCGTAAATGCTCTGGTCATCA
Source organism: uncultured bacterium (assembly GCA_964443545.1). Lineage (GTDB taxonomy): Bacteria > Margulisbacteria > WOR-1 > JAKLHX01 > JBAZKV01 > JBAZKV01. The sequence continues at coordinate 19,406 of CAYUCV010000012.1, forward strand.
TCCCCCACCACGCAGATATTCCCGCTTTTTTCGGACAGGAGCCTTGCCAGCATATATTGGACATGATTGGTGTCCTGGTATTCGTCGACATTTATGTGAGAAAACCTCTCCTGATAATGCCGCAGGGTCTCTTTGGAAGTCTGCAGAAGTTCAACTGTAAAGCAGAGCATGTCGTCAAAATCAAGCGCGTTATTCTCAAAGAGTTTTTTCTGGTAGAGCGCGTAGCATTGGGCCGCCTTTTCCCCCCATATGTCCATGGAGCTCTCAGCGTACTGCGCAGGGCCTTTCATCTCGTTCTTTGCCTTGCTTACCGAATCAAGCATAGCAGCAGGTTTGTACCTTTTGTCGTCAAAGTCCAATTCCTTTATCGCCTGCTTCATGAGCGAAAGCTGCTCATCCTGGCCATAAATGACAAAATTTTTCTCCCTGCCTATCTTGTCTATATCCCTGCGCAATATCCTTCCGCAGATGGAATGGAAGGTCCCCGCCCACAGGTCCCTTGCGGCAAGCCCTGCCAGCCTTTTTATCCTCTTCTTCATCTCATCCGCCGCTTTGTTGGTAAAGGTGACCGCCAGAATGCCGGATGGAGCTATGCCTTTTTCCTTTATCATGTAAGCGATACGGTGCGTAAGGACGCGGGTCTTGCCGGAACCCGCTCCTGCAATAATGAGCAGAGGTCCATCTGTGCAGAGAACGGCTTCTTTTTGCTGCGGGTTGAGGGACTTGAGGACTGACATTGCTATTTTATTTTAGCACAGATATAATTACCCCATGCCCGATCTGAGACAGAATCCCGCCACCAAAGAGTGGGTCATAATAGCCAAGGAAAGAGCTCGCAGGCCCGACGATTTTGCCGTGGAAAAACCAAAAGAGGACGAGTCCCGGGAAGAAAAAGAGAACTGCGTTTTTTGCTGCGGCAACGAGAACAAAACGCCGAAAGAGATCATGGCTTACAGGGCCTTTGGCACCAAGCCCGATACTCCGGGCTGGTGGGTCCGGGTGGTCCCCAACAAATTCGCAGCCCTTGTGCCTGGCGGCAACCCGAAAAGGTTCAAGGAGCACGACTTTTTCCGCCACATGGACGGCATAGGCAGCCACGAGGTGATAATAGAAACTCCGGAACACGATCTTCACATCGCCACCATGGACCAGCACCAGGTCGAGGAGGTCTTTCTGGCGTACAGAGAGCGGTATCTGGCTCTAAGCAAGGACCCCAATTTTGAGATAATAATCATTTTCAGGAACCACGGCAGGTCCGCCGGGACTTCGATAAAACACCCACATTCGCAGATCATCGCCGCCCCGGTCACCCCAACTCATGTGCGACACCGTCTCGAGGAGGCCATGAGGTATTTCGATGACGAGGGAAGGTGCGTTTACTGCGACATGCTGGCAAAAGAAAAAGAAGTTGACGAGCGCGTTGTACTTGAGACCGACAATTTTATTTGTTTTGAGCCCTATGCCTCAAGGTCGCCGTTTGAGACCTATATACTGCCAAAAGTCCATCAGGCCTGCTTTAAGGACATCACGGAGAATATGGCAAAAGAATTCGCCTATATTACAAGGAACACGCTAAGAAAGATAGACAAGGCGCTTAATAACCCTGATTACAACTATATCATCGGCTCTGCGCCCCCCCAGGAAGCCGGCGGAGAGTACTACCACTGGCACATGAGGATAGTGCCAAAGGTGTCCGCTGTAGCCGGTTTTGAGCTCGGGTCCGGCATTTTTATCAACACTGTCATACCTGAAGAAGCCGCAAAATTTCTCAAAGACATCCCGGCATGAAAAAAAGGCTTGATGTTCTTCTCCTTGAAAGAGGTCTTTTTGACTCCAGGGCCAAAGCACAGGCTGTGATAATGGCCGGCAATGTTCTTGTGGACGGACAAAAGATCGACAAGGCCGGAACTCTCACAAACGAAAAAAGCACCGTCAGAATACTCGGGAGCAGGCTTAAATATGTATCCAGAGGCGGACTAAAACTTGAGAAAGCTCTCGGTGAGTTCGGGATCGATCCCTGCGGCAGGGTCTGCCTGGATATAGGTGCCTCCACCGGCGGCTTTACCGACTGTCTTCTGCAGAACGGGGCAGCAAAAGTGTACGCGGTGGATGTGGGCTACGGTCAGATGGACCTAAAAGTTAGGAACGACAGCAGAGTAGTGGTCATAGAAAGGACCAATGCCAGGAACCTGACGCCCGAGGCGCTCTACGGAAAAGATGGCGACAAAGGCCCTAGGGCATCTCTTGCCGTCATAGATGTTTCCTTTATCTCCCTGTCAAAGATCCTTCCCGCAATATACGCCCTTTTGTCCGAAAAGGCCGAGGTGGCCGCCCTGGTCAAGCCGCAGTTCGAGGCCGGTAGGGCCCTGGTGGGCAAAGGCGGGATAGTCAGGGACAGCAAAACACACGAACTGGTGCTCAAGAACATTACCGCATCAGCAAAGGAGACCGGTTTCTCTTTTGAGGGCTCCTGCACTTCCCCGATAAAAGGGGCCGACGGCAATATCGAGTTCCTTATCCATCTCAAAAAATGAACGAAACCAGCACCTATATCTATACGGCCTTCGGACTATTACTCGGCATCATTGCGACCATCTGGACCTTAAGGTCGCTAAAAAGCCTTAAGCACAGAAAACGCTCCTGCCAGGCAAAGCTCGCGGAAGAAAAGGCGCAGGGCCTTTTGAAAAGAAAAGGCTATGAAATAATCGAAAGCCAGAAAAGAATGCCTCTGGTATTTTTTGTTGACGGCCAAAAAAAGGAGACTGTGATCATAGCAGATCACTTGGTCAAAAAAGGCGGCAGGATATATGTGGCAGAGGTAAAGGACCGGGACCTTAAGGGAAAGCTCCTTGACCCGGGCATCAGAAGACAGCTGCTGGAATACAATGCAGCATTCAAGCCGGACGGCGTTCTTCTGGTTGACATGAAGAACGGCAGGGTCCATCTGGTGGGGTTTGGCCGGGAAAAAATGGCCATATCCCGGCAGCAGCTGTTTATTATCGCGGCATTATTATCTATAATAGTATTGCTGGCCTTAAAAATACTGTAGCGGCCGCGATCCGGAGGGACCAAAGATGGCTGTTGTGGGAGTGTTCATTAAAGAAGACGACAAAAGGGTCATCGATTATACAGGCGATCTTATAAGGGGCCTTGCAAAGAAACACAAGATACTTGTTTTAAAGCCCCAGGCGGGGCCTTTAAAAGGCGCTCCCGCAATGCCATGCGCCCTTTCATCATTTCAAAAAGCCTCTTTCCTGCTTGCCGTGGGAGGCGACGGGACAATGCTCAGGAGCGCGCGGCTTTTTTCTTTTCTGGGCCTTCCCATACTCGGCATCAACCTGGGACGCAGGGGATTTTTGACCGAGGTCGGCATCGAAGAAGCTCCTGATGTTATCCCTAAAATAATATCGGGCGGCTACTTTCTGGACCAGAGGATGATGCTGGATGTAAAAGTAAAAAGAGGCAAAAAGACGATCGGGTCTTCGCTTGCCTTGAACGACGCGGTAATAGGAAAGAACGGCATAGCAAGGCTGATAAGGCTTGAAGCCTGGCACAACGGCAACCTTGTCACGACCTACGGTTCGGACGGACTGATAGTTGCCACTCCAACGGGATCTACGGGGCACAACCTGTCGGCCGGCGGCCCGATCCTCGATTCTTCCCTTAAGTCTTTGATACTTACGGCCATCTGCTCGACCTCCATCAGCAACAGGTCCATCGTGATAGACAGCAAAGGAACCTTAAAGATAAAGGTGGTTTCCGTGCCAAAGGGAATGGACGGGACTTTGACCCTTGACGGGCAGACCGTTATAAAGCTGGGGTCAGGGGATGAGGTCCTGATAACCAGGGCAGACAGCATGACAAAATTCGTTCGTCTTAAGCACCGCAATTTCTTTTCCGTGCTCAAAGGCAAACTCGGCTGGGAGGGCTAATCCTTCGACTCACTCGCTTTGCTCGTTCGCTCAGGACAAGAAACCAAAAACCCCGGGATCACCGGGGGTAGTTGGCCAAGAAAATAAGGCAACCTGGGTCAGTTAATGATCTCGAACCTGTTCATGAAGCACCACTTTTTCAGGTCCTTGATCAGGATAAAGGTCTTTTCAATTTCCGGGTCGGGAGCGCCCTGCCTGCAGCCGTAAAGTGTAACATTGTAGAGTCCCGCGCCTTTTATGTGTTCTATGTACTGGTTAAAAACCACCTGGTTTATAGCCTTCAGCATTTTAGGATTTCCCATTTTTTATCTCCAGTGATATACGGTCTTGGGGGCCTGGGCCTGGGATTTAAAGCTGTTGGCCAGTATGCTTATGAAGCTGCCCAGCGTCTGTTCTTCTTTGGGGGTGTTATAATTTGATCTTAAGAGATACTTTTTGCCGCTGATCTCTATTCTTTCTACCGCGGTAAAGTCTTTTTTGAGTTGGTCTGTCATCTGCCTTTCCCCCTTCATATATCTATCGTCAGTTTCTTTTGATAATTTCACCGGTTTGGCATATAATAGTTCTAGTATGAAAGGCATCCTTATGCTGGAGGACGGGGTTTATTTTGAGGGCAGGGCCCTTGGCTTCTTGGGAACGGTCTTTGGGGAAGCTGTTTTTAACACGGGTATGACCGGCTATCAGGAAGTGCTGACGGACCCCTCCTACCGGGGACAGATCGTGACCATGACCTATCCTCTTATAGGCAATTATGGGGTCAATCCCGACGATACGGAATCAAGACAGATATTTGTCTCCGGCTTTATCATAAGGCAGGAGAGCCGACTATTTAGCAGTTGGAGGGCTCAGGAGAGCCTCGGGGAGTACTTAAAAAAGAACGGCATAACGGGGCTTTCGGATGTTGATACCAGGGCGCTTACCAGGCACATAAGGAACCGAGGGGCCATGCGCAGCGTCATCTCAACGGAAGACCTTGACATCGAAAGCCTTCATAAGAAAGTGCTTGCTTCAAGGTCCATGAACGGAGCTGACCTGGCAAGAGAGGTAAGCTGTAAGACCCCCTATAAATGGGAAGAGGGCCGCAGGGACTTTTTAAAGGACAAGGTAAAAAAACAGGGGCAGCAGTATGAAGTGGTGGTCTATGATTTCGGGGTAAAGCATAACATTTTGAGGATCTTGAGCTCTCTTAACTGCAGGATCATTGTGGTACCCGGGGCCACTGCAGCGGAAGAGGTCCTTAAGATGAAACCCGACGGGGTGCTGTTTTCCAACGGGCCCGGCGATCCCGCCGCGGTAACCTACGGCATAGAGGCCGCTCAAAAGCTTGCCGGGAAGCTGCCGATATTCGGAATCTGCCTCGGGCATCAGATACTTGCGCTTGCTTTCGGGGCAAAGACCTTCAAGCTAAAGTTCGGCCACAGGGGAAGCAACCATCCGGTCAAGGACCTGATGACCGGAAAGGTGGAGATCACCTCACAGAACCACGGCTTTGCCGTTGAGGCCTCGTCTTTCAAGAACACCAATATAGAAATAACCCACATAAACCTGAATGACGGCACCTGCGAAGGTTTTTCCCACAAATTTTTGCCTGTCTTTTCCGTACAGTACCATCCCGAGGCGTCTCCCGGTCCTTTGGATAGCCAGCCATTATTTGACCGCTTCGTTTCCATGATGGAAAAGAAAAAGTAAATGGACAGGATCTTAAAGAGTAAATATAAGATCACGGGCAAGCTCAGCGAAAGCGACCGCAGCATAACTTACAGAGGCTCGCATGCCGAAACCGGTGCAAATCTCCTGATCAAGATCTTCAAGCGCAACTATTTGAACAGCGTTCTGACCAAGAAACTTAAAAAAGACATCTCCGTGCTTTCCAGGCTAGAGCACCCTTCCGTGCCCAGGCTTCTGGACGGCGATTACGGCTGGCAGGGCTTTTACTTTGTCCGTGAATTTGTCGAGGGCAGCGACTTTTCTTCCGCAAAAAAACCTCTCGAAGTAGAAAAAGCGCGCAGCCTTGCAGAAGGAATCTGCGAAGCCCTTGAAGCAGCACACGACAGAGGGATAATCCACGGCAACCTGACCCCGGGAAATATCTTTCTGGAGGGATCAAAGGTGCGGGTTGCCGATTTCGGAATAAACGCGGCGGTAAACAGTTCCATAGAAAAGCTTTCTGCGACCCTTATGGAAAAAGAAGCCGCATATCTTTCTCCGGAAGAGGTCATGGGACAGGCTCCTGATGTGCACTCCGACATTTACAAGCTCGGCATATTCATGTACCTTTGCCTGACAGGGTCCCTGCCTTTTTCGGAGGAAAAAAGCCCCGTGCTGGCCGCCCTAAAAAAGGTCCGCAGTGCTCCCCAGCCCCCTTCCGCCATTAATCCCAAGGTTCCCAAGTTCATGGACGACATAGTAATGAAATGCCTGGAAAGAGACCCTCTTTTGAGGTTCCCTTCCGCTTCCTACGCTAGATCAAGCCTTGGGAACAGCGCACTAATGCTGCCGCACTTCTTTTCCATAGAAATGCCGGAGCTGGGCATTCTTGATAACGGGAAGAAAGAGACCCCCGAAGAAAAGAAGAAAGAATCGGAAAAAAAAGAATTTGAGACGGCGGAAGGCAATAAGAGCGGCATCAGCCTGTTCCGATGGATGCTGGCGGCCTTTCTGGCTTCGGTGGCCGGAGGGATCATCTACTCGCTGGTCCAGATCCTGGTAATGGGAGAATAGCCATGACAGAACAGTACCTGTATTTTTTGGGGGCCGCGGTAATAGTTGGGGTAGCCGGTTATCTTTTCGGTTCACGGAAACTGTCATTCGGGCCTCTTGCTGCCGCGGTTATCTTTTGTCTGCTGCTTCTGCCTGTGGCTTTCAATTCCTTTGTCTGGATGTACGGGACTTCCGCCAAGGATGCCATGGTCCCCAATGTTCTCGGGCTTGCCAGCTCCGACGCTTTTTCCGTAATAAAAGAAGCGGGCCTGGAGCCGGAAATTAGCGGGATCTCTTTTTCAAAAAAAGCGGCGGGAAGCGTGCTTTCGCAAAGGCCTCCCGGAGGCAAAAAAGTAAAGGCTGGCAGGAGCGTGGAGCTAGTGCTGAGCGCGATGGAAAAAGGCACCGCGGTCCCGAATGTTATCGGGCTTTCCAGGCAGGCAGCCGAAGACCTTCTTTCGGAAAAAGGGTTCATAATAGAGGAAACCTTTGTAGTTTCTGAAGATTCTCCCGAAGACACCGTAATAGACCAGAACCCAGGAGGCGGGATCGCGCTTTCCGGAGGTTCTTCGGTGGCAATAACCATATCTGCCAAAGGGGAACAAAATGATTAAAGTAGCTCCTTCGATCCTATCGGCCGATTTTTCCCGTCTTGGGCAGGAGATCTCGTCGGTAGAAAAGGCGGGAGCCGACCTTTTGCACCTGGATGTCATGGACGGCCATTTTGTCAGGAACATTACCATAGGACCTCTGGTGGTCAAGGCGGCAAAAAAAAGCACTTCCCTTCCTCTTGATACCCATCTTATGATAGAGAACCCCGAAAGATATGTTGAGGCCTTCATAAAGGCCGGCAGCAGCATAATTTCTTTCCACATAGAAACCACTCCGGACCCGCTTGAACTCATAAGCAGGATAAAAGGTCTCGGGGCGGCACCGGCACTTGCAATTAATCCGGATACTCCGGTACAAACTATAGAAAGATTTCTTGACAAGATAAAGATGGTGCTGGTGATGACCGTTTTTCCGGGATTTGAGGGGCAAAAGTTCATTCCGGATGCGCTGAAAAGCGTTCGGGCCATAAGAGAGGCCGCAAACATAAGAGGATTGGATCTTGACATAGAGGTTGACGGCGGCATAAATCCTCAGACCGCAAAAGAAGCGGTGGCAGCCGGGGCCAACATACTTGTGGCCGGGTTCGCGGTGTTCTACTCAAAAGATTACGGCACTGCCATAAGCCTCATAAGGGCGGCAAAATAGATGGCCCCGGATAAAGACAAAAAATACATGAAGCTGGCGCTAAAGCTTGCATCAAAGGCCTGGCCCCATGTATCCCCGGACCCGCTGGTCGGTGCGATCCTTGTCAAGGGTAAAAAGATCATCGGAAGAGGTCTTCACAAAAAGTTCGGAGAGCCCCATTCAGAGCATTATGCCGTTAAGGCCGCCGGTAAAAGGACCAAAGGTGCCACTCTATACATAACTCTTGAACCCTGCTGCCACTGGGGAAAGAACCCTCCGTGCACGGACCTCCTCATAAGGTCGGGGATCAAGCGGGTGGTAGCGGCTATCAAAGACCCTAATCCGCTCGTCAACGGAAAAGGTTTCAGGGCACTGAAACAGGCAGGCATCAATGTTAGGGCCGGGGTGCTTGAGAAAGAGGCAATGAGGCTTAACGAGTTCTTTATTAAGCACATAACCACCGGGCTTCCTTTTGTCATACTAAAATCCGCCTCCACCCTTGACGGCAAGATAGCCACCAGGACGGGCGACAGCCGATGGGTCTCCGGGGAGCTATCGAGGCATTATGTGCACGAGTTAAGGAGCAGGATCGATGCTGTAATGGTAGGTATAGGAACGGTCCTAAAAGATGATCCTCTTCTCACATCAAGAAAAAAAGGGAAAGCTGCTGCTGTCCACCCTATCAGGATCGTGATAGACCCGCTTGCAAGGACTCCGTTAAAAGCCAAAGTCCTTGGAAAGGGCCCCGAAACCATCATAGCGGTTACCTCAAAAGCCCCTCTCAGAAAGCTGCGTGAACTCGAAAGAAAAGGAGCCCAAATAGTGCTTGCCCCGGCAAAAAAGGGGATCATCGACCTTAAACGCCTTTTGAAGGAGCTCGGCAGCGGCGGCATCTGCAGCGTTCTTATAGAAGGCGGAGGGGTCACTGCCGCAAGAGCGCTTAAGCAGAAAGTGGTGGACAAGGTGGTTTATTTTATCGCGCCAAAACTTGTCGGGGGAAAGGACGCCCCCTCTCCTGTCGAAGGGGACGGGATAATGCTTATGAAGGACGCTCTCAGACTAAAGGATGTGAGCATGAAAAGGATGGGCGATGATATAATGGTCGAGGGCTATATCAAATAATGAAAACCTTTGAACTTCTCCTCGTTACTATGAGACCCAACCGCTGGTGGAGACACCTGATCGTTTTTCTGCCGCTCCTGTTTACCGGGGATCTTATCAACCTGGTCTATATTATCAAACTGCTGGTAGCCTTTGTCGTCTTTTCGCTTCTGTCTGGTTCGATAAGCATAATAGACGACATCATAGATAAAGAAGAGGACAAAAAAGACCCGCTTAAGAGAACTCTGCCCGTGGCCAGCGGGCAGCTCAGCGTTGAAAGGGCCGAATTCGGCACGGCAGTAATCTTAATAGGCGCTTTTACTGCCGCCTTCCTTCTGGGCCCGGTTTTCGGCCTGGTGGTATCCGGTTACTTTTTGGTGTCTCTGTCATATTTTCTTTTCCTAAAGAATCACTTCATCCTTGATGCGCTTACCGTGTCGACAGAAATGTCGCTCTGTCTTATCGCAGGCACTGTTGCCATAGCAAAGCCCGTTTCTTCCTGGCTGCTGGTCTTTGTCATGCTAACCTCTGTCCTTCTGGTGTTTTGCGAAAGAAAACGATCCCTTCTTCTTAACGCACAAAAGGACCCCTCAGCTCCTCAAGTCTCAGGACCACATCTTTCCCTTCTGGACAGTTTGATCTCTTTCTCGGTCCCTCTTGTGCTTTCGGTCTATATACTCTATGCCCTGATCGGACCTGACGGCATAAAATACAACCTTGTGTATACGATCCCTTTTGCGGTCTATTTTATCTACAGGATTTTTTATCTTACCTACGACCTTGGCTCGCCCCGGCCTCTGGAAAAACAGGTAAGCACCGACATTGCGGTCTTTATATCTCTTGCTCTGTGGATATTGGCAGTTGCTGTTCTTATGAGGATCAATTAGAGGGTCTTTTGTTTGCCGCCGCCAAGAAGCAGGAACAGGACCGCCATTCTTATCGCTACTCCGTTGGTCACCTGCTCAAGTATCACATTATAAGGACCGTCCGCGACCTCGGAAGTCATTTCAACCCCCCTGTTTATTGGTCCGGGATGAAGTATGACAACATCTTTTCTGGCCTTTTTTAGTATTTCCGAGTTAAGGCCGAACAGGTCCGCGTATTCCTGAAGTGAAGGGAAAAGGCTGTCTTTCTGCCTCTCCAGCTGTATTCGCAGGATGTTAATGAAATCAGCTTCCTTTATCTCGCTCTTGAGGTCAAAGGATACTTTGACCCCTGTCTCCTCCAGGCCTTTCGGCATCAGAGTGGGAGGTCCCACCACAGACACGGCAGCCCCCATTTTCAGCAGCCCCCACATGTTGCTCCTGGCAACCCGGCTGTGCAGGATGTCCCCCACTATGACGACTTTTTTGCCTTTAAGGCTTCCCTTTTTTTCGCGCATGGTAAAAATGTCAAGAAGTGCCTGCGTGGGATGTTCGTTGCAGCCATCGCCCGCGTTAATGACCGAGCCGGAAATGTTCTTTGCTATGAGATGGGGGGCGCCGGACATGGAGTGGCGCACCACAATGGCGTTAACTCCCAGGGCCTCGAGGTTTTTAGCGGTATCGACAAGGCTTTCTCCCTTGACGATGCTGCTGCTGGAAGCCGCTATGCTATTAACAGAGGCGGACAGGTGTTTTGCGGCAGTCTCAAAGGAAGTCCTTGTCCTTGTGCTTGGCTCATAAAAAAGGCTGGTTATTATCTTCCCCTGCAGGGCGGGCACGGTCCTCATCGGCCGGGACAGGACCTCCTTCATTGCTTCGGCCGTGTCAAGGATCAAATTGATCTCTGAGGCGGTCAGTTCCTTGATGCCGAGGAGGTGTTTTGACTTTAGAGCCATTGTTGATTTTTGCCCTGGAGTATTATATCATACACAGAGTGGACATGAAAATTCTCGCTCTGAACTGCGGAAGTTCTTCCGTAAAATATCAACTGTACGACTGGTCGAAAAAACTCGTCATCTGCAAGGGCCTTCTGGAGAGGATAGGCGGCAGCGGAGGGGCTGTCTGCCACGAGACAGAACACGGCGAAAAAAAGAGGCTCGAAAAGGATATTCCCGATCACGGCTCGGCAATAAAGCTCATTCTGGGGCTTTTGACCGATCCTGAGTTCGGCCCCCTAAAGAGCCTGAAAGAGATCTCGGCCGTGGGACACAGGGTTGTCCACGGGGGGGAAAGATTCCATTCTTCCGTGCTTGTGGACGACAGTGTACTGGAAGCCATTAAGTCCGTCCAGGACCTGGCGCCTCTGCACAATCCGCCAAACATCTCCGGTATAGAGGCCGCAAAGGCGGCACTCCCGGGGGTCCCCAATGTGGCGGTTTTCGATACCGCTTTTCACCAGACCATGCCGCCAAGCGCCTATCTGTACGCCGTGCCCTACGAATGGTACAAGATGTACGGGGTCAGAAGGTACGGTTTCCACGGCACATCCCATCTTTATGTTTCAAAAAGAGCGGCAGTGTTCCTTGGCAAAAAACCGGCGGAGCTTAACGCAATAACGATACACATCGGCAACGGGGTCAGCGCCGCGGCAATTAAGAACGGGGTTTCCGTCGATACGACCATGGGAATTACTCCCCTGGACGGCGCCATCATGGGGACCAGGTGCGGCAATCTGGATCCCGGGATAATTCTTTTTATGATAGAAAAAGAGGGTTTTTACATCAAAGAAATAGACAAGATACTCAACAATAAGAGCGGGCTTCTGGGAATAACCGGCAAATACAATGACAGAAGGGACATAGAAAAAGCCGCCTCGCAGGGGGACGAAAGGTGCCGACTTGCCATAGAGATGGAGGCATACAGGCTTAAAAAGTTCATCGGCAGTTATCTTGCCGCCATAGGACGCACCGACGCAGTGGTATTTACCGCCGGTGCCGGAGAGCTTGATACCGGCCTGCGCGCGCGCATTCTGGAAGGCCTTGAGCCTCTGGGCATCAAGCTTGACAAGGAAAAGAACCTAAAAGCAAAGACCGGGGAAAAAGAATCCGATATTTCCGCGGACGGCTCCAAGATAAGGGTACTGGTGATACCTACCAACGAAGAGCTCGTTTTTGTCGAGGATGTTGTAGCCATTCTGGAAGGCCGCTACGCGGTGCATACCAAATTCACCTATTCGTTCGAGTCAGCGGACTACGGAAAATGAGAATAATAATAACAAAGGATTACCAAGAGCTGAGCCAAAAGGCAGCCTCTCTGATAGCTCAGCAACTCAAAGAAAAGCCTTCTTCCGTCCTGTGTTTTGCCACCGGCTCCACCCCCCTGGGCACTTATGAAAACCTTGTGTCCCTTTGCAAAGATGGAAAAGCCGATTTTTCCAAAGTGTTTACTTTTAACCTTGACGAATATTACGGCCTTGCCGACGATCATCCTCAGAGCTATCACTATTTTATGAGCGAGCACCTGTTCAAGCATGTCAACCTAAGAAAGGGCAAGTCCCTGATCCCTGACGGAACGGTCAAGAATATTAAAGAATACTGTAAGCATTATGAATGGGAGATGAAGCAGAAGGGAGGAATTGACCTTCAGCTACTGGGTCTTGGCAGCGACGGACATATAGGGTTCAACGAACCGGGCTCATCACTTGGCTCCCGCACAAGGCTTAAGACGCTTGACGAACAGACTGTCAAGGACAATTCCAGGTTCTTCGATTCCGAAAAGGATGTGCCAAGATATGTTCTCACTATGGGGATAGGCACAATAATGGAAGCAAGAAAGATCGTCTTTTTGGTATCGGGGGAAAATAAGGCCTCTATCCTCCAAAAGGTCGTGGAGGGCCCCGTCACCTCCATGGTCCCGGCCTCTGCTCTTCAACTTCATCCAAATACGGTATTGATAGCCGACGAACCTGCCGCATCAAAACTGGCAAGAAAAGATTACTACTCTTATGTGGAAAAGATGCAGGAACGCTACGAGAAGGGAGAGATCTGATGGCAGTACTCGTATTTGAGGACTCGGACCGCAAAAAGCTCCTGCCGCTGGTCTATATGCGCAAAGTTCATGACCTTAAATGCGGGGTCCTGACGCTTAAGGAAAAGATCGATGCCTATTTCAGCAAGACCAATTTTCATTTCACCATCTTTGTCAACGGCAGAGTACTGGCGGATGACGAGCTCGTTTCGTCGGTTAGGGCGTGCAAAAGCCCCTGTCTGCTGCTTCAAGACGGCGTGCTGGTTGCCGCGGTCATCGACAACAAAATGGCCGGGGAGATCAACATCGAAAAACCTCTCGACCAGAAGGCCTTTGAGGGTCTTGAACTTGACAAAAGGACGGTGAAAGCCCGCCTCATTACTTATCCCTGGGACCTTGTCCATAATAACGGCAAAGAGCTGATAGCCGACACCGAACTGCTCCGGCTTAAATCGGCGAATTTGCGGACAGGCCAGATGATAATAGGCGTTAACATGACCAACAAAAGGGACATTTTTGTCGGCAGGAACGCCGTTATTAAACCGGGCGTTCTCATTGACGCGGAAGAGGGTCCGGTCGTTATCGACGACGGAGTAAGGATCCTGGGCAACGCCGTGGTAATGGGCCCTGCCTACATAGGCAAGGAAAGCATCATAAAGGCGGGAGCCAAGATATACGGGGGAACTACGATCGGTTCGCACTGCAAAATAGGAGGGGAAGTCGAGGCCTCCGTCTTCCACGCCTATTCCAATAAACAGCACGAGGGTTTTATAGGCCATTCCTATATCTGCGAGTGGGTAAACCTGGGGGCTGATACCAACAATTCGGACCTTAAGAACAACTACGGCAATGTTAAGGTCCTGATAAACGGGCACAACATCGACAGCGGCAATATGTTCGCCGGGCTGTTCATGGGAGATCATTCTAAGTCCGGGATAAACACTATGTTCAATACCGGCACAGTGGTCGGGGTATCCAGCAATATCTTCGGGCCCGGCTTTCCTTCAAAATCTATCCCGTCCTTTGCCTGGGGAGGCTCTTCTGGATTTGCAGAATACAACATCGATAAAGCTGTCGAAACCGCCAGGGCAGTGATGAAGAGAAGAAAAGTCGAGATGACCTCCAAATATGAGGAACAGTTCAGGAAACTGTTTGCCGAAACCGCGCATGAAAGAAAAGGGCTCAAGTAGGGCTTGTCCTGAGCGATCGAAGGATTGGGGGATCGGCTAACGGTAGGCCATCGCCCTTTGGAGGCGACAGTCCTGGTTCAAATCCAGGTCCCCCAGAACTCGTAAAGCGAGTTCCCCCGTCCTTGTCCTTGTTATCTGCTTGCGAGTTAGGACAAGAACAAGGGGAGCCGTCAAAGCCCCTCTATTTTAACCACCTTTTCCCTGCAGCGCTCACCTGACACTATAGAAACTGCTTTTCTTTTGACGCCAAAATGGTCAGCCAGAGCCTCAACAACAGCCTTGTTTGCCTTCCCTTCAACAGCAGGGGCATTAACATAGACCTTAAAAAGACCATTATCCTCGATTATCCTCTCTTTTTTAGCCCTGGGTATCACTTTAATGGATATTTTTTTCATGACTACCTTTCCTGGAAAACGGATTCTTGCACCTCTACTAAGGGAATTATAGATGAGTGTATTACATTTGTCCCTTGCTTCCATCCGAAATCCAGAGGATTATCAGACGATATATTTTATGAAATGACAAGCATAACAAGAGCCCTGAACAGGTTGTCGTTTGACCGCCCTCTAATGAGCTCTATGTCCAGAGCCGTAGGACCGTTGGAGGCAGGTCTTGCCCGCGGGACAAAGGCCGCGAGTCTTAGGCTGTCGGGCTTTGACGCGTTCACAAGGTTCCTTGCCTGTTTCAGGGGCGGCAGCAGCGAGACTATGTTCGCCGAGTCGGCTGTGGCCCTGACGGGCGCCGAAACACATAGGACTAGCTGCATCATCCCTGCTCCTTTCCCATCGATAAGCTCTGAGGTCAGCCTCTGCAGCAGAAAAGAGGATCCGCATCTCACAATGGATGTTTTTTCATCAGAGGACCGGAATGATCCTATGTCTCCCCGGGGTATATATTTTCTCGGGAAGAGGAGACAGGAAGACTTCGTTCATTTAACCATTTATGATACCGGGGGCTCTCATTCCTGGTGCCGGGGAATAGACCTGTCTGGCGTATGGCCTTCCGCGGAGGCCTTTATCGAGAGATTCAACGCTCCTGTTCTTGGTCTTCTGCGGCGTCTGCCGTTCAGATATGAAGTGCCAAGCAGGCCGCATCTGACCGGAAAAGAAGCGGCATTGCTCCGCGGGCGGACGAATAAATATGTTATGGGATTTGCTTCTTTCATCGGGGAAAGCCGGGCTCAGCAGCTTGATGATATCCTCGTAGAACTAATAATGAACATGGCCGAATATGCCAACGGAGGCATTGTTGAGGTCTATCCTCAAATGGGAGATCCTTTGCTGTCAGGGATCAAGGTCATAGCCACGGACCTTGGTAAGGGCCTTCCCAAAAACCCTAACCGTCTTCTTACGGAGAGTTTTGTCAAACAAAAGGGATGGCAGACCGGAGGACAGGGACTTCCCAGAATTCTTTTGGAGCCTGACAGCGTCAAAGTGGAATATGACGGATTAAGCTGGTCAAGGATATCAAATAATAAAGCTTCGGGACAGTGGTTCGTGGCCTCCGGAAAAAGCTCTGTCCCCTCCGGAACAAGGTTCTCTCTGGACTTCTTGTTTTAATGCTTATTTGAGCACTTTTCCTGTCTCAAGGTACCACAGATACAGGTCCAGCTCCGCAAGGGTCAACCCCAGTTTTTTTGCCAGCTGCTTGAGTATAGATTCTATGTGAAGATATGTCTTCTTGGACATCGTTTTGACGGGCTTTATAAGATTGTGCTCCCTCAAAATATCAACGATATGAAAATCGATTATAGCACAATCGTCAAATCCGATGTTGCGCAGAAAATGGCTGCATTCCTTATATCCGATCCCCTTAATCTTCTTCACCAGGTAATCGCGCAGTTCACTCTGGTTCCCGATGCTTTTTATGACATCCTTAAGTATATTCTTGTGCTTTCTTGCCTCAACGATATATTTTGCCCTGGTATTAGGGAACCTGTGCCCCGCTTTCTTAAGCCTTAAGGCAAGCTCTATCTCTTTGTCCTCCAAAAAGTTCTCGCCAAGTTCTTTCTGTATCTTGATCCCTCTTTCGGCGTTGAAGTTTGCCGTAAGAATGCAAAAGCAAAGCTCCTTAAAAAGCTCGGGCGCCGGTTCGATCCCCAGCTTTTTGAATTCAACGATCTTTTTGTCGATCACAGATTTGAGGGCAGATCGTTTGAGGACATTAACGGATCTGATCAATTTTTTCATTTCATTCTTCAAACCGTAGGGGCAGGTCGCGACCTGCCCCTACAAAACAATCATTCAATTAATAATTTTCTGCCAGGACCTCGTAATAAGCCTGGGGATGCTTGCAGGCCGGACATTCCTTTGGGGCCTCGCTGCCTTCGTGGACATAACCGCAGTTCCTGCAGTGCCACTTGACCGGCTTGTCTTTTTTGAAAACAGTTGAAGTTTTTACATTGGCCAGCAGTTTTCTGTATCTTTTTTCATGCTCGGCCTCGACCTCGGCTATCTCCCTGAACTGGTCGGCTATTTCCGCAAAACCTTCCTGGTCCGCGACTTCTGCCGCCTCTTTATACAGCTTTGTCCATTCCATGTTCTCCCCGGCCGCTGCCTCTTCAAGGTTCTGTATCGTGGCCCCTATTATACCCGCAGGGTACGAAGCAGTTATCTGGGCCTCGCCTCCCTCAAGATATTTAAAGAACCGCTTAGCGTGTTCCTTTTCGTTGTCGGCCGTTTCAAGAAAGATCGCCGAGATCTGCTCATATCCCTCCTTCTTGGCCGCGCTGGCAAAATAGGTGTAGCGGTTCCTTGCCTGGGATTCTCCCGCAAACGAAGCCAACAGATTCTTTTCGGTCTTTGTGCCCTTAACTGATTTCATCGATTTCTCCTTTCTATTGAGACGCCCCGACGGGGCGTCTTTACTTTAGCTTTTCCAGAGCCCATGCAGATTGCAGTACTCTCTTGCGGTTATATCGCTTTCGCTCAAGGGGAAGAAGGCTTCGGGAGCCTGCCCGGGTTTCAGAAATTCCCTGTAGGTCTTGTCTCCGACAATAGCCTGGACCCACTGGATATAGTGCTTATCTTCCATAGGGTGCGCGACGGAGCCGACCTTAATCCTTATCCCTCCGTCAACCTTTTCTATCACAGGCACATGTTTTTCCTGTGCCGCGTCGACCGTATTTTCTGCCTGCAAAAGCATCAGCTTATCGCAGCAGACAAGGTTACCCCCCCCCGACAAAAAGCACTTCGACAATATTGCCGCAAACCCCGCATTTATAAATTTCAAGTTTCTTTTTGACCGACATTTTTTACCTCCTTATGTTCATTGCAGTTTTTTGAACGAAGCTCTGTTCGAACCTTTCTGTTATCACACTTCCTTGAACTGGTCTTTTGACGCTCCGCAGACGGGGCAAACCCAGCTGTCGGGGATAGCTTCGAACGCGGTACCCGGCGTCACACCCCCGTCGGGGTCCCCTTTTTCGGGGTCATAGATATAATTGCAGACCAGGCATATGTATTTCTTCAATTAATCCTCTCCTTTCCATTTTTAATGCGTCCTGCAGTCTCTGCAAATACCTTTAAAGTAGCCGTGGACTTCTTTAATAATGTTGCCCTCTATCTCCCCCTTTCTGGCTTTTTCGCATTCAAAGAACAGGTCCTCAATCTTCCCGCATTTTTCGCACCAGAAGTGATGGTGTGTTGACATATCGGCATCATATCTAACCTCTGTCGGCGATATAAGAATTGTCCTTGCAAGGCCTTTCTCGACAAACATTGACAGAGTGTTATAGATCGTAGTTCTAGACATGGTAGGTACAATTTTAATCAGGTTCCGGTAGAGCCTCTCGGCTGTTGGATGAACCTTATGGTCATGTATGTATTTGAATATTGCCAGTCTTTGATATGTTGGCTTTATTCCTCTTGACTCAAGTATGTCTTTTAATTCTTCCATATATGTAATGATTACAATATAGTATTCTATACATATTTGTAGTCCCTGTCAAGCCAATAGTTTGTGCTTTTCTGCTATTTTGTCGGCCAGAGCCTCTATCTGTGCAAGATCTGCCTCTTTTGGATAGCCTTTAATTATGACTGGATCCAGCACCTCTACCTTCAGATTTGTCAGCATGCCCGCCAACACTTCGACCAATTTGCTTCCCCAGCCGAACGATCCTATTATTGAGGCATATTTTGTTTTTGGCCTGAGTGCGTTGGCAAGATAGGCCGCGTACACAGCAAGCGGATGAGGCCCTGCCAGGACAGCCGGGCTTCCGATAACAACTGTTGCCGCATCCACCAGGCTCATCGCCAGCTCTCCAATATCTGTTTTTGACAGGTCGAAAGGCTTTACCCCGACATTCCGTTTTATAAGGCATTCTATAAAGCGGTCCACAATGACCTGGGTGCTTCCGTGCATAGAAACATAAGGCACAATGACCTCGTTTTTGACAGCGTCACCGGTCCAGTCTTTGTATGCATCAACAATAAGAGCAGGGTCGCTATAGATTGGGCCGTGGCTGGGACAGATCATCTTTATATCGTAAGCCTTCAGTTTTTCCAGGTGCCCTTTTATGGCCGCTCTGGGCCCTGTGAGAGCCGAAAAAGTCGCAGGAGAATAAGACCTTATCCTCTTTAAGGTAGGTCACCATCGTTTCCGGCCAGTGTACCCAAGGAACAAAGATGAACTCCAGGGTCTTATCTCCCAGAGAAAGCGTCTGCTTGTCCGCGATAACGATAAACTGTTCGTCCTTGAGAAGCAAAAGGTCTTTGAGCATACCCTTGCATTTCTCGTTAGCAACGACCTTAGCCGAAGGAAACCATTCCAGCACTTTTCCGATGGAACCGGAATGGTCCTGTTCGGCATGATGGCATACGACATAGTCTATTCCGGAGATGCCAAGCTCTTTGAGATTACTTCTTAATTCTGATTCTTTCGTAGGGTCTACGCTGTCCATCAGAGCGGTCTTTTGGCTGCCTTTCACTATATAAGAATTGTATGTGGTGCCATCCGGCAGCGGGATGAGTTCATCGAACAGCCGCCTGCTCCAATCAATAGAGCCAACAGAATAGATGCCTTCCATTATCTTTCTTGCGGTCATAGATACCTCCTTATCTGGCGCCGGCTATAAAGAACCAGACCGGCAGATATATTATAGCCCCAAGCGAGGAAAAAAGAATGAGAGAGGCTACGGTCTCCTTGTAAAAATCGTATCTTTCGCTAAGAACTATCGTAGAGATGGCAACCGGCATTGCCGACATCATTATGATCACGGTTGAGTCAAGTCCCGAAGTGCCTATCAGTCCGGTAAAAAGCACCGCGAGCGCCGGCAGCAGGATAACTCGCGGCAGCGCCAGGAAAAAGCCTTCCGCAAGATGGCCGTAGCTTCTTCCGTAGAGGAATACTCCGAGCATGAAGATGGCTACCGTAGATGTTGTTGCCCCCAGCATGTGAAGCATATGTGATACAGGGGTTGGAAACCTTACGCCGAGAAGGGACATAGAAAAGGCCGCCAATACAGAAAGAATA
Source organism: uncultured bacterium (assembly GCA_964443545.1). Classification (GTDB taxonomy): domain Bacteria; phylum Margulisbacteria; class WOR-1; order JAKLHX01; family JBAZKV01; genus JBAZKV01. The sequence continues at coordinate 38,927 of CAYUCV010000012.1, forward strand.
AGCGGATTCTTAGAAAGAGACCGCGCCACCGTCGCAATGGCCTTTATTAAGGACTTCCCCTTTTGTCTGTGGATCTCAAGAACGGTTATTGCCACAGCAACACTGACCATAGCCATTACCGAAGATGAAAGCGCCGCCAGTGTCTCGCCTTGTGTTCCGGGAAAGGCAAAGAGTATGAAAGGAACTCCAAAAAAGGCGTAACTGCCGAAAACAGTGCTTATTAGCAGTTTGAACAGCAGGTCCCGCTCGAATCTGATCAGTACAAAGGCAAGAAGATAAAGTATCATGACGGCAAAAGTAGGGGCGAGCGCCGCCGCTATAAAACGCAGGACTTCCTTTGAAAAACTAAGTGAGCTCAGGTTGGCAAGAAAAAACGCGGGCAGGGCAAAGTAGAACACATATGCGCTAAAGACCCTCTCGTCCCCCTGCTTAAGAATGCCGTACCTTCTTGCCAGATATCCAAGACCTATCAGGAAAAATATGGGAAACACGGCATTGGTAAGGACCTGGATCATTTTTGTGCTTCCGGGCCCCTGTAGGTCGGGGCGTTTTTGGGCTCTTTGCCCTTTAGATGTTCGTGGTAGTAGGCGTATGTCATGGGTATGGCATCGCTCAGGATCTCTTCCCCGGTTACTTCACCGATAAAGAGCGTGTGGGTGCCGGTTTCGCATTGGCTGACGACTTTTGCGCTTAATATAGCGGCCGAATGCTCCGTAACCGCCGGGCATCCGTTATCCAGCATCTTGTAAGAGGTATCCTTGAACTTGTCGATATCCCTGCCGCTCTTAAAACCGAACTTGCCGACAAAGGTCATCGGGACATCTTGAGAGAGAATAGAAACTGAGAACGCTCCGCTTTCAGAAATGTATTGATGGGTAAGGTTCTGCTTGTTGATGCACACGGCTATCTTAGCGGGCTCGGCGGTGACCTGGAACACCGTGTTGGCGATCTGCCCGTTCAGCCGGCCCTTAAAGCCTGAGCTGACCACATACAGGCCGTAACTGATCTTATGGATCGCCCTGGGATTTGCCATATGAGTTTGGAACAATTATATCACGGGGGAAATAAGGCACGATAACTAGGGACGGATAGCTTCGGAAAGACTATCGGCAAGGTTAATCATAACGGCTCCGCCATGCAGAATACGGTTCATGTCAGCGGCAATGATCTCAAGCTGGGCTCTGACAGACGCGATAACACCATGATCATCCATATCCCTAACATTTTCCCCTAATAGTCTTCTTGCTTCTTCCCTTATCGCCCTGGAAAGAACTTCCCTTAGGGCCAGGTCGTTTTCTAGCCCGGGACATTCAAGGCACGCCTCGTTCCAAAATAGCGCCCAGTTCTTAAGGATGAGCCGGAACCTAACATCAGGAGCGAATTTCTGCAGATCCATTGCCCTGGTCTCATAATCAATGAACACAACTTCTCCGCTCTTTGCTAGTATTATGTTCTTAGAAGTCGGGTCGCCATGCACAAAATCCTGCATATGGGTAAGGTGCAAAAGCGCTATCGCCCTGCTGTTCTTGCGCCTGCCTTCTTCCTGCGTCATTTTGGCACCTGCTTCGGAAGGAAGATACATTCTATCGATGTATTCATAGCAGTAAAAATGGAGTCTCCTTTTGCTGTCCGGAATGGACCTTGAAAATATCGTCGCATATCTTGCGCCCGGGATCCGGATGCCCGAAAGTCTCCCTATCAATCCGGCCCGGACATCAAGCTGCTCATCGCTGAGGACCTGGGGCGCCTGGGGATGATAGGCCTTAACCACAACATGTTCTCCGCTCGAGCGTTCCATTAGAAAACATCTTGCTTCTGTTCCTTCGCCTTCGGCAAGGCGCCCTTCATTAAGCAGGCTCATCATCCAAAATTTGCGCCCGCCCTGCATGGGCTGTATCGGCAGAAACAGCCTGGAGCCGGAGGTTTCTTCAAAATCCTCTTGAGTAGAAAGCGACATTCGGGCTATTTTGCGGGACAGGGCATAGTTGGCCGCCGGGTCCATCCAGTCTTGAAGCCCAAAAAACAGCATTCCTCTATTCAGCACATCGTGCATAGTATGCTGACCCGGCAAGGTTCCGGCATTAAGCCTGATCAGATTTTCAGTCTGAAAGGGCAGGTTTTCTGCGTAACTTAAACGGTACTCGGACGCCAGTTCCTCAATAAAATCCCCTACAAATTCCTCCGGGTCAAAGGGTTCCGAGTGTTTGAAGATGTTGAACATTGCCGGCTGTAGCCCCCTGGTTTTCCATCCCGCTCCTCTTAAAAAAACATGGGTATCGACCCGCGCGTCAGATGAAACAGGATTCCCAAGGTCGTCGGTAAGAATTATGCCGCGATCATGATATGAGTCCTCCAGAAAGTCATCCGCCAGGTCCGCGCCGCTTGTGCCGCCCATCCATTGCGCCATGGCAAAAAGTTCCGCGTCTTCATGGAATACCCCAATGAGTTTTTCGGCCGTCGAGGAGCCAAAAAGGATCGACTTGCTCACCAGCGCTACTTTTTCCCCGCCGACCAGGCCAGCCAGGCCCCAGATAAGAGGATCATTTGGGATGACATGGTAGTCAGCCCCCATCGTTGTCGTCTTCCACTCCGCGAAGAATTCTCTAAAAATACGCGGGGCGCTTTCAAGCCCTCTAAACTCGCCCCTTTTTATCCTGCCAAGCACCCTATCCCTGAGCTGTGGATTGACAGGCACCCCCTTGACTTCATAGCCAAAGATATCTCTGACCCCTATTCCCCGGAGATCAATTGAAAAGACTATGCTGCCGTTTTGCCGCCTAATATCGGTGATAGCTGCCCGGTAAGGACCTATCGCCCTGCCCGGGCCAGTTTTTGTTGCCAGTGTACCCATCAATGGTTTCTCTATAAAAATGCGGCCGGATTTCATTTGGATATCGGACATTCATGGATTGTTGCTGGAGGCATGGTTT